>NZ_DAMAAE010000001.1:0-461947 GCF_031986685.1 Moraxella sp. CTOTU47915
TTATCAAAATTTCCTCATTATGTCCTTTTGTATATTAAATGTTCAACACAACCTATCCAATTCCTGCTAAAACTGAACTTTTTCACTCGCAAGGTACGGCTAAATTCACCCCTTATCAACAAATCAACAGCAAACTTATCTATTTGCCAAATATGGCGGTGGTATCAGAAAATACTTTACGATTTTATCAATGTCCATTCACACCTTATATTCAAGATTGTTTGCATAACTATTTACCTTTAGAAAATCAAACAGTTAGCCTTGATTGGGCATCATTACAAAAAACATCGCAAGTCGATGCCACACGTCTTTTATACGAACTTTCAATCGATGGCAAAGTAATTTATGATTATGCCGATGCAGTCAAGCATATTGAACACAGAAAAAAGCAATCGCTTTGGGTGGTGATTATTTATGCGGTTAGCACGTTTTGTGTTTTGTCTTACCTGTTATTTTTTATTACTATTGATATTAAAAAAACTAAAAATTAATAGCATTTTCAGCCACGTAAGTTAATGGTATAATACCGCCTTTTAGCAAAACTTACTAAAGCAAAATATGCAATTCACCTTACATAAAAACGCTACAGGCGAGAGCCGTGCTCGCCGTGGTACGGTTCATCTCGCTCATGGCGATGTGCAAACCCCTGCCTTTATGCCTGTCGGCACGTATGGCACCGTCAAAGGCATGCTGCCGCGCGATATCCACGAAATCGGCGCCGAAATCATCTTGGGCAATACCTTTCATTTGTGGCTGCGCCCAACGACCGATGTCATTGACAAATTTGGCGGGTTACATGACTTTATCGGTTGGAACAAGCCGATTTTAACCGATTCGGGTGGTTTTCAAGTTTTTAGTCTGGGCGCAATGCGTAAAATCAAAGAGGAAGGTGTGCATTTTCGCTCGCCGATTGATGGCGCAAAAGTATTTTTATCCCCCGAAATATCAATGCAAATTCAATACTCACTGAACTCAGACATCGTCATGCAGTTTGATGAATGCACGCCCTATCCTGCAACGCCTAGCGAAGCGGATACATCGCTTGAATTATCGCTGCGTTGGGGCGAGCGCTGTAAAAATGAGCATGAAAAACTGGGTAATAAGAATGCTTTGTTTGGTATCATCCAAGGCAGTATGTATCGCAACCTTCGTGAAAAATCCTTAGAAGGTCTATTAAATATTGGGTTTGATGGCTATGCCATTGGCGGGCTGTCAGTCGGTGAGCCAAAAGAAGAAATGATGGCGGTGCTTGATTACTTACCCGATGATATGCCAGCCGACAAGCCCAGATACTTGATGGGTGTGGGTAAACCTGAAGATATCGTGGAAGCGGTACGCCGCGGTGTTGATATGTTTGATTGCGTGATGCCAACACGTAATGCACGAAATGGTCATTATTTCACCACTTTTGGCGCGGTTAAAATTAAAAATGCGGTGCACCGTTTTGATCAAAGTCCGCTTGATAGCGAATGTGATTGTTATACTTGTCAGAATTTTAGCCGCGCCTATTTGCATCATTTGTTCAAGTGCAATGAAATGCTATCGGCACAGTTGGGCACCATACACAATTTGCGTTACTATCAGCGCTTGATGGCAGATATCCGTCAGTCCATTGAAGATGATAAGTTTGATGCGTTTGTCGATACTTTTTATCAGCAGCAAAACTTACCAAAACCTGATTTGCATTTGACCTAAAAAGACCTAAAAAAAAGAGCCGATTTGGCTCTTTTTTACTTTTTATAAGCTGCTGTGGATACGCTAAATAGCAACGCTATCTTTCCTTACTACCTTATCTTACCACGTTATCTGACTAAGCCACGTTCGCTATGAATCAGGGAATCCAATAGCAATTGTACCAAAGGTTCTTGGGGTAATAGCTGCTCGGTCACTGCTACAATGGCTTCTTCTTTGGTCAGTCCTGAACGGAAAATCACCCGATAAGCTTGTCGCAGATAATCAATAGTCTGCTTTGACCAACCTTTACGGCGCATGCCTTCGATATTAAGACCATGGCTTTTGGCAGGGTTACCCGATACCATGTTAAAAGCCGCAACATCTTTTAAAATCAAGCTTGCACCACCAATCAAACTATAATCATCAATGCTACAAAATTGGTGAATACCTGAATTACCACCAACAATCACATGGTTACCAATGCGGACATGCCCTGCAATCCCCACATTATTAGCCACAATGTTGTCGCTCCCAATCACGCAATCGTGCGCAATATGGGTATTGACCATAAACAGATTACGGCTACCAACGCGTGTGATGCCTTTATCTTGTACCGTGCCGCGATGAATGCTACAGGCTTCGCGAATGCGATTGTCATCGCCGATTTCTAGCCACGTCTCCTCACCTTGGTATTTGAGATCTTGGCAGTCTTCGCCGATGCTAGCGAATTGAAAAATCTGGTTACGCTCACCGATACGGGTAAACTTGCTAATGACGACATGGGGGTGAAGCACAGTCTGTGCGCCAATTGTGACATGTTCACCAATAATGCAATACGGCCCTATCTTGACCGACGGGTGTATCGTTGCAGTGGCATCAATAATCGCCGTTGGGTGAATCGTCATGAAAAATCCTTATACCAGCCTACTATTCAAGAAGAACTAAATACATCAAAAATAACTAAATATATAGATTTAGCTGAAACCATAGGCAAAGCTAACTATAAACAGTAGGTTAAAATAAAAACGACATTATAGCATTTTTACTAAAGTATGCCATTTTTATCAAGGATTTTGCTTAACTTAAACAGATTTTATCGTTATAGCTTACTCAAACGCGCCTTATTCAAGCCATGTAAAAATGACGTTAAAGTCATGACTGGTGATATTGGGTACGCTGCTCTGCAATGGTGATTTCTGCACTGGCTGCCAACTCATCACCCACGCACGCTGTGCAACTAAATTTATAGATACTGTGACGCTCCATGGTTTTTTCGGCACGTAAAATGAGCTGATCACCGGGGATGACTTGACGTTTAAAACGCACTTTATCGACCCCAGCGAACAGATAAATATAACCATCTCTTGGTTTAACATTTTTGCTGATAAAACCTAGTACACCCGCTACCTGCGCCATGGCTTCAATCATTAACACGCCTGGCATGATAGGCTCTTCAGGAAAGTGACCATTAAAGAAAGGCTCGTTAATGGTGATGTTTTTAAGACCGGTAATCCATTCATTGGGTTTTACCGCAGTGACTCTGTCTAATAGCATAAAAGGATAACGGTGAGGGAGATAATCACGTAACACAACGGCATTGATAGGTAACGTCACCCCAAGCTGTGCAAGGTCAGCGATGTCTTCATCAAGCAACTTATCAAAATCCATGGATATATCCTTTATACTTTTAAATCATCTTTATCAAAAAAATAGATTTGTGAAAAACAACCATTGTAACGGTTTTAAGATTGAGTTTACAGTTGTTTTCTCAAATTATTTGATGGATAAAGGTAACGATTAACTTTTTGGTTTGCCAAGTTGCTTAAAATTAATATAGGCTCTTTTCCATAAGCTATTGGGCATCACTGGCATGCCTGAAGAATATACCCCCGGTTGGTGAATCGATTTGGTTACCATCGTCATGCCAGTAATCGTGACATCATCACAAATTTTGATATGACCTGCAAAACCTGATGCCCCGCCAATCATGCAGCGTTTACCAATTTCTGTACTGCCAGCAATCCCCACGCATGCTGCAATCACCGTGCCAGCACCAATTTTCACATTGTGGGCAATTTGCACCAAATTATCGATAATGACATGATTACCGATAACCGTATCATTCAGCGCACCACGATCGATACAGGTGTGGCTGCCTACGCTGACATGATCGCCCAGTATCACTCGTCCTAATTGGTGAATTTTTTGCCAACCTGCTTCATCTGTACTGCCTCTAGGGGCAAAGCCAAACCCGTCATTGCCAATGCTGGCATGACTATGCAAGCTGACATGTTTACCCAATACACAATCATGACCGATGTACACGTGCGGCGCGATTAAGCTACCTTCGCCAATCACGACATTGGGCTGAATATTGACTTGGGCATCAATCTTGACGCCATCACCAATGACGCAGTTATCACCAATTTGGCTATACGCCCCAATACGCACATTGTCGCCCAACTGCAGATTGTTACCCAAAATGGCCGTCGGGTGAATCAAACTGTCCGATAAATTAGGGTTGACTGTCTGATGATACGCTTGCGTCGGTTCAAACAATGCGGTCAGTTTGGCATACGCGGCATAAGGTGATTTGACCACGATGGCGACGCTATGGCTTGGGCATTTTTCCTGCAAGGATGCAGGGACTAGCACGGCGCCCGCGCCCGTGGTTTGCAATTTTGATTCAAATAGAGGATTGGCAATAAAAGTGATATCGCTGTCGGTGGCATCCTCAAGGGCAGCGATTTTAGAAATTTGTTTCTGCAAATTTTGGTCGGTTTGTACATCCCCTTGGTCAATGACGTCACTACCTAAAAAATCCAAAATTTGTGCGATGGTGAACGCCATTTGATTACTCCAATCGTTTGCTTAAAATTTGCCTTAATTTTACACACAAAATAAAAAACGCAATAGTCGAATATTGCGTTTTTGCTAAAACCTCTGAGCTTAAAAAATATTATTTTACTTGATCGTTAATCGCTTTGGTAAAATCTGCCGTTACATCCCATTCAGGTTTGACATAACTAACGGTTCTATCACGATTATCAATGAGCACATCAATATTTTTTTGACGCACAATATTTTCTTTAATGGCTTGGATTTTGGGGGCAATTCGCTGCATCACTTCTGCCTCATTGGTATCAATGATGGACTGGATTTGACTGGCAACCTGTTCATAGTTTTGTAGGTTGGTTTGAATTTGCTTACGCAAATCATCCTTTTGTGCTTGGGTCATCTGAGCATTTTGCGTGGCGTATTGTTTTTGCAAACGCTCAATGGTGGCTTTGTAGCTATCAAGCTGCTGCTGCTTTGGTTTGACCGCCGCTTGCACCACGCCAATTTTGGTTTTGGCGATGTTAGTATTGTTAATGGCAACTTGGGAATTCCAAACCGCAACGGTATTGGCAAACACTGGCATTGCCAATACACTTAAAATACTTGCTGTGGCTAACTGAGTGATTATTTTCATATACATAGACCTTTTAGAATGTACGTCCAATTTCGAACTGTACATTGTCGACTTTATCTTTATCTTTATCATTGAGCGGAACGGCATAGCTTAATGAGATTGGACCAATTGGGGTAATCCAAGTGAAGCCTGCACCCGCGCTAAAACGCATGTTATTGTCTTTTTCATTTAATAGCGATACGGTATTGCCACCCACTGTGATTTTTTGGTCATATTTATTGGTGGTGTCAAACACTTGTGCCCCTTCAACAAATAACACGGGACGGATTTGGTCTGCCCAATCGCCTTTAAACGGCATCGGCAAGATTAATTCAGTACCCACTTGCGCGAGTGCATTACCGCCAATCTCTTCTGGGTAATTATCGACCCCATTATAATTCTTCACTGGGTAATAACGATTACTGGTAGGACCTAAAGTGGCATTCTCATAACCACGCACTGAGCCATAACCCCCTGCAAAGAAGTTTTTCCAGAAAGGTAAATCGTTACCATATCCTAACTTGGTATAACCGCGTAGTACGGTATTTTTTAGGAATGGGCGATAGTAGTTTCCTTGATAGACCAGTTTTTGGTAAGTGGCATCGCCAAAGGCCAGTTCTAAATTGACGTTATGGGACATACCGTTGGTTGGAAAACGCCCACGGTCAAGCGTGTTCATATTCCAGCCTAAATTTAGGCTCGCGGTATTAAATGGGTCTGATTCGAATGATTCATTGCCATCGGAGTCTGAACCTATTTCAAGATTGCCCTCGTCTTTTAAGTATTGATAGTTTGATACCGCTAACAAAGCGCCTGCTTTGATTTTGGTACTATCAAGTGTGAGACCAGCACTTAAACTCTTATTTTCATCAATCGGGTAGCTAAAACCTAAGGTGCCACCATACGAGTCTGTTACATAGTTTGAAATGTTTTTTCTGTCATATTTGGTTTTGCGTGTATAGATACTGGCACTTTGCGATATCCCATCTGGCGTAAAGTACGGGTTGGTATAGCCCAAATTATAACTATCTAACGTCTGAGAACGCGATAACGAAATATTGACCTGATTACCTGTACCCAAAAAGTTAGATTGACTTAAACCTGCTTGGAAGGTGATACCACCACTTTGTGAATAACCAGCCGCAATGGTACTGGTACCTGATGGCTGCTCCTCTACTGCGACATTGATATCTACCTGATCGGGGGTGTTGGGGACAGGTTTGACATCCATGTTGACAGTTTTGAAGAAGCCTGTACGCATCAAACGCGTGCGCGACAAATCGATTTTTTCATTGGCGGCCAATGCGCCTTCCATTTGGCGCATTTCTCGGCGCAATACTTCATCTGCGGTTTTATTATTGCCGGTAAAATTGATACGGCGCACATACACAGGACGCACAGGATCAATAAAGAAATCGACATCTACCGTGCGAGTGTCCTCATTGATACGGGGCACTGGGCGGATTTGGGCAAAATAGTAGCCATCGTTACCATACAGTGTGCCAAGATTTTGTAAAGTTGTCGTCATTTGACGTTGTGAATAACGCTCACCTGGCTTAAATGCTACTTGCTTACGAAGCTTGTCGGTATCGTAGTTGGGCGTACCCATAAAGTTGACATTACCAAATTTATATTGCTCACCTTCAGTAAGATTGAGCTCAATAAACACTTTGTCTTTTTCTGGACTTAAATTAATAGTGGCATCATTGATGGTGAATTTGACGAAGCCCGCGTTTTGGTACATGGCGGTGACATTTTCTAAACTTGCCGCAAGCTTTTCTTTGGCATAGCGGTCAGATTTGCTAATCACATTGATCCATGAGCTTTCTTTGATGCTCATCGCCTGTCTGATTTCTTTGTCGCTAAAATGTTTGTTACCAATTACCTTGATATCGACAACACGCGCCGCTTTACCTTCAACAAAATTAAATTTAAGCGCAACGCGGTTATTGTCTAAGGGCGTTTGGGTCACTTTAACTTCGCTATTATAATAACCTTGCTGATTATATTGCTGTTTTAGCTCATTTTGCACTTGCTCAACTGTCGCCTGTTTTAGCACATTGCCTTCTACGATGCCAATACGTTTTAGGCCTTCGGTCAATGCTTCTTTTGGAATCAGTTTATTACCGTCATAAGTGACATTTGCGATAATTGGGCGCTCTACCACGTCAAATACCAATTTATTGCCTGATTGGGATGCTTTAACGTCTGAGAAATTGCCAGTTTCATAGAGGGCTTTGATACTAGCTGCGATATTGGTATCGTTTGCTACTTCACCGGTATTGACAGCAAGCACGGGATAGAGGTTATCAGCGGATACCCGTGTCAATCCATTAAATTGAATATCGCTCACGGTAAAATTTGCCGCTTGTGCATACGAGGTAACGAGTGCTAACGGTGCAACCAAAAATAACGCTGAATTTCGCATATAACTTGTTTCCGAATTGACGACTGCCCAAAGATAATGCATGAAACCTGTCACTTTTAGGTATCCAAAATTAGTTATCCAAAAATCATTATCTAGATTTGATAATCTAAATTTGGTAATCTAAGTTTAGTTTGCTAAAAATGACAAATGCTATCAAAAAGGGTGACTTGATTAAACTTCTAGTAATAGTTTGTCTTTGATGTGTAGCTTGTATTATCAAAGCACAAGAGATCCGTAAATAAATTTTACTGGCATAAGGTAAGCTAAATTTTGCGTAAAGTCTAGCGAAAAAACAAAACTATAAATCAATATTTTAGCCAAATTTGGGTCGATTAAAACAAGCGTGAGATATCGTTACCAATCGCCAACAGCATGAAACCTGCAAGCAAAACTAAACCAATATTCATTCCCATCATTTGTACTTTCTCAGGCATGGGTTTACCAAAAATAGCCTCATAGGCATACATGACAATATGACCGCCATCAAGTACAGGCACGGGTAATAAATTGAGCACAGCAAGGCTTAGACTGATAATCGCCATAAACGACAATACCGCTTCCCAACCGATGCTAAAGCTTTGATTGGCAACTTTGGCAATGGTAATGGGACCTGATAGGTTTTCAACCCCAATGGTGCCCGTCAACATTTTACCCATTGATTTGAGGGTCATGGCACTTAAATCGACCGTTTGATGCACGGATTTTTCCACTGCTTGGATGGGGGTATATTGAATGGTTTTTATATACTCAGGTGGCGGCGTAATCTTAGATGTGGCTGCCGCTGCGCCAATTTGTCCAAATCGATTGCCCATGGTATCTTTTTTTGCTTGTGGCATGATTTGTAAGGTGATGATTTTGCCTTGGCGCTGCACTTCAAGGGTTAATAACTGCTCGGGGCTTGATTTGACAACCTGTGAAAACGCCAGCCAATCGCTCACCGGTTGACCGTTGACACGGGTGATGGTATCACCGACTTGCAGACCTTGACGGGCAGCAGCGCTATTTGGGACAATTTCACCGACCACCGCAGGAATTTTTGGTTGCCACGGAATCGCACCTAGACTATCAATCGGATTGGTTGCTTTACCCGCTTCTGCTTTCATAAAGCGCTGTATCGGCACGGCGACATTGGTTTGACCTTGCGCGCCATTCACCGTTAAATTAACTTGCCCCGACTCGCCCATACGATCGGCTAACGCATAGTTAATATCCTGCCAACTTTGGATGGGTTTATTATCAACCGCAACAATTTCGTCACCAACTGTGAGACTGGTTTGACTGACGGGTGAATTGGGCAAAATACTGCCGACTTTGGTCGCCAATACTTGGGTTGGGGTGATAAATAACAGCCAATACAAAAAAATCGCAATCAGTAAGTTCATCACCGGACCTGCTGCGACGATGGCGATTTTTTTCCAAGGTTGTTGGGTATTAAAGGCTAAATGACGTTCGGCCGGGTTAACTTTGCCTTCTCGCTCATCGAGCATTTTGACATAGCCGCCAAGCGGAATCGCAGAGACAGCGTAATTAATCCCCGTTTTTTTACTGGTCCAGCTTAGCAGCTTTGGACCAAACCCAATTGAATAGGTCAATACCTTGACACCGCATAGCCGAGCAACAATGTAATGCCCCCACTCATGTAGCGCAACCAAAGGTCCTAGTACCACAATCGCAGCTAAAACGGTCAAGATGAAATTCATGGGTATCCTTTTGACAAAATCACAGGCTAAAAATAATTTAACTATCGGTATATTAATAAGTTATGTAGTCATTTTTAACGATTATCAACCAGTGTTGCCAACTATTTTTAAGCTTTTTTTAAGCATTATTTAAGCGTTTAAATCGGCAATACATTGGTGTGCTTGTTCGCGGCTTAGTTTATCGACCGCCAAAATCGCTTGCAATGACCCAATCGGCTGTTTTTCAGCTTGCAATAGCACTTTTTCATTGATATCGGCAATATCGGTTAAACAGATGTCACCATTTAAAAACGCTTGAACGGCTATCTCATTACTGGCATTTAATGCGATACACGCATAGCTTCCTTGTTGCATGGCTTGATAAGCCAACCCAAGGCATTTAAACTTTTCTAAATCAGGTCGGACAAAATTTAAATTACTTAACTTAAAAATGTCTAATCGTTCCACCCCACTGCTGATACGATTGGGGTATGCCATAGCATGGGCAATGGGGGTACGCATATCAGGACTGCCTAGCTGCGCTAAAAAACTACCATCGTTGTATTCAACCATAGAGTGCACGATACTTTGCGGATGAATGACCACTTCAATCTCAGAGACGGGCATATCAAATAAAAAACTCGCTTCAATCAGCTCCAAGCCTTTATTCATCATGGTGGCACTATCTACTGATATTTTTTGCCCCATGGACCAGTTCGGGTGCTTGACAGCTTCCGCCACGCTGGCGCCTTTCATATCGTCAAGTGTTTTGTGTAAAAATGGCCCACCTGAGGCGGTTAACCAAAGCTTTTTAATACCATGGTTATCATCATGAATGGCATTGCGTTGTTGTTGTACTGCAGTAGGCAAACATTGAAAAATGGCATTGTGCTCACTATCAATTGGGAGCAATTTGGCATTTGACTGCTTGACGGCTTTAATCATCAGCTCACCTGCCATGACTAACGCTTCTTTATTGGCAAGCAAAATCGTTTTGCCCGCGTTAGCCGCTGCCAGTGTTGACGGCAAGCCTGCAGCGCCGACGATGGCCGCAACCACCATGTCCACTTCTGCTAACGTGGCAAGCTCAACCAGACCTTGCTCACCAATCAAAATCTTGCAGCTTAGATGAGCCTCGCTGAGCATCTGCGCAAATGCTGTTTCCTTTTCTTTGGCAACACAAACATAGCTTGGCTTAAATTGCTGGCAAATGCTCAACAGTTTATCCAGCCGTGAAAACCCTGTCACCCCGACCACGTTATACAAATCAGGATGCTGACTGACGACCGATAGCGTACTATCGCCGATAGAGCCAGTTGCGCCCATAATAGCAATGTTTTTTTGCGGTATAGTGTGAGTTGAAGATAGCATTACAATGACCTAGTAAGTTGGGGCAGACGGCGGTTAAACCTAACATTTTACGTTTACAGCGGCAAATTACCACTGTTATAAGCATATTAACACGCGAGAAGATTTTTAAGCATCAATCGACAAGCAGTTGCGCAAAAAAGATTGGATGAAACACAAGCTTGCATTGATTAGTGAATTAAACAAATTGATATTGGCTAGATTGGAATTGAACAAATTAATATTAAGCAGATGTGAAAATTTTTGAAAAATAAACGCAATGTAGCATTAAATTAAGCCGTAAAATTTCATCGCCCAAAACCCCAACGCAAAAATTGGCACGGCTGAAAGCTGCGAGTCAATGCGATCAAGAATACCCCCATGCCCTGGCAACAATGCCCCGGCATCTTTGACGCCTGCATGGCGCTTTAGCATACTTTCAAATAAATCACCGAACACGGACATGATGATAGTGAGCAACGATAAGAGCAAAAACAACCCAATAGCCAGCATAGACCAATCGTTTAACAAGCCAAAAGAGACGCCAATCACCACAAGCGTGCCCGTGGCAAGTCCACCTAATAAGCCTTCCACACTTTTATTGGGTGAGACGTGCGGGGACATCTTGCGTCTACCAAGTTTTCGTCCGACAAAGTAAGCACCGCTATCCGCGCACCACACCAATACAAACACATATAGCAGCCACCAAGCTGAAAGTGACCACAGATAATACATCGCAGTAATGGCGGATGACAGTATAATCATACCGATGACGTATAACTGCTTACCATACCAAGCTTGCGTATTGTTGGGATAACGACGAATCCAGCCAATCGCTACCAACCAAATCAGCGCCGCAACCATCCAAAAAAATACCCAAGAGGCTATACTACCAGTTAGCTTTGCCATTACCAATAACACACTGACAATCCCTAGCATCACAAGGGTATACATATAATCAATTGGTTTGGCAGGTTTGGTGGGAATTTGGGTGGTAGGCGGTACATAACTGTCGGGATTTTGTTCAAGTGACGGCATGAGCTTTGACCACTCAAAAGCCCCAAAGCCTGCACCGACTAACAATAGCGGCAACATCAAAATAGGCTCGCGGGTGGCAAACATTGCAACGCCAACAATCACTAACAAAATAATGGCGGTTCTAATGCGTTCCCACATGACAATTCCTATTGATTAATTAAAAGCCCAAACCTAATACTTGCTCGCTGGTCTTACCAAATCGACGCTCACGACCCATGAAAATATCAATCATTTGGTCTAATTCAGCCGCCTTGAAATCTGGCCAAAGCGTTTCGGTAAAAAATAACTCAGCATACGCACATTGCCAAAGTAAAAAATTAGAAATGCGGTAATCACCCCCTGTACGGATTAACATATCAACGGCTGGTAAATCCGATAGTGACAGGTGGCGTGCAAAATCGTCTTGGGTAATGGCATCGGCAGTAAGCGCGCCTTGTTCCACTTGCTTGGCAACTTGGCGGCAGGCATTGACGATGTCCCATTGACCGCCGTAGCTGATAGCAATCACCAAACTCATTTTAGTAAAATGGGCAGTTTGCTCTTCTGCATCTTGCATAATCGCGCGTAAATGCGGCGTCAAGGCATCCCTATCGCCGATAAAGCGCAAAGAAATTTGGTGACGCAGCATTCGCGGTAATTGGTCATGGACGGTTTGCTCAAGCAGCTTCATCAATAGCGCCACTTCACTGGCTGGGCGCTGCCAATTTTCGCTAGAAAAAGCAAACACCGTCAACGCACGTATACCAATATCCATACAATGCTCAACCAAAGGGTCTAAATTATCTTTGCCGGCAATATGCCCGCCACCGGTTGGTAGCCCATGTGCTTTGGCATAGCGGTTATTGCCATCCATAATGATGGCAATATGTTGTGGCATTGCTGCCTTTGACTCAACCATGACCTACTTCTTATTAATTGGTTCTTTTATTGGATAAACAACGATTAAACGGCCATTAACTCTGCTTCTTTGCTAGAGAGCATTTTATCAATGCTATCAATGTATTTATCGGTCATTTTTTGGATGTCGTCATTGGCGCGGCGTTCATCGTCTTCTGAGATTTGCTTGTCTTTTACCAAGGCTTTTAAGGCATTGTTGGCATCACGGCGGGCATTACGCACGGAAACACGGCGCTCTTCGGCTTCATGACGTGCCAATTTTTGCATATCTTTACGGGTTTCTTCTGTCAATGCGGGTAGTGGTACCCGAATCACTTCTGCGCTCATTGGGTTGAGACCCAAATCTGATTCACGAATTGCTTTGTCCACTGCCTGCACCATGCTACGGTCAAAAGGCTGCACTAACAGGGTACGCGAGTCTTCAACGTTGATGCTCGCCACTTGATTAAGTGGCATCTCAGAGCCATAGTAAGACACCATCACACCCTGTAAAATACCAGGATGGGCGCGCCCTGTACGTAATTTACTAAAGGCATTTTCCAAGGCTTCAATCGCCTTTTTCATTTTGTCTTCACCTTGTTTTTTAATATCGTTAATCATGTTGCATCCTTTTAAAACTCTGTATGTCAAATTTAGAAATTAGTAATTGATAACTTTGGTGCCTTCTGCCTCGCCCATCACCACATGAAGCAGCGCGTTGGGTTTTGCCATATCAAATACTTGCAGCGGTACGTTATGCTCACGCAGCAACGCAATCGCAGTCAAATCCATCACCCCCAATTTTTGATCTAGCACTTGGTCAAAGGTGAGTTCGTCGTATTTGACGGCATCGTCATGGTTATTTGGATCTTTGTTATACACGCCATCGACTTTGGTGGCTTTTAGGATTAAATTGGCTTCAATCTCGATGCCACGTAAACATGCTGCGGTATCCGTGGTAAAAAACGGATTGCCGGTACCTGCGACAAACACACACACTTCATTGTTTTTTAAATAGCGAATGGCATTGCGGCTGCTGTAGTTTTCAGTCACTTCACCAATTGGCAAGGCTGACATCAAACGGCATTTGATATTACGGCGCTCTAGGGCGTCACGCATCGCCAAGCCATTCATCACGGTCGCAAGCATACCCATTTGGTCGCCTGTGACACGGCCCACCAAGCCTTGTTTTTGTAGCGCAGCGCCACGATACAAATTGCCACCACCGACCACGATACCCACTTGCACACCCAATCCTACCAAGTGCGCAATCGCAAGACTCATGTTGTCTAATACGCCTGAATCAATCCCCATATCATTTTTGCCTGCCAGGGCCTCGCCAGAGAGTTTGAGCAAAATACGTTGGTAACGGGGAGCTTTATCAGACATGGTTGACCTCTTGTTGGCTGTTGGATAACAAATAATGCAAATGGCGAAATTTTAACAAAATTAACGGTTTTTAGATAGTGTAAAGATAATTTCAACAGTCATTTTAATTTTTACCCTGCTCTAACTTCGAGAATTCAATCGGCTTTAGCCATCAAACTATCAAGTCGCTATATTCAAGGTACTATATTAAAGCGTGATTAATGCGTGGCTGAATGAGAAAACAGATTAATCACAATCACACCCAATACAATTAGGCTCATACCCGCGATGGCGGGTAAATCCAGTTTATTACCCAAAATAAAGTACCCAATGATAGCGGTTAACACAATACCCACCCCTGACCAAATGGCATAAGCAATCCCCAGTGGTATGATTTTGATAACTTGTGAAAGAAGATAAAAAGCAATGCCAAAACAAATCATGGTGATAATAGTGGGCAAGGGTTTGCTAAACCCCTCTGATTTTGCCAAAAAAGTTGAACCAGTCACTTCACTAATAATCGCAATCGCTAAGAGACTATACGCTATCATTGATTGAGACATGACAATCCTTATCCTTATAACAGTTCACCTGTAAAACTGGCAAAAAGGTCATACTCATTGGCTTCATCAATGGTGACGGTTAAAAATTCACCGACTTTAACCGATGCATCAATATTATCTACATACACGTGACCGTCAATTTCTGGCGCATCGGCATAGCTACGGCAAATGGCGATATTTTCTTCTTCATCAATCTCATCCACCAGCACTTTTAAGGTTTTACCGACTTTCTCAGCCAGTTTTTCGGCACTGATTTGTTGCTGTAGCGCCATCAGTCGTTCATAACGTTGTTGTTTGATAGCTTCTGGCACAGGGTTCGGCAAGTCGTTTGCCGCCGCGCCTTCTATTTCTGAATAGGTAAACGCCCCTACTCTGTCTAATCGCGCCTCTTTGAGCCAGTCGAGCAAATATTCAAAATCTTCTTCTGTCTCGCCAGGGAAACCCACCACAAAGGTAGAGCGAATGACAATATCGGGGCAAATCGAGCGCCAAGTTTTGATGCGCTCCAATACGTTTTCGCTATGCGCGGGGCGCTTCATGGCTTTGAGCACATTGGGGCTGGCATGTTGGAACGGGATATCAAGATATGGCAGTAGCTTGTCTTCACTCATCAGTTTGACCACAGCATCAACATGTGGGTAAGGATAGATATAATGCAAACGCACCCAAATGCCCAGTCGATTGAGTGCCTCGCACATATCGTAAAATTTGGATTTGATGGGCATACCATTCCAAAAACTGGTTTTGTATTTAAGATCTACGCCATAGGCTGAGGTATCTTGCGAGATGATTAATAGCTCTTTGACGCCTGCGTTTTTGAGCGCAGCCGCTTCAGTCATGATACTGTCAATCGGGCGACTAACGAGGTCGCCACGAAAGCTTGGGATGATACAGAAAGTGCAACGGTGGTTACAGCCTTCGGATATTTTGACATAAGCATAATGTTTTGGCGTAAGCTTAATGCCCGCATCATTGATTAGGTCGATTTTTGGGTCGTACGTTTTTGATGGTGCAGGTTTGGGCACATAATGCGACACGGCATTGACGACTTCTTCATAGGCATGTGCGCCAGTCACCGCAAGCACGGCTGGGTGCATGGTTTTGATTTTTTCGGCATCTTTGCCAAGGCAACCGGTGACAATCACCTTGCCGTTTTTGGTAATCGCCTCACCAATGGCGTCAAGCGATTCTTGCACCGCAGATTCGATAAAGCCACAAGTATTGACCACCACCAAATCTGCGCCATCATAGTCACTGGCGACTTGGTAGCCATCACGGCTAAGCTCGGTGATAATGCGCTCGCTATCCACCAAGGCTTTGGGGCAGCCAAGCGATACAAAACCAATCTTAGGCGCTTTTGTCGTTACTATATCTTGAGCAAGTTGGTGCGCCGTTTGGCTGGCGCTTTGACCTACAGTACGGTTTTCGTTATGATTGGCTTGATGGTGGGTGGCAGGTTTATTGGTAGACTGGGGATTAAAAACTTGCGGTTGGCTTGGCATAGACGTCACTTTGAAAATAATTTAATCTTACTATTTTACTAGGTTTAGCATAAATTACCAAATTTTATCACGATTGTTTCGTTCAACCATCACTTCCATTTTTAGCATTATCAATTAAAAAATCATGTTCAAGAATTTTTCAATTTGTAGAAACGTATTTTATCTTTAAACTAAAATCCCTTTTAGTGTTAACCAACTCATAAATCCTATCTGCAATTTTGTGACTTACTATTCTTGATTGTGAAAAATCTTTGATTGGTATTTGCTGGATACCGTATAAAGATGTTTGGGTTACTGTATCAACCATATCAAACTTTATAACAGAGATATTGCCTTGCTGAATCAATTGATTTTCAACAATATAGCGAATATTTTTAGTACCCACATTTTGTTCTACTGCATCGAATCCACCTAATGAGTTTAAATCATTGATAATAATTTTTCTCATTTTTGGGTCAAAAAACGGTTTAATACCAATGGTAATCTTTTCACTTGGTTTATCATTTAAGTGTGATAAACCGTGATTTTTAGTGATAGTTTTTGGTTCAATCGCTAAAACATTTAAACTGATGAATGGGAGTAAAATAGTTACAAATACTGTTTTAATGTTTAACATTCAACTCATCCCACAATTTTTCTAGGCGTTTATCTGAGACTGGCACACGGGTTTTCATCGGCTGGGCAAACAGCTGAATCCGAAACTCCTCAACCAACCAACGATACGGCATAAGTTTCTCATCATTACCCTTAACAGACAGCCTCTCCATATGTTTATCAAGCTGATACACGGCATCAAGATCGGCATCCAAATTGTGCTCAAGCCTATCAAGACGCACCAACAACGCCTGCAAATAACGCGGATATTGCTGCCAATCTTGATAACTCATGCGATAAACAAAGTCCGACAAACTCAAATCATCAAGCTGGTCTTCGATATCTTCGATACTTTCTTCAAAAATATCACGGTCAAGTAACAGCAGTTTTTGGCGAACCTGCTGCCACTGCTCATACACCAATTTTAGCTGGGCTAGTACACTTTGCCCAACGCTTAAGAAATTGGCAAGCACCACGGCTTTGGCTTGGTTAAATTCATCCAACGTCAAAGGCAACTGATTGATGGCTATCACCAACTCTTTATCATGAATCCCTGCCGTGAATTTTTCATGGTCAAACGCTGCAACAAATTTTTCAAAAGTGGCATCAAGCGTGGCATGAATCAGCAAATCTTTGAGTCTATCAAGCTCACCGAGTGGGGCAAAGGCAAGTTTAAAGTTTTTATCAATTTGGCTGGTAAGCTGTCTGGCTTTTGCGCCAAGTTCATTGCCGATTAAAGCAAGCAAGCCTTGACGGTGTTTGTTGAGTGCCACACTGACATCGGTAAACTGCTGAATAGACACGGCCTTTTTATCGCTATAGCTTGGCTGCCCATCAGCAACCAGCGCCGAAAACTGCTTGATCATCACGCCTGCACTGTGGCGGTTTTGCATAAAGTTAAAATGCTCGGGAAACTCGCTATGTACGCCTTTACCACTGGCGACAGCTTGACTTGTGGTGACTTGATGACGCAGTTTTAATGCGTCAATATCTCGCCCTTTTTCAATCAGGCGGTTTTTGTCATCGACCAACGCAATTTGTGGCTGCAAATAGGTTTCAACCTCGCTTGGGTTAAAGTCTTTTGGCTCTACAAGTTGGTTGTTTGCCCCACGCACGCCGCGCTGGTTTAAGGCTTGGCACAGTTGCCTTAGCAGTCCGCCATGGTGGTTTTTTTCAAGCGTGTCAAAAATTTGTTTGGCGGTATCGGGCACAGGCACGATTTGCCGGCGAATATCTTTTGGCAACGTCTTTAATAGCTGCAAAACCAGCTGATAGCGCCACCCTGCAATACCCCATAATAATTCAACCGCATCAACCTGTGGTAAGGCAACGAGCGGGACTTTAATGGTCACGCCATCATCGTCGCTAGTCGGGTCAAAAATATACGACAGGGGTAGTTTCAGATTACCCAGTTGCCACGTTTCTGGGAAAGCTTGGGTAGCGGGTGCTTGTTCATTGAGCACATCTTTATCACTAAAAAATAAAAACTGTGGCTCCGTTTTTTCTACTTCTTTTCGCCAATCTTCAAATACTTTGCGACTGGCGATATGCTCAGGCACTCGCTTGGCATAAAAGTCGTATAATTGCTCTTCATCAACCAGCAAGTCTCGACGTCGCAGCTTATCTTCAATCAAAGAGACATCAGCGACTTTATCTATATTATGCTGCAAAAATGGCGGCAATTTGCCCTTTTTACCATCCCCTGTGGACGGGGCATTTAAATTGCCCAACACCAAGGCATCTCGCAAAAAGATTTCTCGAGACTCGGTAAGATTAACCCGCTCATAATTCATCAGTTGTTTGTGTACCACAATCAGACCAAACAAGCTGATTTGGGCGTATGCCTTGACATGCCCCGTTTTGGCTGACCAATGCGGCTCAAAATAATGGTATTTGAGCAAATCCCCTGCCATCGCCAATATCCACTCTGGCTCGATTTTGGCAGCGGTGCGCATAAACACCTGCGAGGTCTCAACCACCTCAAACGCCATCACCCATAGCGGATTTTGTTTGAACAAGGTACTGGCAGGAAAAATCTTGGCTTTGTGCTGACGCGCGGTGACATACTCGCCGCGTTTGGCTTTGATTAGCTTGCCGCTTTTGTCGACGTCATTGACTTTTTGGGCAATAAACGACAGCAGACCCGTGAGCAATGCGCGGTGAATAGGCACATAACTGGCTGGCTCTTGGTTGATGGTTAATTTTAACCCATCCACCATTTGCAACAACTGGCTATGGGTTTGTTGCCATTCACGTAAACGCGGCGAGCTTAAAAAATGTTTTTTGGCAAAACTTTTACGTTGGCTGTTGGTTAGTTTGTCGTTTTCATACGGGCTTTGCGCGATTGGCGCGGCTTCATCGTCTAGCGTTGCATTTTTTTGACGGTCAATACCACCGCTTTTAAATCCACTGCTTTGAAATAAGGCCCCATGAATTGCCTGCCAAAGACTAAGATAAAATAAAAAATCGCTGTCGGCTTGGCGAAATAATGCGTGTTTTTGGTCGGCTTGGGTTTGCTTATCGCTCGGGCGTTCTCGAGGGTCTTGCACTGACAAGCCCGATACAATTACCAATAGCTCTTTGAGACAACCGTATTGCTCACCTGCAATCAGCATACGTGCCAAACGAGGGTCAATAGGCATTTTTGCCATCATTTGACCGACTTTGGTAAGTTGATTGGGATGGCGTTTGGATTGACCTTTGCTATTGTTATTAGCTATGCTTAGGCTATTTTCAGTTTTTTTAGTGGCAATCGCACCCAATTCTTCTAATAGTTTACGCCCATCATTAACCAGTCGATTGTCGGGTGGCTGGATAAAGTCAAAGTTTTCTACCTCACCCAGACTCAAGTTTGCCATTTGCAAAATCACCGACGCCAAATTGGTACGCAGAATTTCAGGCTCGGTGAATTCGGGGCGGCTGGTAAAGTCTTCCTCTGAATATAAACGGATACAAACGCCTGCCGCGATACGACCACAGCGACCTTTGCGTTGATTGGCGGCAGCTTGGCTAATCGCTTCAATCGGCAGTCTTTGTACCCGCGAGCGATAGTCATAGCGTGACATCCGAGCAAATCCCAAATCAATGACGTAGCGGATATTGGGTACAGTCAAAGCGGTTTCGGCAACGTTAGTGGCGATGATAATGCGACGTCCGCCTGTCGGGTGAAAAATCTGCTGCTGCTCGGCAAAACTTTGACGGGCGAATAACGGCAAAATCTGGGTATGACGGGGGGCATATTGATTTAAAATATCTGCCAAATCATGAATTTGCGCTTCTGTTGCCGCAAAAATCAAAATATCTGCTTGGTCAGCATGCCCTTTACTGGCAGCGTCTTGGTAGCACTCTTCCACCGCTGCGGTAATCGCTCGCGGCAAGTTATCTTCGACATCATCAAAGCTGTCATCATCCGAACCTGTGACAATCTCCTCCGTCAACGGACGGTAGCGCACTTCCACGGGATAACTGCGACCTTCAACCACAAATACAGGCGCGGGCGTCGCTTGTTTGGTTTTACTATCAACGCTAGAAAAATATTGGCTAAACCTTGCTGTGTCGAGGGTTGCCGATGTGATAATCACCTTTAAATCGGGGCGTTTTGGCAATAAACGCTTGAGATAACCCATGATAAAGTCAATGTTAAGACTGCGCTCGTGGGCTTCATCAATGATAATGGTATCATAGCGGCTCAAAAACTTGTCATGCGCCATTTCGGCAAGCAAAATACCGTCGGTCATCAGTTTGACAATGGAATCGGATGAGCCTTGCTCAGTAAAACGCACTTTAAAGCTGAGTGTCTGTCCGAGCGTTTCCCCTAATTCTTCAGCAATGCGATTTGCCACACTACGCGCCGCTAATCGTCTTGGCTGTGTGTGTCCAATTTGCCCTGTTACCCCTCGCCCTGCGAGCATGGCAATCTTAGGTAATTGGGTAGTTTTGCCTGAGCCTGTCTCCCCTGCCACGATGATGACTTGGTGGTCTTGGATGGCTTTGATGAGTCTATCGGCTTGTTGGCTGACGGGCAAGTCTTCGTTTAGATGTATCGTTGGCAGACTGGCAATACGGCTTTGCACCCTGTCTTGCGAGTGTTTGAGTTGTTTTTGATAGCGGTCAAATCTTGACGTATAGTCTTCACTTTCTTTGTCTTTGATTTGTTTTAACTGTTGGGCAAGGCGTGACAGATAATAGCTGTCTTTTGCCATGACAGGTAATTTCACATTTTGAGGCTTGTCTGGTTGATAATCATTTAATGGTACAGCAGTCGATATAAGTTCTTTCATTCACTTAGGCTATTCTTATGGTAAACATTGCCTAGATAATGTGGTATGAATAAGCTAAAATCAAGCGTTATCCCTATTTTTAAGCTATCGGCTAATTATTTTTATGACATTTGATAGTTTCACATGAAAGGAGAATTTATGAGTTTATTAAAAACCGTTGAAGTCATTCACAACCCTAATAAATTGCCGATTGATAGAGCGGTGATTTGGCTACATGGACTGGGCGCAAATGGTCATGACTTTGAGCCAGTCGTCCCTGACTTGGGACTCGATGGTAACCATGGCGTGCGGTTTGTGTTTCCTCACGCCCCCGCCATTCCTGTAACCATCAACCAAGGCTATGTGATGCCAGCTTGGTATGATATTTTGGAAATGTCGCTTGAGCGCAAAATCGACACCGCACAGATTGAACAATCCGCCCGCGCGATTGGAGAATTAATCGCGCGTGAAGCCGAGCGCGGTGTATCGCCTGAGCATATCGTGATTGCAGGATTTTCACAAGGTGGTGCGGTCGCCTATCAAACCGCGTTAACCTATGACAAACCATTAGCCGGACTGTTAACCCTGTCGACTTATTTAGCGACCAAAGACAGCCTAACTTTAAGTGATGCCAATAAAAATCTAAACATCGCTATTCATCATGGCACACAAGACCCTGTCGTCCCAGTACAGCTTGGGCAAGAAGCCAAAGCATGGCTTGAGTCAAAAGGTTATCAGCCGCAGTTTTACAGCTATCCGATGGCGCACCAAGTGTGTATGCCCCAACTCAAAATTATCGGTAAATGGCTAAATGATGTGTTGGCCTAACGGTGTTTTAGCATAATTTTTAGCATAAAAAGAGCGTACGTGACTTGGTGACTTGGGTACGCTCTTTTGGCAATTAGCCATTCATTTTTGGCAGTCGTTTTAACAAAATAAATAGCCAGTAGTTGACCCATCCTAGCAATACAAAATCCACCAACCAGACAGCCATCAACCCCCAATGCGTTTGATAGCCGTATTTTAGTGCAACCATACCACTGCCCCCCAAATATACAAAAGTAAGCATACTTAGCAGCAGTAGCGCGTATGGGCTTTTGCCTTTCACGATATAAGGCGTTGATAAGAGCGCAGGTATCAACCATAAAGCTTGCCAAGCAATCCCGCCGACCATAGCAGGCTTTGCACTTGCCAACCAATGCGTCAATAGCGGTACTGCCAGCAATCGAAACCCCAGCCAAACCCACCATACTATGGTTAAGCGGCGGTGGATGGGATAAATGGGTTTGGGGGCAGATAGTGAGTGCGAGTCTTTTTCTCTCATAATGCTTGTTTTCTCATAACGCTTGTAATGCCTTGGCAATTTTGGCTAGACGCTTACCTTGGGCGATGGCTAATGTTTTTTCGTCTGCGCTCATGATGTGATCATGCTTTGCGCCACTGACATGGCTTGCACCATACGGGCTTCCACCTTGGCTCGTGGTATTGAGCGCAGGCTCACTGTACGAAATTCCCACAATTACCATGCCATGATGCAGTAGCGGCGTCATCATACTAGTCAAAGTCGTCTCCTGCCCGCCGTGCATGGTACCCGTACTGGTAAATACAGATGCCGGTTTGTTTTGCAAATCCCCCGCGAGCCAAATTGTGACGCTATTATCCCAAAAATACTTCATCGATGCTGCCATATTGCCAAAATGGGTGGGGCTGCCGAGTGCCAGTCCTACACAGTTTTTTAAGTCATCCATGGTGGCGTACAGGTCACCCTCATCAGGAATACTTGGCGCAACTTTTTCAGTCTCGCTACTGACCTTGGGTACCGTGCGAATCCGAGCGGCTATGCCTGTGCCACTATCTTCAATACCTTGTGCGACCAGATACGCCAAATCTTTGGTAGAGCCATTTTGGCTGTAATACAAGACTAAAATATAAGGTTGACTCATGGTTTTTTCTCACATCAATTTTGATAATTGTTACGTCAAGCTAGTTTGGGTGAATAAATTTTGATGAATGAATTTTGATGGCATGGTCAAGGCAATCTACTAGCCAGATTGCCAATTGCAAAACACCAAAACTGTTCACAGTAATTCAATAAACAATTTTTTTGAATATGATACCATACTGCCATACAATCACTGCCTTTTTCGCCGATTTGATGGTCAAACTTTGAAATTTTTTATCAATAAGAACTACTATGAATGAACTCATTGCCAAACTAAAAAAATTATCCATTTTTCAACATAAATGGGTACAGTTTTTGATGTATCTTATCAAAAATTTTATCGATGATAATTGTAGCCAAAAAGCTGCATTATTGACTTATACCACGCTGCTGTCTATTGTGCCGATTTTAACCTTGTTGGTGGTGATTCTCTCCACCATTCCGCAGTTAGCAGAAGCGCGTGAGCAGATTCAAAACTTAATATTTAGCAATATTTTGCCCAGTACCGGATTACAGGTCACCAAGTATCTCAACCAATTTACCAGTAATTCATCGAACTTAACCATCATCGGTGTGGGTATCTTATTTTTTACCACCATTTCCACTTTAATGACGATTGAAACCGCGTTTAACCAAATTTGGCGCGTTGAAAAAAAAGAGACCAGCTGGCTCAATCTTGTGCGTTATTGGGTGATTATTACCCTGTTGCCTATTGTGCTTGCGTTAGCGATGATTGTCTCGAGTACCGTTCAAAGTTTGAGTTTTTTAAATCAAAAGATTGGTGGTTATGGGATTGACTGGGCGATTTGGGTACAAATCGGCTCCATTGCAGTTATGCTGATGGGTCTGGTGGCCATGTATTGGTTTATCCCGCGCTGCCAAGTACGTTTTAAACATGCGTTGGTTGCCGGTGTTGTGGTTGGGATTATCTTTGAAATCCTAAAACTCACCTTTGGCGCAATTGTTGACAACTTTACCAGTTATAAAGCGGTGTATGGGGCGTTTGCGATTTTGCCGTTGTTCTTACTTTGGATTTATATTTCTTGGAATATTATCTTGCTTGGCGTGCAAATCAGCTATTGTTTGACCATTTTTGAGACCAAAGAAATCTTCCCACGTCATGCCTTGTTTAGCTTGATGGATATGTTAAACGTGTTATACCGTGAGCATAAAAAAGGCAATGTCGTTACCGAAGCTGGTCTGCGTGATGTGCTAGGTCGCCAAGAGATGCCAAATTGGTACACTTATATTAGCTTTTTACAAGATAACAATCTCATCACAACCAGCGACAAAGATGAATATGTCCTTAAACGCTCGCTCGATGATTATAGTTTTTGGGAGTTTTACCAAAATATGCCCTATCCTTTACCGCATGAAAAGGATTTGCGAAAACTTAAAAATAACGCGCCTTGGACTGTGCAATGGATTAATACCTTAGCCCGTGGTGAAGCCATGCTCAAATATAATTTTGATGTATCGATGGCAAGTATTTTTGATAGTATCGCGCCGCGTCAAACCCCAAATGCCGAAGACATCGAGCCAGATAAGGGAAAAAAAGGGAAAGGTAACAAACTAGCCGGTCAACGCGAAGGCTCAGGACTATCAGGGGGGCAAGTCAGTGACGTGGTCAATGAAGATAAACGCATCAAAGAAACTGACGCCGAGCAAGCGACTGGCTTTGATGGTACGCTTGATTTTAAAGGTCAGGGTAGCTTATCGAGTCAACCGCGTGATTTTAATGCCCTAAATAACGATGAGTTATCGGATGAATTATCACATGAATCATCAGTTGCTAAGCAAGGTCATGATAATCACACTCGCCTGTCAAATGATAATGGGTTAGATGACAAACATCCGCTAAAAACGCTTGAAGAAAGTAATAGTGAATACGACAGTCATAGCGAAAACAAAGCGACTCCCTCATCCCCACAAAATGGCAATGCCACAGACGAGCATAAATTTGCGATTGACAATTATTTGAATGCCAATAATTTTGACAATATGCGTTGGGATATCAGTAACCTAGATGACACGAGTTTTAGTAATGAAATTACCACCACCCAAACAGTCCAATCAAAAATCCTAGCGGATGATGACAAACCAAAAGGTGACAATACGGCAGTGATGGCTAAAATTCGTCAGATTGTTCCTGCTGCAGTGTTAGAAAGTCCCTACAATCCGTTTAATTTTATCGCTAAAAAGATTCAACAGCACTCTGAAAAAAAAGATCCAAGAATCATCACGGATGATGATAAACCCGGCAGCTAGTTTGGGAAGTAAAAACAGCTAGTTTGGCGAGTAAAAAAGGGCAGATTCTGCCCTTTTTTTATCGCTTTTTTTGATCAATAGATTAAGCCTGTGTCATCTTTTTACCCAACAACCCTTTGGCGTGCATATTGCGATAAACCACCACAACAATGATTATATTCACTAGCAGTATCAAAAAGTTAAGCCAATTAAACCGATGGCTAAACAACTCATAGACCTCAAGCGGTAAAAACACGCCGTAGCCCAAAACGCTATACCAATACGCCCATATCTTATCTCGATAAAGACCGTAGCTTTCCACAAAACGCAGCAGCGCATAGCCTACGACTATCCAAAAGGCTTTTTGCCAATTTTGGTTGGCGACCCAAGCATAGTGATTCAATGCCTCTATTTGGTGGTGCAGTGCCATACCCATGATACGATGCAGCGCCTGTGAAACCACCCGCGCAATCCATTGCAATTTATCATGCCCTACAAAAATAATAGCCGCCACCCCTAGCGCTACCAATCCTTTTACCAGCTCATAGATAGCAACCATGATGATGGCGTTCTTGGCATGATGCCTATTAGGCACTGGTGGGGCTATCTGCTTAAACGCCTTTGGCATAATTCATTACCGTATCCAATCTTGAAAAAAACTTAAAACAAGCTTTAAACAAGCCTAAAAATAGACTTGCTCGACTTTCCCTGTCAGCTCGCTATTGATAAATGGCGTATTTTTGCCTTGCGATATCATCGATTCTTTTGTCACGGTCCAAGTCAAACTAGGGTCAACCAGCACCGCCCCGCCCGTTTGATGATAGCTAGCTTCAATTCCAGCGATTTTAGCAGGATTGAGTGCGATTTTTTCTACCAGCTGCTCTGGGGTTAAAATACCTTCTTTGACCAATTGACAAGCTAGCCCCATAAAAGTATCAAAATTGCTAATACCGGGTTTACACTCCGCAAATGGCGCTTGTTTAGCGGTTTTTGCCAATGGCTCATGGTGGCTACAAATCGCATCAATCGTGCCATCTTGCAAGCCTTCTTGCAGCGCTTTTTTGTCTGTATTGGAACGCAGCGGCGGCAACACATACGCCAAGGCATTAAAACCAATCAAGGCATCATCGGTTAAATGTAACTGGTGCATCGCCACATCACAGGTCACCGGCAAGCCCCTTTGTTTCGCCCAGCGAATCAAATCAATCGAGGATTTGGTGGTCAGCTGACCAAAATGTGCCGATACGCCTGTTTCTTCGACAATCAACAGCTGCTTGGATAACGCCACCGTTTCAGCAATCCAAGGAATCCCTGCCAAGCCATGATAAGATGCGATGTAGCCATCATGGGCGACGCCGTTTTTGGATAAACTGGGTTCATCAGGGTAAAAAAATACTTTGATGTCATAAGTCGCTGCATAATCCAGTGCTTGCAGTAGTACGTCATCATTGGCGAATTTGCGACGAGCATTGCTGACCCCGATGATGCCACCTTGCTTTAGCCCAAGCATATTGGCGGGTTTTTCACCTTCAAGACCTGCGGTCATCGCCCCTAGCACATGCAGATAGATGCCACCATCTTGATAAGCCCGCTCTCGCAAGCCTGCTAGTAACGAGCCATTCTCAAGTACTGGGTTGGTATCAGGTGGTATAACGACATGCAAAAAACCGTTTTTTCGAGCCGCGGCGCCTTCTGATTTTAATGTACCATGCGACTGGTGCCCAGGTTCACGCAAACGCGCACATAAATCCACCAGCGGCGGTAATAGCCATTTGCCATCGCTGTCGATAGGGTTAAGCTGCGTGGTATCAAATTGCCAGTTGGCAGGTAAAAGATTTTGAAGCGTCATGGTTTTGCCTACTTTGGTTTTGCCTACTTTGTCATTTTTTTTGCTAAATTTTAAGATGCGCTGCGTGCGGCACGTTGCCCTTGCATGGCCAGTGCCAACACCGCCATACGTACCGCAATGCCGTTATTGACTTGTTTTAAAATCACTGATTGCTCACCATCAGCAACAGTTGATGAGATTTCAACGCCGCGATTCATCGGTCCTGGGTGCATGACAAGCGCATCAGGTTTGGCAAGGGCAAGGCGTTCGGTAGTGATGCCATACGCTTTAAAATACTCGGATGTCGATGGCAACAGCGGCGAGCCAATACGCTCATTTTGAATACGTAGACCAATGATGACATCACAGTCAACTACCGCCGCGTCCAAATCGTTATAGACACTGACACCATAACGCTCAATGCCTTTTGGTAATAATGTCTTGGGCGCCACAACGCGAATTTCTTTGACACCCAAGGTTTTGAGCGCTGCAATGTCCGAACGGGCAACGCGGCTATGCTTGATATCGCCAATAATCGCTACCGTTAATTCCTCAAACGGTCTTGGCGCTTCACGATAAATCGTGAGCATATCGAGCATCGCTTGGGTCGGATGCGCGTGCCAGCCGTCACCACCGTTGATGATGGCAATGTTTGGGGTGACTTCGGTTGCCATAAAATGCGCAGCCCCACTCGATGAATGACGCACCACAAAGATATCCGCTGTCATCGCTTCAAGGTTCCACAGCGTATCCCGTAAGCTTTCGCCTTTTTGGGTGCTGGATTTGGCAATATCGATACTGATGACACTAGCGCCAAGACGTTTGGCAGCCACATCAAAGGTGGTGCGCGTACGGGTAGAGTTTTCAAAGAACAAATTCATCACCGTACAGCCTTCAAGCTCATCACTATTGCGAATGCTGTTGGGGCGACCGGCATTGTCGGTTAAGTAACCATTGGCTTTTTCGATGATGGCCATCAGCTGCGTTTTGGATAACCCTTCTACGCCGATAAAATGCCGCAAATCACCTGCTTCGTTCATTTCTGGCTTTGCCATCGCTTGATCAAGCTTGCTCTGTAGCGCTTCGTTGGATAAAGTTTGGGTGTTTAAAATATTCATCAGCCACCTAGATTTGTTGTTATTTGTATAAATTTTGCCTATTTTACCGTAAATCGGCTGGAATAAATACGCCAATATTTTGCGATTATCGCTGATAAGACGGCTCAAAAAGTGCTACAATTTGCGGCAAATTGTCTATATTTTTTTTAATTCATGAGGTCTAAATTCACCTTGCTTAATCGTATATGATTGGCTTAGGTTGTTAATTTATAATTTTATAATAAGGTCTACTTATGTCAAATCTTGAAACTTATCTTGCCGCGCAAAACGCCCAACCTGCCGTTGCCGACATCATTACCACCATTACCAAAGTCGGCATTCAAATCAGCGACTTGCTCAAACGCGGCGCGCTCGCGGATATTTTGGGCGAAGCGGGTAACCAAAATGTGCAGGGCGAAGAGCAAAAAAAGCTCGATGTCATTGCCAATGATTTGTTGCTAGACGCTTTGAGCAGCAATCCGCATTGCGCGGGTGTGGCTTCTGAAGAATTAGATAACGCCACCCCTGCCAATCAAGATGGCGACGTGTTGGTACTGTTTGACCCGCTTGATGGCTCATCTAATATCGATATTAATATGGCAGTCGGTACAATTTTCTCGATTTTACCCTACAACAACCAAGGTCATCCTGCGACGGATGAGGACTTTTTGCAAAAAGGAACTGCGCAGTTGGCATCGGGTTATATTTTGTATGGCACGTCAACTGTGATGTCAATCACGCTTGGCAAGGGTGTCGCCATGTTCAGTCTTGACCCCGATACCAAAGCGTTTGTGCAAATCAAAGACCAAGTGCAAATTAGCCCAGATACCAAAGAGTATGCGATTAATGCCTCTAACTATCGCTATTGGTTGCCACCGATGCAGCGTTATATTGACGAGTTTACGGCGGGTAAAACTGGCGTGCGTGGTAAAGACTTTAATATGCGCTGGGTGGCGGCGATGGTGGGCGATATTCACCGTATTTTGTGCCGTGGGGGAATTTTTAGCTATCCGTTTGACACCAAACACCCTGATAAGCCAGGTAAATTGCGTCTGATGTATGAAGCCAATCCGATGAGCTTGCTGATTGAACAAGCGGGTGGTTTGAGTACCGATGCTATCAATCGTATTTTGGATATCGAGCCGACCAGTATCCACCAACGCGTGCCTGTGGTACTGGGGGCAAAAAACGAAGTTGAATATGTGAAAAAATTACATCAAGAAGTCAAATAATGCTTATCACTTCAAAAGACAACCCAACCATCAAAACTGCCCATGCCCTACTCACAGGGTCTCGCCAGCGTAAAAAACTGGGCAAAACCGTGATTGAAGGCACGCATTTGCTTGAAGCGTATCTAAATGCTGGTCTCACGCCCGAAACCGTGATTGTCAGCGAAAGTGGTTTGCACAATGACGAAATCAACGCCCTGCTCGGTCGGCTTAACCAGGTAAAAACGTTAACGGTTAGCGATAATCTGTATAAAGAGATTCGCACGCTGGGCGAGAGCCTGCCCATCATGGCGATGATTGATATGCCGCATTTAGACTTTAATCAGCCCATCACCAGCGACTGCTTAATTATCAATGGTGTGCAGGACAATGGCAATTTAGGCACGCTGTTACGCACCGCATCTGCTGTGGGAATTAAAACCATTATCTGTACCACGGGCACAGCATCGGCGTGGTCGCCCAAAACCTTGCGAGCCGGCATGGGGGCGAATTTTAGTTTAACGATTTTTGAAGGCATCAGCGTAGATGAGATTTTAATGAAGGTCAAAGTGCCGATGTTTGCCACGAGCTCACATACCGATCATATTATTTATCAGACCGATTTGAGACAACCGCTAGCCTTGATTATGGGACATGAAGGACAAGGCGTCGATGAAAGGTTACTTAGTCAATCTGCCCCGATTGCGCTACCGCAGCCCAATGGTCAAGAAAGCCTAAACGTGGCGATAGCAGGGTCACTTTGTCTGTATGAAATGTTACGGCAAAGACGCTACGCATGATTGCCATACATGATTGCCATCAATGAACGAGTGCGACATAAATAAATGACTAGACAGCCTGTGTTTAGTCTTTTTTGTCGTCACTATCGCTTGGTATTAGCCGCCTGGTATTACCGCTTTAGCGACAGCTACCGTGCCTTTGACCACCCCTTTGGTGGTCTTATAGGCAACTTTGACAGGGACAGTGACAATTTTATGCACACACCCTTGTAAGATAACAGCGGTAGTCAGCAAAAAAAGCAGGGTGGTTAGTTTTTTCATTCGTTACCTTTAATTGACTTTAAGATTGACTTTAAGATTGACTTTAAGAACGATAATCAGCATTGATTTTGACATACTCGTATGATAAATCACAGGTATAGACGGTATCACTCGCCTGCCCACGACCCAATTCAATATGAATGGTAATTTCAGGACGCTTCATTACCTCACTACCACGCGCCTCGGTATAGTCATGTGCCAAGCCGCCGCGCTCGCAGATACGCACATCATCGAGTGATACCGCCACTTTTGACTGGTCAAGCAGTACGCCCGCTTTGCCTACCGCTGCCAAAATACGCCCCCAATTTGGGTCGCTAGCAAAAAATGCGGTTTTTACCAGCGGTGAATGCGCCACTTCATACGCGATTTTGGCACATTCTTCAGCGGTTTCACCGCCTGTCACTTTGACCGTGATAAATTTGGTTGCCCCTTCACCATCACGTACAATCAATTGAGCGATTCGAATCATTACATTGTTAATCGCCTCATAAATTGCTTGATAATGCGGGTGATTTTCGCTGTCAATCACATCCCCAACTTGTCCTGTGGCAATCAACGTACAGCAGTCATTGGTCGAGGTATCGCCATCCACTGTGATGCGGTTAAATGACTGATTCACCGTGTCGGTCAAGATATTTTGTAGCAATGATTTTTCAATGTTGGCATCGGTTGCCACAAAGCCAAGCATAGTCGCCATATTGGGGCGAATCATGCCCGCTCCTTTTGAGATACCTGTCACGGTATAGGTGACGCCATCAATCGTGACTTGTTCGCTATGTCCTTTTGGTGTGGTATCGGTAGTCATGATGCTGTGGGCGGCGCCAAGCCAATTATCGTCGCTTAAATTGGCTAAGGCGCTGTCTAACCCCGCGATGATTTTATCCGCCGGCAAGGTTTCCCCAATCACCCCGGTGGAGTAAGGCAATACTTGCTCGGCTGCGACACCAGTTTTTTCTGCCAATGCCACACAAGTTGTTTTGGCACGCTGTTTACCGTTTTCACCCGTGGCAGCGTTGGCGTTGCCTGTGTTGACAATCAAATAACGGGGACTGTCTTTAGCGATGAATTCTCGCAGCAACTGCACAGGCGCGGCACAAAATTGGTTTTGCGTGGTGACAACCGCGGTATTTGCGCCTGCTATGATGTCAAAAACCGTTAAGTCTTTGCGCCCTGCATAGCGCACATGGGCTTCGGTGATGCCAATTTTTATCCCTTTCACTGGGTTTAATTTTACAAGTTCGACATTGCCAACTGGCATGAGAGCGCTCCTTACTGTTGTTTAATTGTTTAATTGATTAATCCAAAAAATCTGCCCAAATCGGGGCATGGTCGCTGGGTTTTTCCATGGCACGCAAATCATAGCTGATGCCTGCACCGTTGAGCTTATCCGCCAAATCAGGCGTCATCAAGATATGGTCAATGCGCAGCCCACGCTTTGGCTCATCGTCAAATCCCTTGCTGCGATAATCAAACCAACTCAAGGCTTGACCGTCGGCATATAACGCCCGATAAGTATCATGCAAATCTGTCGCAAGCAGGGCTTGGTACCACTCTCGCTCCTCTGGCAAAAACGAGCACGTGCCATTTTTTAGCCAACGTTTGACACTATCCTCGCTAATGCCAATATCAAAATCCAGCGGCGCAATATTCATATCCCCCATCAAAATCATACTGCGATTTTCTGCTTTAAGCTGCAAGATATAGTCGGTTAAATCGGCATAGAATTTGCGCTTCATCGGAAATTTGGTTTCATGCTTGCGATTTTCACCTTGCGGAAAATAGCCATTAAGCACATCAATATATTTGCCATTAAAATCATAGCGCGCATGGATAAATCGTCGCTGCGCATCGTCGCTATCAGTTGGAAAGCCTTTTTGTACAAAAATAGGTTGCTGTCGTGATAATAACGCCACGCCATAATGAGATTTTTGCCCAAAAAACTCGACATGATAGCCCAATTGCTGCACGCTCTGTAGCGGAAATGCATCATCATGTACTTTGGTTTCTTGTAGCCCGATGACATCGGGCGCGATGATATCGCGAATGGCTTCAAGCTGGTGTGGGCGCGCCCGCAATCCATTGATATTAAAACTGACAAAACGCGGCATGTGTGTTCCCCAAATAGATAAATGTGGCTTGGTTAAGCGTTAAATGCCGACTATATTAGCGGATATTGACCGCAAGCTCAATTTGAAAGCAAATTGGGTCTGCAACACTGAGGTTATGCAGGATGAACCCGCAAATAGCAGGTGAAGTTTAAAAAAAATTTGGTATAATCAAAAAACCTTGCACTTTAATCACTGCCAACTTTGCAAAATATTTTTTTCAATTTCTTCTGGCGACGTGCTGACCCTAGACTTAAAAAGACAATATAATGGCTCGAGTTTCTTCTATTACCCGTGTTTTAAAAATCATCGAAGCCGTGTCTGCGGCACAGCGTCCTTTATCTCCGCTGGATTTGTCTGAGATTTTGGATATTCCAAAACCGACCATGCACCGGCTGATACAGCAGCTGCAAGAGGAAGGCTTTGTGCGGGTCGATATCAATGGTACGATTGTGCCTGCGTCGCGTACGCGGCATATGGCGATTCATCTGTGGCAAAGCCAGCAAGTGGCGATTCAGCGGTTTGCGATTTTGCAAAGACTGGTTGATAAAATCGGTGAAACCTGTGGCATGGCAGTACCTTATTACGTCAACATGGTCTATACCGACCGCGTACCTTGTCCTTCTGCCTTACAAGTGTATATGCCCACTGATTCGCAAGCACCCATTTGGTGTACGGCGGCTGGTAAAATCTACCTAAGTACGCTCACAAAAGATGATAGGGTCACGCTACTAAAAAATTTATCGTTAACCGCTATCACCCCTGCCACGATTACCGATAGGGATGTACTCAATCAAAGTCTTGAACAGGTAGCCAAACTGCGCTATGCAATTTCTGATGAAGAATATATCGCCCAAGCGGTCTCAATTGCTGTGGCAATCAATGACACCCAAGGTCGTTACATCGGCTCACTCTATACAACCGCACCTAAAACGCGCAAATCCCTTGAGGACTTGATTGGGTTTGTACCTGATATGCAAAAAGCTGCCGATGATATTCGTGATGCGTTTTTTGGGGAAATTTAAAGGTTATCCTTGACACTTTTAACAAGGTAAAGTTAAAACGCTCAAGGCAATTTTGTTGATAGATTTTATATAACATAGCGGGGCTCAATCATTTGCTGCCTCATCAATGTGGCAACAAACCCAAATGTTGTAAGCCTTGATAGATACCATCTTCCCACGCAGCTGGACATACATAGTCAGCCGCCGCTTTCACATCGGGATGAGCATTCCCCATCGCCACGCCAAAGCCGACTGTCTGTAACATTTCGATATCATTCACCCCATCGCCAAATGCCATCGCATCTTCAAAATCCAGCCCCAGTTTATTGAGCGCCTGCGCAATGCCGCGGGCCTTCGAGCCTGTCGCATCTAGAATATCGATACCGTTTTTATGCCAGCGCATGACTTTTAAAGTCGAGGGAAATTCAAAATTTACCTGCGTGTTGTCAGGATGAAATGCCACGACTTGATAAATAGGTATCGACAAATCAATGTCATCATGACGGGCAGTACGGTAAGCTATTTTAAGTGAATTCAAAGCGTCTGACAGCGCATCATCTTCCGCTAACGCGATAATTTCCGTATCGGTCATGTAGGCATAGGATAAATTGTTTGATTCAACATAATCGGTAATCAGTTTAATTTGCGTAGTGGTCATCGGATAATGCGCTAACAATTCACCTTGGTGGTGACTGCATTGACCGTTGATGGTGACCAGCACATCGATACCCACGGTTTCAATGAGCTCATACACAGCTTTGGGAAAAACCGCACGACCCCGACCGGTGGCGATAGCGACCATAATGCCTTGCTGCTTTAATTTTTTAAGTGCCTCAATCGCGGATTGCGGCACCCTTTCTTGCTGCTTGATGTACAACGTGTCATCAATATCAAAAAAGACAATTTTCGGTTTTTTGGGGCGTGCTGTTGGCTTAGACATAATAAAACTGATGCGATAAATTGGGATTGACGCTAATTCTACCCTATTTTTGGGTTAACTTTTGAATTAACGACTAGAAAAAAGCCAGAAAAAAATCCTAGCTTTTTACTAAACGCCAAAACTTATTGCAGAACGTTCGCATCATAATGCGCCATGATGCTTGAGAAATCTTTATCCCCATGTTGCTCGCTATGTTTGCTATAAAGTGCCGTCGCTTGGTCAGCCATTGGTGTCACCACCTGGGTATCATTGGCTGTTTGTTTGGCAAGGTTCATGTCTTTGAGCATGAGTTTGCTCATAAATCCACCTGTATAACCACGGCTTGATGGCATGGCATCACCAACATCGGGATGCGGATTACACACTTCCAGCGCCCAGTTACGACCGGTGCTGGCTGACAAAATACTGGCTAAGACTTTTGGGTCTAATCCGTTTTTGGCGCCCAAATTCATGGCTTCGGCTGTCCCTGTCATAATCACGCCAAGCAGCATGTTATTACAGATTTTGGCGACTTGACCTGCACCGACCTCGCCCGCGTGAAAGATATTTTTTCCCATCGCCTCTAAAACGGGTTTGACCTGCTCAAATTGCTCAGCTTGCCCGCCCACAATAAAGCTGAGTGTCCCTGCTGCTGCCCCTGCCGTACCGCCTGATACGGGCGCATCCATAAACTGAATACCTTTTTCTGCCGCGACTTGCGCAACTTCACGCGCATCACTCGCTGCGATGGTGCTACTATCGACCAGCAAGGTATCTTTACTCACCACATCGAGTAAGCCTTTATTACCATCTTTACCCAGATACACCTCTTTGACATGTTGACCTGCAGGTAACATGGTAATGACCATATCCACCTCTTTGCTTGCGTCCACAGGTGAAGTCGCCACGTTTGCCCCTTGTTTGGCAAGGTCGTCTAGCACGGCGGTGTTTAGGTCAAATACGTTTAAGGCAAAGCCATTTTTGATGAGATTTTCTGCCATCGGTTTGCCCATGTTACCAAGTCCGATAAAGGCAATTTTTTTAATGGCTGTTTGTTGATTATTTGGCATATACATTCCTTGTATGTTGTGGTGTTTGTAAACTTTAGATATCAAGTTTGGCTAATTTTGCTGAGAGTGAATCGCTACCCAACCAAGCCTCAAATGGATGTTCGCTATTGGGAAAAGCTGGCGCAAGATGTGACTGGATATAGCGGGCATCGCATTCATCAAGGGTTTTGCTCCATTTTGGCGATTTGTCTTTATCAATCAGTAAAGCGCGTACACCCTCACGAAAATCGGGGTAATTGACACAATGTAGCGACGCATTCATCTCTATATATAGCACTTGCTCAAGCGATAATTTGCTGGCATGTTTAAACATCTCAACCGTTAATGCTGCGCTAACAGGGTACCCGTGCTGATAAGTTTCGACTGCTTTGGTAAGCCATTTATCCGCTTCGCCGTTGACTTTGGTAAAGTTGTCATCGCGCAACGCTGCATCTATATCATGCACTGAGCCTTTGTTTACTAGCGCTTGGATAGTATTAAAATGCATCATCAAATGACTGTCTGCTAAATGCTCGGTATGATGAATTTTGGCTAAGGCTTGGCTTGCGATATCATGTAAATTGTTGTCAGCTTGCCAATTGGCTTGTTTTAGCGCGTCAAGCACTTTGTCATATTCGCTACTTGCCACGGCATACTCGGCAAGGCTAGAGAAAATCGCATCGTTGGCGTTACAGTTCGCCCCTGTCAAGCCCAAAAATAGCCCAATTTTGGCAGGCATACGCGCCAAAAACCACGAACCTGTGGCATCGGGGTATAAGCCGATGGTAATCTCTGGCATGGCAAAACGGGTGGTTTCGGTGACGATACGATGGCTACACATCGCCATCAAGCCCATACCACCACCCATGACAATGCCGTTACCCCATAAGATAATGGGTTTTGGGTAAAAGTGCATTTGGCGGTATAGGCTGTACTCGTTTTCGAAGAATTCCACCCCGTACGGATTGGGCTGCTGCATAGGCACTTGGGGCGGAGTGTCGATCATGCTGTCATACAGTTTGCGGATATTGCCCCCTGCACAGAACGCCTTGTCGCCACTTCCCTTTAGCAAAATGGCGACGATGCTGTCATCGGTTGCCCACTTGCCTAACTGCGCTGCCATCAGTTTGCACATATCAACGCTTAGGGCGTTTAGGGCTTTCGGGTCGTTTAGGGTCATTGTGCCGATGTGGTGACCACAGTGGGTGGCTATCGTGTCAAATATTACAGGTTGTTCTTGAGTTTCCATTCATAAAATCCTTTTTGATTTTCAAAGCGTTGCAATTCAATGATTGCGCTATTTGACATTGCTTGAAACAAATTTATAGTCATCTAATTTTGGAATACCATTCACGCCAACGACTTTAACATCCGTTACCCCTTTCCAGCCCATATCTCTGTAGCTCACACGATACCAACCATTTGAACGTGGCGTGATACTGGTCACACTACTAGTTCCATCACCATCTTGCGCCCCCGTTCTTAAAGCATAAGCTGCATAACAGTCATCTGATTCACAATCGTATTCGTAATCTTGTTTTAATTTCTTTAAAAATTTCTGCGTACCCCAATTAGAAGCGTTAGTATTATCTAATTCCTCATTGCCAAAAACATATTGATTATAAAAGCTACCTATTAACTGTTTTGATTCTTGCGTGGATATACTTTGATCACCTGCCCAAGCAAGTGATGTAACTGTCATTGATAAAAAGCATGATAAAGAGAATGATAGAAGAATTGCTGAAATTTTTTTCATATAATACCTTTACGTGAGTTTATGGGATAACGCTTTGCTAACCCACTCTACGGCATAAGTTAATTTAAAATCAATTTATTTCCACTCTGGCGAGCGTTTTTCAAGGAACGCATTGACGCCTTCTTGTTGGTTATCGCCATCAAATAACTTGATAAATAACTCACGTTCCTTTATCCAGTTAAAACTTGGTGGTTGATAACGTGCCGACATAATCAAAGTCTTGCTTGACGCAATCGCATCGGGGGATTGCTTCGCCACTTTTTGAGCCAGTTCTAAAGCCGTTTCTAACCCTTTGCCACTTTCCACAACTTCTTCCACCAAACCAATTTGCAGCGCCTTATCTGACTTAATACGCTCACCGCATAAAATCATGCGCTTTGCCCAGCCTTCACCCACCAGCCATGGCAAGTTTTGCGTACCGCCTGCACATGGCAATAAGCCAACCGATAGCTCAGGGAGTGCCATTTGTGCATGACTTTCAGCAATGCGGATATCACACGCCAACGCACACTCAAGCCCACCACCCATCGCATAGCCGTTGATACAGGCTATCGACACGCCACGAAAATTGGACAAGGCTTCAAACGCTTCACCAAACGCCATTGCCATCTCCGCTGCTTGACCTTTGTCACCACTGGCAAAGCTGTTCAAGTCTGCCCCTGCGGAAAAAAAACTTTTCGCCATCGCCATGTACTACCAAAGCGGTGACTTGCTTGTTGGCATTTAAGTCGCTAATAAGCTGCTTTAAACTGGCTAAGCTGTCCTTTGTCCAAGTGTGGGCAGGCGGATTATTGAGCGTCAAAACCGCAATGTGATTGTCGATTGTTAATTTTAAATTGGTGTAATTTGACATGGTAAATTCCTTTTAAAATGCCTTTAAATTCATTGCAATCTTGCCAACGCCCCATCTTCCATCATTTTGCGAGACACAATCATCCGCATCACTTCATTGGTGCCTTCTAGGATTTGATGCACGCGCAAATCGCGCACATGACGCTCTAGCGGATATTCTTGTAGATAGCCATAGCCACCGTGTAGCTGCAACGCTTGGTTGGCGATATCAAAACTCAAATCCGTGGCAAGGCGTTTTGCCATCGCACAATACGCCGTGGCATCGGGCGATTTGCTATCCAAATGATACGCCGCCAATCGCACCATCTGCCGAGCCGACACCAGATGGGTGAGCATATCGGCAAGTTTAAACTGCACATTTTGGAATTGGTCGAGGGTTTTACCAAACTGGCTACGCTCCTGTACATACTGCACGGCACGGTCAAGGGCAGCTTGAGCCGTACCCACCGCGCAAGTGGCGATATTGATACGCCCACCATCCAAGCCTTTCATGGCAAAGGTAAAGCCCTGTCCTTCTTCACCCAGTAGATTTTCGGCAGGGACTTTGACATCGGTAAAATGCACTGCCGCGGTCGGTTGGTTTTTCCAACCCATTTTATGTTCATTTTTGCCATAGCTGATGCCATCGCTGTTGGCATCGACGATAAAGGCAGACACGCCTTTTGCCCCATTGTCCGAGGTGCGCGCCATCACCACAAGCACATCGGTCGCCCCTGCCCCAGAGATAAACATTTTTTGCCCAGTAATGTGGTAATAGTCGCCTTGTTTGACCGCTTTGGTTTTTAATGAACCCGCATCTGAGCCAGCATTGGGCTCTGTCAAACAGTAGCTACCCAATTTTTCGCCCGCTAATAATTCAGACAAGTATTTTTCGGCAACCTCAGGTTTGGCAAACTCGCCAATCATCCAAGCGACCATGTTGTGAATGGTCATGAATGCGGCGGTTGACGTATCGCCATACGCCAGTTTTTCAAAGATAATTGCCGCATCAAGGCGCGGCAAGCCCAGTCCGCCAAAATCAGGGTTGGTGTAAAGCCCCATAAAGCCCAGTTCACCTGCGGCTTTGAACACCTCTTTGGGAAAATAGCCTGTGGCATCCCATTCGGCAGCGTTGGGGGCAAGCGATTTGGCGGCAAATTGGGCAGCCAAATCGGCAAAGGCTTGTTGATCTTCGGTAAGGGAAAAATTCATGGTAAATTCCTTTTTATGGCTAAATTACATCCATGCCATCAGTCGTTGCCAAGCGTTGCTTTAACTTAATGCAAAATCGCGACGCTTGGCTATATTGGCTATAACGTTTTTAACCTGATAGCCCAATTCAATGAGTCTTAATCACGAAATATTAATTGTTAACGTGTAGTTACTTTAATGAAATGGTAGTGTTCACCCCTTTACTGGCTTCATCATCAAACCAACGGGCGGTGACGGTTTTGGTTTGGGTATAAAACTGTACAGCTTGTTTGCCATACGGTCCTAAGTCACCCAGTTTACTGGCGCGAGAACCGGTGAATGAAAACATCGGTAGTGGCACAGGAATGGGTAAATTAATACCGACTTGACCCACATCAATATCTTGTTGGAATTTATGCGCTGCCGCACCTGATTGGGTAAAGATAGCCGTGCCATTACCATTTGGATTGGCATTGATGATGGCAATGGCTTCATCTAGGCTATCGGCGTACATGATGTCAAGCACTGGTCCAAAGATTTCTTCTTTGTAGCAAGTCATGTCAGTGGTGACGTTATCTAAAATAGTCGGTCCGACAAAGTTACCGTTTTCAAAGCCTTCCACCTTGATACCACGACCATCGAGCAGGACTTGTGCGCCTTCATCCGCGCCTGCTTGGATTAAGCGCTCAACACGCGCTTTGGCCGCTTTTGAAATAACAGGTCCTAAGTCTTTGTCATCTTTACCGGCTGCCACCACCAATTTTTTGGCACGCTCCACGATGTCACCCACCCAGTTTTTGGCTTCCCCGACCAAAATAACTACCGACAATGCCATACAGCGCTGACCTGCGGCACCAAATGCTGCACCGGCTAGTTGGTTTAGGCATTGTTCTTTATTGGCATCGGGTAGGATTACTGCGTGGTTTTTAGCCCCCATCATACATTGCACGCGTTTACCTGCTTGACTGGCTCGGTTATAGACGTGTGTGCCGACGGCAGTAGAACCCACAAATGAGATGGCTTTGATATCTGGGTGGTCACAAATGGCATCAACGGTGTCTTTGCCGCCATGCACCACATTGAGTACGCCTTTTGGGATTCCCGCTTCGAGCGCCAGCTCTACCAAGCGCATGGTGACCATCGGGTTTTGTTCTGATGGTTTTAATACGAAGGTGTTACCGGTGGCGATTGCCATTGGGAACATCCAAAGTGGAATCATGGCGGGGAAGTTAAACGGGGTGATACCCGCACACACGCCAAGTGGTTGCTGAATATTATACATATCCACGCCAGTTGCCACGTTTTCGATAAATGCGCCTTGTTGCAGGTTGCCAATGCCTGAGGCATGTTCGACGACTTCAAGACCACGGAACACATCGCCTTTGGCATCGGCTAGGGTTTTGCCTTGTTCTTCGGTGAGCATGGCGGCAAGCTCGTCCATGTTGTCACGAATGAGTTGTTGGTATTTTAAGAAGATACGCGAGCGGGTGTTGATTGGGGTTTTGCGCCAAGTTTTGAACGCTTCTGCAGCTGCCGCGACAGCTTGGTTGATTTCATCGGGGGTAGTTTGGGGTACTTTGGCAATCACTTGTTGGGTGGCTGGGTTGGTCAGGTCAATCCACTCGCTAGTAGTTGATTCGACAAATTCGCCGTTGATGAGTTGTTTTACAGTTTGGGTAGTCATCGTAACAATCCTTGTTTTTACCGTGTTGGGTGTATAGCGTTTGATAGCGTTAAACGCGTTGCAAAACAGTGTGAATGAGTTGGGGGATACTGTCAATAATACTTAATTACTTAAGTATTTTTTCTGGAGTAGTTTTTCTGGAGTAGTTCTGCTGGGCGACTGCCATAGGGTTAATGACAATAATCTTTGAGGCTAACTCACCTTTGCTGCGAGCGCCCAGTTTTTTCATTAAGTTGGCTTTATGCACTTCAATGGTTCTGGGGGATAAACCAAGTAACTTACCAATCTCTTTACAGGTATAGCCATTGACCACATACTGCGCAATTTGGGCTTCACGTGCGGTGAGCTGCGATTCGGACAGTACTTGCGGTTTTTTTTCAAAATGCCAAATTGCCAGTTTGAATGGGTCATCTGGGGTTAAGGTGCGTCCGTGGGTGGTTGCCCAAAATATCTCCCCTGTTTTGTGACGCATAAAGCGCTCATCGCAGTAATGCATATTGGTCTGTAATCCCAAACCTGTTAATGCTTCTTTGCCAATTTTTTCAAAATCTTCGACACTGGGAAACAATTTTTGCATCGATTGATTGAGTAGCTCATCGTGCGCATAACCGAACAAATTGGCAAAGGCATCGTTGAGCGCTTTGATACGCCGATAGCTTAATACCACTATCGGCGTGGGCGCGTGCCTAAAAGCCAGTAAGGCATAATTTTCCATCACAATCACCCCTGATTTTTAAGCCTTGACAATTTATTGCCTGACAACTTATCGATTGCCATTAATAATCCGCCATCGCTTGTCTGACCGCCTCAATCGCAGTTGGGTCATCCAGCGTGCTCATGTCGCCTGTTTCTTTGCCTTCCGCCAGTGCCTTGATAGAGCGGCGTAAGATTTTGCCTGAGCGGGTTTTGGGTAAAGCCTTGGGAAAATAAATAGCCGCAGGTTTAGCAAGGGCGCCCAACTGTCTTGCGACTTCACCCACGATTTGCTGCTCAATGCGGAAACGGTTTTCGGTTTCTGCTACTAAGTCATGATTTTTTAGAATACAAAAGGCAATGGGTAGTTCACCTTTAAGCTCGTCATGGATGCCAACAACCGCTGATTCAGCGACTTCGGGGTGATGACCGATGGCCTCCTCGATTTCCTTGGTACCCAAACGGTGTCCTGCCACATTGATGACATCATCGGTTCGCCCTAGAATATAGTAGTAGCCGTATTCATCCATCACGGTATAGTCTGATGTTGCGTATTGTTTGCCATCAAGTAGTGAAAAATAGCCATTGATAAAACGCTCGTCATTTCGCCAAACGGTGGCCAAACAACCGGGTGGTAAAGGTGCGGCTAACACCAACATGCCTTTTTCATTGGCTTGGCAGGGTTCGCCTGTGGTTTCATTGATGACTTTGGCGTCATATCCAAACATCGGATAGCCGGGTGTGCCTTGTTTGTGTGGCTTGTGGTCGGGATTGCCTGCAAATTTTGGGGCATGGCTTAGGATGGGCCAGCCCGACTCAGTTTGCCAATAGTGGTCAATGATTGGCACGCCCATGTGACCTGTTAGCCACTGGGCAGTTGGCTCATCGAGTGGCTCACCTGCCAAGAAGAATGATTTTAGACTTGAGATATCGTGACGGCTCATCCACATTTCGTCTTGTTTACGTAGCATCCGCACGCCTGTCGGTGCGGTTAACAAAATATTGACTTTATTGGCTTCGACAATTCGCCACCAAATCCCCGGGTTTGGCGTGGTTGGCAAGCCTTCATATATGATACTGGTCATGCCTGTCAGTAACGGGGCATAGATGCTAAACGAGTGACCCACTGCCCAACCGATATCCGAAATCGCCCAAAACGTCTCGCCAGCCTTACCGTTATAGACAAAATCCATCGCGGTGGCTAGGGCTACTGCATGACCGCCTGTATCACGCTGTACGCCTTTGGGTGTGCCTGTCGTGCCCGAAGTATATAATAGATACGATGGCGCATTGGACTCTAGCCAAACACAATCGACTTTGGCATTGTTGTCGGCACTTATCGCCCGCTCGGTGGCATAGTCGATGTCTTGTGGCTCTGCTGTGTATGGCATAATGCCACGGTCAATCACCAGCACACGGGTTTTGACTTTAGCTTCTTCGACTGCTTTATTGACTAAGTTTTTATAATTAATGAGCTTACCACCGCGCAGCCCTGCATCGACCGTAATCACCATTTTGGCTTCGGCATCATCCATCCGTATGGCAAGGTTATGCGAGGCAAATCCGCCAAATACCACCGAGTGAATCGCTCCGATGCGCACACAAGCGAGCATGGCATACGCCGCTTCCAAAATCATCGGCATATAGATGACAACACGGTCGCCTTTGTCAATGCCATGACGTTTTAGCACATCGGCAAAATAGTTTACTTCTTTGTATAAATCGTTGTAAGTTAAACGGCGTTTGGCATAGTCGGTATACAGTTCAACAGGGTTGCCGAGTGCCTTAAAAGCTTTCTGAATATTGGGGTAATTATCAATCATTTCAGCATTGATTTCGGTAGAGACCCACACAAAGGCATCTTGCTCTGCCCGGTTTTCAAGGTGGCGATCGACCATGTTGTAACACAAATTGGTTTCCCCACCGACAAACCATTTGGCAAAGGGCAGCTTACTATCATCTAAAATTTGGGTAGGTTGTTGATGCCAATAGATTCGCTTGGCTTGCTCGCCCCAGAAGGCTTGTTTGTCGTTGATGGATTGATTGTATAAGTCAGAGAAATTCATTGGCTGTCCTTAGCTAGAATCTTAACGGATGGTGAAAGTCGCTTGCAGGTTTGGTTTTTAGAGGTTGGCAAAATATCTTATTGCTTAGCAAAGCCTATCATTGTACTCATTGCATGAATTCACTCCTTGAATTCATTTTATAAACTCAAATGATACGTTTTGTATCGTTTTTGAATATAGCAAATAGACTCACTAACGTCAAGCCTTGCCAAATTAATTTTAACGCTGTTTACATTTCGGATTTTTAACGATTAGTATTTCTTATGGTGATAATAGTTTGTGCTAACATAATTGTCCTGTTACACTTTTTAGACTAAAGCAAATAAGGGAAAAGTTATGAGCCAGACCAACGCCAGCCCAGCTGAAAATGAAAGAAGCCTTGCACCGCCTCACGTTTTAAGCTTAACCCCTTTAAACTCGCATCCGTCAAATACGGCACTTGTTGAGCTTATCGACAATGATAAAGACTCTCCTTTGCTAGCGGACACCCAGTTACTTAGCCGCGTGCTGATAACGGTCGTTGAGCAGCAAACCTCAGAACCGGTCAAACAAACCATTAATAAACTGTTAAATGGCGAAGACCCCCAGCAGACTATTCAAGCCATTTTGCCAACGCTCAACCATCAACAGCGCAAGAATCTCATTCGGGCTTGTGGCTTATTTGCGCAAGTGTTTAACATCGCCGAAGACATGCACCATGAGCGCCGCCGCCTTGCCCACGAACAAGACGAATCTGCCTCAAAAAGTAGTTTTGCCCATGTGATTGATGAATTAAAAGCCCAAGGGATTGACAGCGATGAGTTGCAAGCACAGCTTGATGATACCTTTATCAGTGCGGTATTGACCGCGCATCCGACCGAAGTGCAGCGTCAAACGATTTTATCACTGCGCCGTCAAATCCGTGCTTTACTTGAGCAATACCACACTGCGATTGGCTATCAACGTCATCGTATCGAGCAGCAACTAGAAGCCACGTTATTGTCGCAGTGGCAAACCAATGAAACCCGCCATTTCAAAATTACTGTCAAAGATGAAATCGACAATGGCATTGCCTATTTTGATTTAAGTTTTTTTGAAGCCCTGCCAAGTTTGTATCGCAAATTAGATTATCAGTTAAAAGAGCGTTTCCCCGACACTGACATGCCAAACTTACTTAATATCGGTGGTTGGATTGGTGGCGACCGTGACGGCAATCCGTTTGTATCAGCCGATACCCTTCGCTATGCGTTCAAACGCCAAGCAGCGACGGTGTTTTACTTTTATCGTGACCAACTGGGCAAGCTGTACCAAGAGTTGCCGCTATCTATCCGCCATGTCAAAGTGAGTGATGCGGTACTGGCACTCTCCGAGCAATCCAAAGAAGATAATATCTCTAGAGAAGAAGAGCCTTATCGCCGCGCCATCGGGTTTATCTCATCACGGTTAGTCGCTACCTCGCATACATTTGATTTGTCTTACGGTTGTCGCTTTGGACTTAGTGAGCCCTACGCTGATTGTGACGAGTTTTTAGATGATTTGTACGTTGTTTATCAATCATTGGTGGACAATGGCAGTGAGTTACTGGCTAATGAACGACTCACCGATATCATCCGCGCCGTGGAAGTATTTGGGTTTTATTTGATGCCATTGGACTTGCGCCAGTTTTCAGGAATTCATGCCGAAACGGTTCATGATTTGTTTAAACATGCCGATTTAGAAGATTACCTTTCTTTGTCTGAGTCCGCACGTCAACGTGTGCTGCTGCGTGAATTGGCAACTGCGCGTCCTTTATACAACCCCTATATCACTTATGAGCCACAAACCCAGCGTGAGCTAGAGATTTTTCAGGCCGCAGCCGATATCAAAAATCGCTTTGGTGACAAAGCGATTACCCAAAGCATTATCTCCAATGCCGAACAAGTAAGCGATTTGCTGGCATTGGCGTTGTTATTGAAAGAATCAGGGCTATTATTGGTCAAAGACGGCGTACCCATGAGCCGTATCAACATCGTGCCTTTGTTTGAAACCATTGAAGCGCTGCAAAACAGTACCCGCATCATGAGTGAACTACTGGATAAACCTTGGTACAAATCGGTGCTAGCTAGTCGTGACAATCTGCAAGAGATTATGCTCGGTTATTCAGACAGTAACAAAGATGGCGGTTATGTCACCAGTCAATGGTCGCTATACCAAGCTGAAATTCAGCTGGTGGAAATGGCAGAAAAATATGGCATTCAACTGCGTTTATTCCACGGTCGTGGCGGTAGCGTGGGTCGTGGTGGTGGTCCGTCATTTGAAGCGATTTTGGCACAACCAGAAGGCTCAGTGGATGGTCAAATCCGCATTACCGAACAAGGGGAAGTTATTACCGCAAAATATGCCGATGCGGGCAACGCGGAACGCAACCTTGAGACGCTGATTGCGGCAACGCTCAAAGCGAGCCTATTGCCAAGCCATAGCGAAAGCCCTGATAGCGACTTAATGAATCAGTTATCGCATGAAGCCTTTAATTGCTATCGCGCGCTTATCACTCAGCCGTATTTTATTGACTATTTCTTGCAGACAAGTTTGGTCAAAGAAATTGCCAGTTTAAATATTGGCTCACGTCCTGCTAGCCGCAAGTCTTTGGCGCGTATTCAAGATTTGCGCGCGATTCCTTGGGTATTTTCTTGGATGCAAAACCGCTTGATGCTACCAGCATGGTATGGCTTTGGCACCGCAGTTGAAAAACTGATTGCAGATAACCCAGACAACTTAGCAAAACTGCAACACAACGCCCAACACAGCGCCTTTATGCAAGCCATGTTATCGAATATGGCACAGGTCATGGCAAAAACCGATATCGAAATCGCCCAAGCCTATGTTGAGCTTGCCAACGATGCCACTGAAGCCAACGCTATTTTTGCACTTATTACTGCAGAATATCATCGCAGCCTTAAAGCCTTGCTAACACTGACCAATAAAGAAACGTTACTGGATGACAACCGTACATTGGCACGCTCACTTGCGCTACGCCTGCCGTATTTGAATGCCTTAAACTGGTTGCAAGTGGCATTATTAAAACAACTTCGCGAAGCAACTGCTGATGAATCGTCTACCGCTGAAACCACTAGCACTGAAACCACCAATGAAGCGACGAGCGATAATGAAGCGTCTTATACCGCAGTGCTTAACTTGGTTCATTTAACTATCAATGGTATTGCCCAAGGCTTAAGAAATACCGGTTAGTAAGCGTTCAACATAGCCTTAACTTACCTTTTTAAAAAAATCGCTGGTTGCGTACTGGCGATTTTTTTATTGACGTTTTTTATTGGCGATTGTTTTATTGAGGATAATTAACCCAAATAAAGCTTATCAAAATCCAAATGGTGCACCCATTCTCGTAATAGCAATACCTTGGCATAAAACGCTAGGTCATTGGGCATAGCTGGCAAATCTTGCAGCGAGCGATAGCCCGCCAGCACCGCAAAAGCTTTTTCTAGTATCTCAGCCCGAATATAGCCGCCATTGTCATCTTGCTCAAACGCTAGTAAGCGTAAATCCTCTGCCCCTATCACCTTTAATAATTCATCTTTGGGCAATCTAGGTTTTAGCGGTGAAATAGCATCTTCTATGCGCATAATTGCCGTTTCCCAAGCCAATTCGGTGGGTGGCAATGCGTGCAATGTCTCTGCAATTACTTTTAGCGTAAGCCCAATGTCCCATAGGTTATCTTGCAACGTTACACTGATATGGTCAACATTTACTGTTAACACTAACATAGCACGCCCTTTTGTCATTTTGATTCATTATAACTGGGTTGTGATTAAATAGCTTGATCGTCATTAAAATGCGCTCGTCTAACCAGCGGATTTGATTTTATAAAAAAAACCCTTATCTAATAACCACATAAACAAGGGGATAGCCATGTCAGAAATTCAATTTAATGCCAATTTAAAAAAAGCCGAAAACGCTGCGCCACTGACTGAGCAGCAATTAGAGGCACTGGCACAAAAACGCGCCTATTTGCAAGAGCAAGCCGAAGACATCATTGCTATTGCACAATTACAAAATAATTCTGCGCTCAACTGTTTACACAAAATCAATGTCTTAGGCGGTACTTCAGAAAAAGCTTACAGAGCCGTAAATACCCGTATTATAACCGACCAAGACCCACATGGCGCTTATCATGCGGTGGCAATGGCACAGTCAACCTCGGATTTGCCCTTTGATGTGCCTACCCTCGTAGATATTGTCATTGAGCAAGGTGAGCCAGCATTACAACTGCGGTTGTTAAAGCTATTTGATAGTCAGCCGATTGCTGCCGAGCCGATTCCAAAAATTCGTGATAGTATCAATCAGTTAGGGGATAAAGCGGTGATTTCACAGCTCAATCAGCATTTGTTAAATCGCCAGTAATACCAAAACAATAAAGGTTAGGAACGCTCCTAACCTTTTTTATGTCTGTGCTGTTGTTACCGCTGTCCTTTTTACATTTGTGCATCTTTGCTTGTACTTCTTTGCTTATATAAAGGGCTTAGGTATAAATTACGGGCATCTAAACGTCATGGTATATTCGTAATCATCATCGCGGGCAATGGTTTTTTTGCTACCAAACACGCTGCCAATCATACCTATGGCTTGGTCAGCCGCGCGTCCCATGTTTTCATCCAACACGCCATTATACTGGTAGCTATCGGTCAACACAATGGGCGATTTTCCGCGGCACTGCTCGGTTGCGATATGTAACGCATTTAATTTGGCGATATTTTTACTTTTGCCTAACCCCGTGGTTTCTAATGTGTTGTTGGCGCGCTGTAGCACGGGTAAATTAGTGGGTGTGCTTTGACAAGCAGATAAGCTCACTGCTGCTAATAGCGCGATAGTTGTAATTTTTAATGGGGTGATTTTTAATGGGGTGATGTTTAATAAAGACGGTTTGAGAGATGATTTCATGATCTGCAGGCTGTCCCTTTTCAATAGCGGTGTTAAGTTTCTCATCAATTATCAACAATACAGGCAAATTCACCATTTCAATAATAGAATTTGGTTGATGACTTGTATTAGTGTGTGGTAAAAAGTGAGCCATCGCAAGTGGTCTTACAAATCATAAAATCCGCGCAACAATTGGCTAGTTTGTTGATTTTCAAACTAGCTATTTTGGGTGAAATTGGTTAGCATGATGGGTGGTTTTTTTAAAGTTTTTTGCTGAGATTAGGACGATTATGCGCTCACCTGCCCATTCACAATTAACCCATTCGCAATTAATAGATGCCCCTTGCGGTAAGCTTGAAGTTGACGCGCTTTGGCAAGCTGACTCAACGGGCGTTGCCAACCCAAACGCCGCGTCGGTTGAGCGTGTTGCCATTCTTTGTCACCCAAACCCATTGCAAGAAGGCACGATGATGAATAAAGTGGTGACCACCATGTATCGTTTTGCCCGCGACCAAAACATGCATGTGGTACGCTTTAATTTTCGCGGCGTGGGTCAGTCAACGGGCGAGTATGGCAATGTGACAGGTGAAATCGAAGACGCGTTAACCGTGCTGCAATGGATTCATAGCCAAACCGAGGCGCGCAAGCTATGGATTGGCGGATTTTCGTTCGGTGGATTTATCGCCGCTAAGCTTGCCCAGCTTGTCAATGAACAAGGCGCATTTTTGGGAGTCGATGATTTTGACCTCACTGATTTGGCCTTGATTGCCCCTTCTATTGAAAAAAACGACACCTCAGATTTGCTATTGCCCACCGCACAAACCTTTATGATTTATGGCGCGAATGATGAAGTGATTGCGCCAAGCTCGCTACAACAATTTGGGGAAAACTTTGGTATTCAAACGCACATCATTGACGATACAGGGCACTTTTTTCATGGTAAATTAGGGGAATTAAAACAGCTGCTTGAAGCGTTAAGTAGCAAATAACGCAGTTTTTATTTTATCCTAGTTCCTGATTTGTGTTTTTGATTCGGATTTTTGGTGTATTTGACATCATGAGCTATTTGGCACCTTAATGCCGTCTATTTAATCGCATCTATTTATTTAATACCCCTACGTCAAAGCACGTTGAAATGGAATTTTGACAACTTTTTAATTTACGCTGAGAGATAACATGCCCAACTCAAATTTACGACCCCTACAACGCTATGAGCTTGCGCTAAAATCTGGTGACTTTAGCGAAGATGCACAGCAGCGCGCTGCGATGACTTATTTGGACAATGTCTATGAACAAATCATGGACAACCGCGCCAAACAACGTGGGCTATTTAGCTTTTTAAGACGTACTGAGCCGCCCAAAGGGCTGTATATGTGGGGCGGCGTGGGTCGTGGTAAGACTTGGATGATGGATATGTTTTTTGAGTCAGTGCCCGCCGACAACAAAATGCGCCAACACTTTCATCACTTTATGAAACGGGTACACGCCGAGCTCAACAAGCTACAAGGTCAACAAGACCCGCTACAAAAAGTCGCCGATATCATCCATAATGAAGCGGATGTGATTTGTTTTGATGAATTTTTTGTCTCCAATGTCTCCGATGCGATGATTTTGGGTGATTTGTTTACCATGCTATTTAAAAAAGGCATCACCTTGGTTGCCACATCAAATATCGCACCAAATGGCTTGTATAAAAATGGTATTCACCGTGACCGTTTTTTACCTGCCATTGCCGAAGTTGAAAAAAACTGTACGGTTATGAACATTGACAGTGGCATCGACTACCGTCTGCGCGTATTGCAGCAAGCCGAACTTTACGTGTCGCCATTGACCAAAGAAAACATCCACTGGCTTGCCAACCGCTTTACCGCGTTAAGCAACAATCAACACATTATCCAAGACCCCATTCATATCAATGGTCGTGATATCGCCATCAAAGGTCGCACCGAAAACACCTTGTACATTGATTTTCGGGCGTTATGTATGCAGCCGCGCTCAGCCAGCGACTTTATTGAAATCGCCAACGAGTTTAGCACGGTGCTGGTGGATGATGTGCCCATACTCAACGATATTATCGCTGACCCGACAAGGCGCTTTATTTACCTCGTCGATGAGTTTTATGATCGCCGCGTCAAGCTTTTGGTACGTGCAGAACAGCCGATTTTACAACTGTATGATGGGCAAAAATTGGCGTTTGAGATTGAGCGCACGCGTTCACGGCTGTTAGAAATGCAATCAGAAGAATATCTCAAAGCGGAACATCGTTTGGACGAGATAAAAAAAGAAGATATGACCATTTAAATAATCCAAAGCCTTAATTGTTATGCAGGTGAGTGGCTTTAACGATGTATATTCCCAAATATTTTTCTCAAACCGATTTTGAAGCCGTTAAAGATTTTATTGCTGGGTCGCCATTAGCAAATATAATGGCATTAACCGGCGATTCGTTTGAAATCTGCCCTGCTTTGCTACTTTGGCAAGTAGATGAACAAAATCCGCTTGGCTATCAACTTAAACAAACTAACCCCAGTCATGAGCCTTGGTCTTTAAGTGATGCGCCAAGTGATTATATCAATGCCATGTGCCGCGCGATTGTGGGGGTTAAATTGACCGTTCATAATTTTGAAGCCAAATTTAAACTTAGCCAAAATAAAACTTTGGATAATCAGCAAGGGGTGATTGACGGTTTAACACAACTGCAATCAGCTTCAGCGGATAATATGGCAACGCTAATCAATAACCTCTTTAAGGAATAACAATGACAAATTCAGAAATTTTAGACTTTATCAAATCGCGCCGTTCAATCGGCAATCTTGTCGCCCCTGCCCCCAATCGCGAGCAAGTCGAACAAGCGATTGAAGTGGCGCTATCCGCCCCCGATCACAAGGATTTAAACCCGTACCGTTTTATCGTACTTGAAAACCAAGCGCTCAACACCTTAGGCACGGCGTTAAAAAATGCGGCGATAGCACAAGGTGAAACCGACGAGAAAACCCTCAAAAAAGCGGAAAATATGCCGCTGCGTGCGCCGATGATTATCGCGTGTGTGACCGATTTTAAACCCCATGATAAAGTCCCCCATTGGGAACAAGTAGCGGCAAGTAGTTGTGCGGTGCAAAATCTCCTGCTTGCCTTGTCGGCACAAGGGTTTGCCACCGTATGGCGCACCGGCCCACTTGCCAATGCACCTGCAATCAAACAACTGTTTAATGTAACCGCTGATAACCAAGTCATTGCCTTTGTCTATGTTGGCACAGCCGTGTCGACCATCCCGCCGCGTTCTAAGATAGACGTCACACCATTTATTGTTTATGATAATGGCTCAAACTAAGGGCTAAGCTAGCCGTTTTTATATTTTGCTCATGTAAAGGGTGCCCTGTTGTCAGTATTTGCAGGACAAGTGGATTCAAGGATTTTCAATGAAAAAACCCCAGTTAGCAACCAATCTAAGTGAAAATTTAGAAAAGCTGAATGTCAATCGTGAAAAAGCCAGCAAGCTGTTTTCCGACGTCATTGAAAAAGCGGTCAAAAAGTCTAAGCCGGACACCCCAGCGGTATTAGAGACAGACTTAGGCAATCAGCTCGCCAACCAACCTGCACCCCTCAAAATTGCCGTGCTGGGCGGTGGCAGTTTTGGTACGGCAATGGCAAATTTATCGTCCAAAAATGGCTGCGAAGTCACGCTTTGGGTACGCGATAAGCGCAGCGTCAAAGCGATGCAAAAAACCCATATCAACAAAAAATATTTGCCGGACCATAAGCTAGATGAGCGCCTGCAATTTACCCATGATTTGCAAGCAGCCGTCAAAGGCAAAGATTTGATTTTTGTGGCAGTGCCGAGCTCAGCGTTTCGCGAAACCTTACAAAAAATTGCGCCTTTTATCAGCGCTCAAGCCATCGTGTCTTTAACCAAAGGTATGGAAAAAGATACCTTTGCGCTAATGAGTGATGTAATCGTAGATGAATTGCCCAATGTGGCTTTTGGCGTGATGAGCGGTCCCAATCTCGCCAAAGAAATTATGAATAATATGCCGTCTGCCACCGTGATTGCCAGCCAATCTGCAGCGCTACGGCTTGCGGTACAAACAGCGCTGCACAGTGCATTTTTTCGCGTGTTTGCCAGTGATGATTTAATTGGCGTGGAGCTTGGCGGTGCGCTCAAAAATATTTATGCCATCGCCATGGGCATGGCGGCTGCCTATGACATCGGAGAAAACACCAAAGCCATGATTTTAACCCGCGCATTGGCTGAGATGAGCCGATTTGGCGTCCAAGCCGGGGCTAATCCGCTGACCTTTTTGGGGTTGTCGGGCGTGGGTGATTTGTATGCAACTTGCTCATCGACCTTAAGCCGTAACTACCAGATTGGTAATATGCTAGGGCGTGGCATGAGCCTTGACCAAGCCATCAAAAAACTGGGGCAAACCGCGGAAGGCATTAATACTATCCAGCAGGTGAATGAAAAAGCCATGAAAGAGGGTATTTATATGCCGATTACTCATGCCTTGCACGATATTATCTATGAAGACAAAGCGCCGCTTGGGGTTGCGTTAAACTTAATGGAAGCAGGATTTAGAAGTGATGTGGAATTTGTCATGCCGCATCAAGTGCAGCCAACGCATAACTGACAAACATAACTTTAAATATTTTTAGGTAAATATATGCAATTAATTTTAGTTCGTCATGGCGATGCAGGCGCGTATACCCTGCCAGACCATGAAAGAAATTTATCAGCACTGGGTCAAGCCCAAGCTTCACAGACTGCAAAGTGGCTTGCCGAAAACTTTGAGCCCGATCATTTTATCGTCAGTCCTTACAACCGCGCCCAGCAAACCCTTGCGCAAATCCAGCAATTTTTTCCCCATGTGCCTGTGACCACGTATGAGGGCATCACCCCTGATAACGATGCAGACATCGCTGTGGATGCGTTAGGCGAATTGGTTGGCGACTGCATGGTGGTGGTTTGTCATATGAATATCATTGCCAAAATCGCCCATATTCTCACTGATGAACCACTAGAGAGTTTTGCGCTGGCTGAAGCGCGTGTGTATGATATGGGTATATTGGCACCGAGTCTTGCCGCTGAGATAAAACGCTTTGTTCCCACCTGTTAGGTGATTTAATTTGTCAATTTTGTGTAGGACACTTCTGTGATTCATATTTGGTTGCCAACTCAGCATGCTGCCTTACGTTTATGGCAACAAACCACCCAGACTTGGCAAACGGCTGACGATTGGCAAACGCTTGCGACCCTTGCCAATCTGCAAACCACCCAATCAGCCAAGCTGCAAGCCTGTCTCTATTTTCCTAGTGTCAATTTATTAACCATCCAGCCTACGCTTACAGCAAGCCAGCTTAACGCTTTAGGCGACACCGGCAGACGCTATTTATTTGAAGATATCAGCATTGGGTCGGTAGAAGATTTACAAGTCAAAATTCAGCCGGCGGTCACCAACAGCGAGTTACCTGCATTATTTGGGCTTCATGCTGCCGATATTCATTCATGGATCAATGCTGCCTCGTTGGCGGGTATTGAGATAATCGCTTTATTGCCAGATTTCTTATTGTTGCCGACTATAGATACTAGAATTGATACTAAAATGGATACTAGGATAGCTACGAGCACAAACACGAGGGCTACAGAGACGAGGGCTACCACAAGCGCGGTCTACTACCAAGATGCAGATACCCAGTTATTAAAACTGCATACTTATCACGGCATGGCGGTTAGTTTTTTACCGCTGGTACTCACCAAATTACCCATGCTAGAAACGCTATATTTAATGGGTTTTCACGATGAAACCGTTGCCCAGCAATTAGCCAGTATGCCTAATTTATCCATTGCATCGTCTGAGTTGTTGCCTACCCCAATCAAAGATCCGGTCAGACATTTTTTTAACTTTGCCACAATCAAAGGTAAAACGACGCTTGCGCCTTATGCCAAAGTCATCACCCTAGTCACTATTTGTGCGCTGCTGACAGCCTTTGTGGTCGATGCGCTTCGTTGGTATTATTATAACCAAGCACAAAAACAAGCCGCAACTTTGCTGGCGCAGCAATATGCCCAGTGGTTTCCCAATGAGCCGCTCAGTAGCAAACTCACCCTACAACGACAGTTATCTGGCAAATTAACCACTCAGCAATCAGCCACGCCAAGCGTACTTCAGACATTGTCGTCCATACAGCCAGTATTGCAGCAATACCAACTGACCGCCAAGCAGCTTAATTTTCAAAATAATCACTTACAACTGCAGCTTTTATCATCAAGCGCCGATTCATTAAACAAAGCCGTCAATGACATGGTAAACAAAGGGATAAAAGCCAAGCTAGGGTCTGTGGATGCTGCTATGCCCGCTGCAATGTCTTCGAACACTGCCAGTGCGGTTTCCAGTGCAGTGGCGCCAACTTCTGCTGGCAGTGCCCTTGCCATGATAGATATTGAATTGGCAGAATAAACCTACGACTGAGATGAATTTATGAAACCGCACCCCTCACTGAGCCAATCCCTGCAAAAACTAACCACGCCTTTGGCTCATGCCTTTCAAAATTTATCACGTCGTGATCAGATTGCGTTGCTGATATTGGCAATGTTCTTGCTTTTTTTCGTGGTGGGTGTCGGTGGTTGGACGCTGCATAGCAAAGCCAACCAAGCACAAAAAAAATACGATGACACCATGGCAGATGTGTTTTGGCTACGCAGTCAAGCAGGCAACATCAATCCCAACCAAACCCAACCAGTCAGTCAAGCCGATGCTATCAAACAAATACTGAGCCAATCAGGTATTGTCAATGCGCAAGTGGTCGAGAATGGCAATACTATCCAAGTTGCTTTTAGTCACGCGCAGGCCAGCGTAATCACCAATATATTTAATCAGTTTCAACAACAAGGTATCCGCATCCAGCAACTACAAATCAACCAACCAGCCGTCGATAAGCTTGAAGTACAATCTGTCTTATCTATTCACTAATAGTAAAAGACCATAAAAAACGATGCACTTGGCATCGTTATTTTAGCGCATGGGGGCGCATTGGCTGATTATTTTTGCACCCACTGACGGATTTTATCACGCTCTGCTGGCGTTGCTTTCAACCATAACTGCATAAATTGATCGAGACTATCCGATGAACTGACCGTGGTCACAACAGCTTGATTGCCATATTGATTACTAGGTTGATTGATAGCGGGAATCGCACCCCCTGATTGTCCTAAGGCATTGATGGTTTGTTGATTGGCTTCAACCGCTTTTGAGCTACCACCAAACACACCGCCTAACGCATTACCCAACCCACTAAAAATGCTTGAACTGCTGCTGGATGTGGCTTGCTGACTTGCAATAACTTGCTTGCCTTGCAGCACCGCTAGTGTGGGTTGTTTGACATATTCTTTGGCGGCATTATAGTCCTCTGGTTGACCTAGCATATCCAAAACATACGTTTGATTGTCGGCAAGCTCTACTGGAACGCTAATATTGCTTGAACGTAACACATCGTGATTGTCACCGCGCAGCTCGTACAACCGATTGTACTTGGCAGTAATCACATGTTTGCCTGGCTCAAGTTTGTAGGTTTTTTGCGGTTTTGAAAGCAAGCCGTTTTTAACTTCTTGACCATTAATAGCAGTCACCACGGTATTATCAGCAACATTCAAGGTGACTTGGGCAAATGTTTGTGTGGTTGCTAACACGCCCGCAGTCAACGCGGCAGCCGTCCATAAGTACTGTTTATTCATAGGATATCCTGTTGTTTTACATCAAACTGTTGATGGATTCTAACCCATTTATCACGCAATTCCTATGACAAACCCGGTCAAAAATCTAAAAAATTTTCATTTTCTGCAATTTCATCAAAGTCCGCCAATTCAAAATTCAGCGTTAAATTATCAATGATGTTCATCGCATCTTGAATTTTGGCTTTGCTCACTTTGTTTAATGGGGTGCGTTCCATGTTAGAAAATAATGGCTGCAATTCGTTTAATACTGCTAACATCGCACCGATGCGGTGTGGACCTTCGTTAAGCAAATAGTCAATGATGCGCGGGTCAAAGTGCCAATGACGACGGCGTAATACCGATTCCAAAATCAGCTGTCTATCAAGCCTATCACTGCCCGTTGGCAATTGAAAAGTCGCGGCTCGAGCAAGCCTTGATAGCAAATCTCGCAGCTCAAAATTTAACGCTTTGACAGGCAAACGACTGGCAAAAATAATTTTATTGCCGTATTCTTGCGATAAATTAATCAGATGAAAAACTGCTTCTTGCCATTCAGGATGACCTTGAATTGCATCCATATCATCAAGCGCAATCACTGTGGTATTCTCTAGCGATGACAACACCATGGCATCCATATTGGCGTTTATGAGCTCACGCAGCGATAGATAAATAACAGATTGGTCGATATCACGGAAGGATTCGCAGATAGCGTTGAGTAGATGGGTTTTACCTGTATCGCGCTCGCCGTATAGATATAGCTGCGTCAATAGCCCTACATGCATTTGGCGCACCACATCGATGATTGATACCCAGCCTGGACCACTAAAGTCACTGATACTCGCGGACTGCTTGATATTTAAGTTTAGACTTAATTGTTCCGACATTCATGCACTCGCAATCGGTAAGATATCCCTTTTTGAAAATAAATCATAAACCACTATACACATAGTGCTGCCCAGTTAGCCGCCCTATGCTTAAAAGTTTAAAAGTTTAAAAGCAAAAAATAAAGCGTCTAACTAAATTTTGACTATTATAACCTAAATTTATGAAATAGCTACTCACGCGCCTTTTGCCCCGTGTCGGGTTATTTCAAATTTAGTTACCTTTCTTATTTAGTTTTTGAAACACTCAAGACAAAAACAGTCAATACCATTATAGGACTGAATGCGATGATATAACCAAAGATTGTACATGTCTTAGCATTTTAGTAGTATATTTGATTATCTTTGTAATGGAGACTCTTATGTCTTTTGTTAACCAATGGCGTGATGCGAATTTTTTTAGACCATTACATATCACTATGAGCACCTTGAGTGCTATGGGGTTAGGTTTGGGACTTACCGCCTGCCAACCCACCCCTGAGACAAATAACCTAGCGAGCGCCGCCCCTTCACCGTCTAATGTACCTGAAGTCATCATTGCCCAAACCCCAGCTAGTATCCCACCTGCCACAGTCGGGTTAAAACGCATGGATTTTCCGGTGTATTTGGCAGGTGTGCCCAATCTACTGCATCCGATTATTCCGTCAGTGCCTATCAATCGCAAATATGACAGCGATGGCAGTGATGCTAAAAAATCACCCGTCAGCTACTTTCAAGAAGTTGCGCCCTATGATTTTCAAAGCAGTGTTTACAATATTGTGTTTGAAGGGTTAAAAACCGGGCAAGTACACCGGCTGTTTCCACAAGATAATTTTGTAATAAGAGCGGTGCACACGCCCTTGGTAGATTTAACCCAAGATGACAAAACAGTGCAGAAGAAAGCTACCATTACGCAAACTGCGCCTACCCAACCGCAAGCCGCTAAAGAAGCAACCAACCCATTGGCAGTCAAAGTCGGCAATACCTTACTGCTAGGCTATTTTATCTATGAAGTCAAAGAGATCGCTGATGATGATGACAATAAAACCAATCTTGATCAGCAGCTTACCTTGTATTTAAGTGATTTAAATGGCAAAAATTTATTGAAACTCACGCCCAATAATCAATATTTTAAACATTATAAATGGCTGCCTGAGAGAAAACGCTTTTACTTCTCAACCCAAGCTGATTCCAACGGCGATCGGGTGATTGATGAGAATGATAAATACTTCTATTATTTCATCGATTTTGCCAAAAACGCGCAAATAGTCACGGCGTATGATTTTAGTAAGCCAAAAGCATAAAGCTTTGTTAAATTGCACTATTAAGCGCGTTTGAGACGTAACGCATTAAGCACCACAAACAGTGAGCTCAATGACATACCAATCGCAGCCAACCAAGGCGGCACATAACCTAACGCAGCGGGTATCAGTACGATAAAGTTATACCCTAGCGCCCATTTGAAATTTTGGGCAATAATGCGATCGGTCTTGAACGCCACTTCACGCGCTTTTGCCACGGCTTGGATTTGACCATTAAGCACTAAAGAGTCACTGGAGACTTGCGCCAAATCTGCCGCGCCCGCCATGGCGGTTGAGATATTGGCAGCGGCAAGTACCGGCGCATCATTGACCCCATCTCCGACCATTTGCACGATGTGTCCTTGCTGCTGCAGCGCTTTTAAATGTTGTACCTTATCATTTGGGGTAAGACCTTTATAAACCGTATCAATACCAAGCTCGCGCGCCACCTCAAACGCCTGAGCACTAGGGTCACCCGTGAGCATCAACACCTGCGCGCCTTGGTCTTTAAGATGTTTAATGGTAGCTAAGGCGCCTTCACGGACTTTATCATGAAAATAAAAATGCGCCAGTGGTTGCCATTTTTTGCTTAGGCTATCTTGTCTCGACAAGGTCACACTGGTACTGGCTTGGTGTTTGCTCAAATTTGGCAGTAACTCATCGTCTAATCCTGATTGAACTGCAAAACCGTGATGACCTAGACGATAACTTAGCCCATCAATCGTAGCTTGCAGACCGCCCCCCGGAATGTGTACCAAATCGCTGGTAGTGGGCAAATGCATTTGCCGAGTCATTGTCAATAACGCATGAGCAATGGGGTGACGACTACCCACTTCAAGGCTCGCTGCAATACTTAAAAAATGGTTTTTTATCTCGTCTTGGTTTTTGGTGTCATCTTCAGTAAAATCCACTGACGGATTTTGTTTAACACTATACGGTACATCCAGCGTTTCAATCGCCATCAAGTTGGGTTGACCGTATGTCAATGTACCGGTTTTATCAAACGCCACATGGGTGACTTCAGCGAGTGTGGTAATGGTATGCCCGCGCGTCGCCAAAAACCCCAGGCTTGCTAATCGATTGGTAGAAACGGTTAATGCGATGGGGGTGGCCAATGACAAGGCACAGGGACAAGTAGCGACCAATACGGCAACCGTTGCCCAAATGGCATGACTGGGCTCGATAAAATACCATGCCAAAAATACCATACTGGCAATCACCAGTACCCGCGCGACAAACCAGCGTGCCAGTTTGTCTGCTTTTAAGGCAATTTGCGGTTTTTCACTGAGCGAGCGATTCACTAACCTGTCAATCACGCCCATTTGGCTATCATTGGGTAATGTGGTGATTTGCATCACAAACGGCTGACTGTCATTTTGACTACCGCCCACAATGCTATCGCCCAAGCGTTTGACGATTAAATCACTCTCCCCGGTCAATAAACTTTCGGACACCGTGGCACTATCCGACAGCAAAATACCATCACTGATGATACTGCTACCGGCATCAATGCGGACAATATCACCAACTTTTAGCGACTGCGCCGAAACCATTTGCTCATTATCACCCCTATTGGCAGGGTCTACACTAAGTGACTGATAAAAAAGGTCTTTATATTGACTGGCATATAGCGCTACTTGCGAGGTATCCGTATTCTCTAGCGCTAACGGCGCTTCATGACCCAGCTTTGCGACCAACACAGGCTCGACGACCACCAAATCATTGGCTAAATTGGCAGCTTTCAGCCTGGCATTGTGCTCGACAAATTTGCCCGCCAATAAGAAAAATATCAGCATACTAACCGAGTCATAATAGGTCTCGCCTGTGCTAGTCAATGTCGCATATAAACTTGCCAAAAAGGTAATGACAATGGCGATACTAATCGGCACATCCATATTGACTTGGCGGGCTTTAATCGCTGACCACGCCGATTGAAAAAATGGCAATCCTGCAATCAAAAACACAGGAATACTAACAAACAGCGATACCCAGCGTAAAAATTGCCGATCGTTGACGCCGATACCTGAATATTCCCCAAAATATAGCGCCACTGCAAACATCATCGCTTGCATGGCACCCAATGCCGCAATGCCCAATTGAAACAACATACGGCGATTATCTCGCTTGAGCATCGCTTCATGGGTATCTTGCCGATAGGGTTTGGCATCATACCCAATGGCTTGCACATTTGCCAAAATTTGGCTAATCGGCAGTTTTTTGTCATCCCATACCACGCGCATCCGTTGATTGGTGAGGTTGACTTGGCAAGTGTCCATGCCATCAAGCCGATACAACTGGGTTTCAATCAGCCAACTACAGGCAGCACAGCGCAAATTGCTGATTGACAGCTCAGCAACGCTGTGCCCTTGCTGATGGTAAATAAATTGCGATTTGATATCATCGTGGTCATACGCTTGCAGCTGATATAACGAATCAGGGAGACTGGCGGTACGATTGATTTCACTGCGGTCAAGATAGTATTGCTCAAGCCCCGCCTCGATGATACTTTGCGAAGCAAGCTGACAGCCCATACAGCACATCGCCCGATCTTCACCCAATACATGGGTAAAAAATGGCGGGCTTGGCAGCGGATCGCCACAATGAAAACAATGCCCTTCATCTGGTAACACCAGCTCCACATCTTGATATGTGGTAGTAAATTTGCTATCTGCTTCAACAAGCGTACGGCTAGGCGCATCGGTCACAACCGACGGCTCAATATCCGATTGTTTTGCCCCAAATTGGCTATTGTTTGGCATCATCAAAACCCCTAGGGCAAACACCCTAACTCACCCAAAAATGACTGCTATTGTACTCCAAAACCGTGTATTAAAGTTCAAAAATCCTGTATAAACGTGGCAAAATAGCACGATGTTTACATTGTATTTTGGCGTATTTTGGGTCATGATAAAGCACTTTTTTATACCCTTGATCGTGACGCATTTTTGTATGAATTCAACCGTTATCTCTGCCGCTAAAAATCGCCAAAACCCGCCTAAATTCCAGCATCACTCAAACCAACAAGGGATGTTTATCCTAAGCTTCATCTTTGTGGTGGCAGTATTGGGCGGCTTGGTCTTGCTTGGGTTATATTTGGTGCGCCAAGATAATGTCATCACCCAAAAATTTGAGGGCAAACGCTGGAATATCCCTGCAAAAGTGTACTCGCAACCATTAACGTTGACGGTGGGTAAGCCCCTTAGCGATGATGAATTGGAAAATTGGTTAAATTTACTCACCTATGCCCCTGACCAAAACTATGACAATGCCGGCACTTATAGCAAAAAAAATGGCGAGTACTATATTCATACCCGCGAATTTAAATTTGCCGCCAACGATACTGAGCCATCGCAAATTATTAAGGTCACGCTCAAAGATAACCAAATTGAAAAATTACAAAGTACCCATCCCAATCCATCGGGTGTGGCGCGGGTTGAGCCCATTTTTATTGGCGGTATCTATCCAGACAACAATGAAGATCGCATCGTTTTGACCATCAATGACTATCCGCAGCCATTAATTGACGCGCTGGTGGCAACTGAAGACCGCAGTTTTTATCAGCATCACGGCGTGTCTATCCGCGGGATAGGACGTGCGATTTATAGCAATTTTATGGGTGGTTCACGCCAAGGCGGCTCCACCATCACCCAGCAACTGGTTAAAAACTTCTATCTCAATTCAGACCGCACTATCAAACGTAAAGCCAATGAAGCGGTGATGGCGATTTTGCTGGAAATGCATTACACCAAAAGTGAGATTTTGCAAGCCTATATGAATGAGATTAACTTAGGTCAAAATGGCAATCACTCCATTAACGGGTTTGGGCTTGCCTCGCAGTTTTACTTTAACCGCCCGCTCAAAGAGCTTCGAATCGACCAAATGGCGATGCTCGTAGGGCTTGCCAAAGGTCCTACCCAGTACAATCCGCTACGCTACCCCGATGCTGCCCTAAAACGCCGTAACGTGGTGCTCAGCAATATGCTGATAACCGGTAAAATCAGCCAGCAGCAATATGATGAAGCGGTGCAGCAGCCACTGAGCATTTCTTACAATCCTGTGATTGGTAAAACGCGTTTTCCTGATTATCTAGACGTGGTCAAACGAGAACTTACCCGTACTTATGATGCCAACGATCTCAAAAATGAAGGCTTAAGAATATTTACCAGTTTTGACCCCAATGTTCAAAAAACCGCTACCAATGCCGTCATTCAAAGCGTCAATCAGTTAAAAAAAAGTAATCCCAAACAGCTCACTAATTTGCAAGCCGCCCTAGTCAGCGCCAACCCCAACACCGGTGAACTGCTCGCTGTGGTGGGAAGTAGTCGTGATTTTACCGGTTTTAATCGCGCCATCGATGCCAAGCGCCAAGTTGGCTCTTTACTCAAACCGATTATTTACTTAACCGCATTTGAGCAGGGTCGTTACAATTTATCAAGTAGTGTCGATGACAGCCCGATTGTGCTAAAAATGACCGATGGTAAGACATGGACACCCAGCAATTATGGTGGCGGCAGTCATGGTATTATCCCCCTCACCAGCGCTTTAGCCAATTCCTATAACCAAGCAGCGGTGCGTGTGGGCATGGAAGTCGGTATTCCCAATTTTTTAAATCAATTGTACCGTATGGGTATCAATAGCCCATTGCCCAATTATCCCTCTACCTTGCTTGGCGCGGTGAATCTATCGCCCATGGATATGTTGGGGATTTATCAAGTGCTAGCAACAGGTGGCTTGCGTCATGAAATTCATACCATTCGCACGATTATTGATGACCAAGGACGAGTGGTTCAGGGCATAGAACAAAAAAATCAGCAAGTCATTAACCCCACGGCTGCCTATCTCACCAATTATGCGATGCAGCAGGTCATCAAGCAAGGTACCGCCAAAGCGGCGCTAGCGCTCGGTGACAACCTCAATCTTGCAGGTAAAACAGGGACTACCAATGATTATCGCGATGCGTGGTTTGCAGGCTATAGTGGCAATGTGGTCAGCGTTGTTTGGGTCGGTTTAGATGACAACAAACCCACCGGTCTAAGTGGCGGTAATGGCGCTTTGCCGATGTGGATCAATTTTATGAAGCAGCAAAAGCTTACGCCAGTTAATCTCATCGCGCCAGGCAATATCGAATGGCTATGGATGGAAAACGGCAAATCACAATTATCCCATGAAAAATGTCCAAATGCCATCTATGTACCTGTTGATACCGACAATCTACCGCAAGATAGTAGTGAATGCGCGGTACAACTATACCAAAGTGAGCAAGAAGCAAGATTTGCCGCACAGCAACAACAGGCAATGAGTGAGTTTGGACAAAGCCAACAACAGCGGTATGACAATATTGAGCGCAGACAAACCGAGATAGACACCATTGGCAATAACCCACCTGCAGCCAATCGCTACCAAAATGAGAATGCCAATACGGGGAATACGCAGACCAACCCTAATAACCCTAATAATAGCGGCGACCCGACACATACCAACCAACCACTCAATGCAGCGCCGCGCTCGCAGTCTTGGTTAGAAAAATCGGTCAAAGAAATGTTTTAAAGACAATAACAGGCAAACCTTCTTATTTGTCCTTACCCTTACCGCTAGGTGTTTTGGCTTAGGTGCGCCAAGCAATAACATGGGCGTTTTCATTTTTGAGTCACATCGCATTTTTGGCTGAATGCGTTTATACTACCAACTCAGTGCGCTCGCCTTTTATTGTTTCATTATTTTATTTTTTCATTATTTTATTTGTTATTTTTAAGGACTGTTTATGCCTTGGCAGCAATTACATATTCAATGCGAAAAATCGCAAGCCGAACTGGCGGAAACCTTGATGCTAGAAGCCAATGCGCTCAGTATTAGTTTAGACGATGCGGGTGACCAACCGTTATTTGAACCATTGCCAGGGGAATCGCCACTGTGGGATGATGTGATTGTGACTGGTCTATTTGATGGCGACTGTAATCTGGAAACTGTGAGTCAAGATATCGCCAATGATGTGGTGGCGACGCGAGTTTGGACCAGCCGAGTGGATGACAAAGATTGGGAACGTGAGTGGATGAAGAACTACCATCCCATTGAATGTGCCAATGGACTTTGGATTGTGCCCAAATGGATGTCACCCCCTAACCCCAATGCGATTAACATCATTATGGATCCAGGCTTGGCATTTGGCACAGGTTATCATGCGACCACCCGTCTTTGTATCGATTGGCTGACAGAACAACCGCTGCAAGATAAAGTGGTGATTGACTATGGGTGCGGCTCAGGTATTTTGGGCATTGCGGCACTTTTGCTCGGGGCAAAACAGGTGTATGCGGTCGATATTGACCCCCAAGCGGTATTAGCCACCCATCAAAATGCCGAGCGCAACAAGGTAGCCGATCAGCTTCAGGCATTTTTACCCGAACAATTTAGTGACTATTGTAAAGAGCAGGCTATTTTGCCCGTGGACTTGATAACCGCAAATATTTTAGCCAAACCGCTAATGAGCCTTGCCCCTTATTTTGCCACATTATTGAAATCTCAAGGTAGCATTGTGTTGGCAGGTCTGATTGAAAACCAAGTGGAAGATGTAAAAGCTGCCTATCAGCCTTATTTTGAGATGGATGGCGAATTTACCTTTAGCGCGCAGGAAGACAGACATTGGCATCGCCTCTCGGGTTTTCGCCGTGATTAGGACAAGTCGCAATTCGTATAAAAAGCCTTACAAGGCGGTAAGGTCGTCTTTTCCCCGTCAAAGCCTAGTAACAGCCTAACGACATAGCTAGTAACATAGCTAGCAACCTAGTGAACATAAATTCTAGGAAATTTGTTGACTTTATTTTTTATTCGTCATTAAATGATTTAACACACGACATTATTAAAATCAAAGACGCAAACTAAAAATGCTAAAAGGGAAGTGATGTTGCGATGAATTTATACAATGCCAAATGCCCAAACTGCCAACATGCATTTAAAATCAATGATGAACAGTTAGCCGTTAAAAATGGGTACGTTCGTTGTTCCCATTGCAAAACCATTTTCTCCGCCGCCGACCAGCTAGAACAAAAAAAATTTGCTAACAACAATTCACTGGTAAGTCCAAACCATCAGACGTCCTCGGCGCTCATTGACGATAAATCTGAGGAGATTTTATTTGACGATGAGTCAGGTATTGATGAAGCTGGCAATCTCATTGTCGATGAACCCGTTAAACCCATCTCACCCTATCCCTTGTCACAATCTCATACAAAATCAGCCTATGCTAAATCAAACAGCACCATAGATGAATTAGAGATTATAGACAATTTTGACCAACTGCCCATAGCCAAAAATAGCAATCCCAAAGTATTGATTGGCGATGAGGACGCCGTTGAAGCGATAGACCTCACCCAAGATAACGAGACGTTAGGCGATGAGCAGGCTTGGCTGCTAAGTTTAATGGCACAAGCGGATGACAACGAAGCAGCGGACGACACAGCCGGCGCCAACGCTAACGCCAAGCGAGGCATGGATGGGGTGTTTAACACGGATATTTTTGACCAAATTCCGATTGATACTCGTAGTGAGCAACAAGCAGATTTGTTAGCCTATCAACAAAAGATCGATGAACGCTTGTCGCAACAAGTTTCCTCGCAACAATTGGCGAATGCAAAAATTTTTAATATGAGCATTATTTGGGGATTAGGTAGCTTACTATTAGTCTTTTTGTTAGCCGCGCAATATATTATTTTTAACATCGACACCCTAATCACTTCAAAAGCAAACGCGGCCGTGCTCTCAAAAATTTGCCATAAAATCCCTGCCTGTCAATTGCCTATCACTGATACGAGTCTTATTGATGTGCAGATGCTTGCGCTTGCCCATTCATCCAAACTAGCGGAGAAAACTGACTTGGTATTTACTCTGACCAATACCACGGATAATAATATTGTCTATCCGAGTGTTAAGGTTTCACTACGCAGTGGCAACACCATACTCGCGCAGACGCTACTTACCCCTACAGACTATCTAGAAGCGGGTAACAACTATTTGATGCCGCATCAAATAAAACCCATTAAATTGCGTATTGACTTTCCAAAAACCAAAGTTCAAGCCGCTAATATTGAGCTGATTTATTAAATTTTTTTAGCTTCATTCAATTGAGCTTCTTTTTAGCTTCATTCCAATAGTGATAAAAAAGCCTCCAGCACCCAATATTTATCGCACAATTTTACATATTGTAAACAACTTAAGCTTGCTATCGCTTTTATAATTGTTTTAGTATAAGTATCAATAACTTTATTATTCGTCCATATATTTAAGTTTTATTTAATCTATCAACTAACGAGTTATTCGATAAATTTGTCAGCAAATTTATTTTGAGAATCTGCTATGCCCAATTCTATTGTTTTACAAAATCGCGCCAAGTATTCCAATATGTCAGATAGCCCATCTAATCCATATACTAACCATACCCCATCGCAAACTTCTCCCAGCGCAAGCCTAGCTCACCACATTGAGCTTGTAGTGCGAGAGTACTTCGATAATTTAAAAGAACAACAACCGACCCAGCTCTACGAGCTTATGTTGTCACAATTTGAAAAACCGCTAATCAGTGTCGTCCTTGAACACACCCGCGGCAATCAAACCAAAACCGCCGAGATTTTGGGACTTAATCGCGGCACATTGCGTAAAAAACTCAAAACCCACCAATTATTATAATTGATAAAAATACCCGCTTTTTTATGATAAGATATCCCTATATTTAGGGATTTATAGAGTTGGGGTATGAAAGTCAATCAGTCAGTTCGTCATAACTGACTTTTTGTTTTTTCTGCACCCAGTATTTTTTTGTCAACGAGTCGAGTCAATTATGAATCAATCTTATGCATTGCTCTCTGTTTCTGATAAATCGGGTATTGTGGATTTTGCCAAAGGTCTAATCACCCACGGTTTTCGTCTACTATCAACGGGCGGCACCTACAAACTTCTCAAACAACATGACTTAGCAGTGACTGAGGTCGCAGAATACACAGGTTTTGCAGAGATGATGGATGGTCGGGTAAAAACCCTGCATCCAAAAATTCATGGCGGTATTTTAGGTCGCCGCGGCACGGATGATGCCATTATGCAAGAGCATGGCATCGACCGCATTGACATGGTGGTTGTCAATTTATATCCATTTGCCCAAACCGTTGCCAACCCAAATGTCACCAAAGAAGACGCTATCGAAAACATTGATATTGGTGGTCCTACCATGGTGCGTGCCGCGGCAAAAAATCATGACCATGTCAGCATCGTGACAAGCCCCAACGATTATGCAGCAATCTTGGGCGAGCTAACAGCAAACGGTCGCATCAGTGATACCACCCGATTTGACTTAGCGGTAAAAGCATTTGAGCATACCGCACATTATGACGGTATGATTGCCAACTTTTTAGGCAACCGCCTGCAAAGCTTTGAATCGGCTGACCAATTCCCGCGTACTTTTAACGTGCAAATGGACAAAGCGCAAGACTTACGCTATGGTGAAAACCCGCATCAACAAGCCGCTTTTTATGTCGAAAAAGCGCAGGTAAATGGTCAAAAAGAAGCCAGTATTGCCACCGCTAAGCAATTACAAGGTAAAGAACTATCTTACAACAACATCGCAGATACCGATGCGGCGTTAGAATGCGTGAAATCGTTTGATATGCCTGCGTGTGTCATTGTTAAACATGCCAATCCTTGTGGCGTGGCCGTGGATGCCGATTTAACCCATGCTTATCAAAAAGCCTTTGCCACTGACCCAGAATCTGCGTTTGGCGGTATCATTGCCTTTAACCGTGAATTAGATATCAAAACAGCAAAAGCGATTGTGGATCAGCAATTTGTTGAAGTCATCATTGCCCCAAGCGTTGCCGACGGTGTACTCGATGTCACATCTGCTAAGAAAAATGTGCGCGTATTAGTCTGCGGTGAATTACCAAACCCAAGTGAGCGCCAAGCCCAGTTTGATTTCAAACGCGTCACCGGGGGTTTATTGGTGCAAGCGCAAGATTTGGGCTTAGTTACTTTAGATGATTTAAAAGTGGTGACAAAAGTACAGCCGACTCAGCAACAATTCGATGATTTGCTATTTACTTGGCAAGTCGCCAAATATGTGAAATCCAATGCGATTGTGTATGCCAAAGATGGGCGTACCATTGGGGTAGGCGCAGGGCAAATGAGCCGTGTCAACTCAGCCCGTATTGCCGCGATTAAAGCTGAGCACGCTGGTCTATCGCCTGTGGGTGCGGTGATGGCATCAGATGCCTTCTTCCCGTTCCGTGATGGTATTGACAATGCCGCAGCAGTGGGGATTAAGGCGATTATCCAGCCAGGTGGCTCAATGCGCGATGATGAAACCATCGCCGCAGCCGATGAGCATGGGATTGCGATGGTGTTCACCGGTATGCGTCATTTCAGACATTAATTTTTGTTAGGCATAAAAAAGGCGAAACTGATTAGGTTTCGCTTTTTTTAATTGATAATTTTTTTTATAGCTCTGCTAAGGTTTATAGTTTAGCTAAGGTTTGGCAAATATCTAGCATGCGATTGGCATAGCCCCATTCATTATCATACCAAGCAAACACTTTAAATTGCCGCCCCACACTCATGGTCTGTAAGCTATCAATCACCAATGAATGCGCATCATGGATAAAGTCACTGGACACCAATGGCTCATCACTATAATCCATGATACCCGATAAATCTTGTTCACTGGCATGTTTTAACAGCTGATTGATAGCGGTTACATCCGTGGCTTTGTCAAAGGTAAATGTCACATCAATTGCCGCGACATCCATGGTCGGTACGCGGATTGAATACCCATTCACCTTGCCTGCCATATGCGGCATCACCCGATTGACCGCAGCGATACTACTTGATGTGGTTGGGATAATGTTATGCCCCGAAGCCCGTGCACGGCGCAAATCACGGTGGACTTGGTCAAGCACGGTTTGGTCAGCGGTCACTGCATGAATTTCGGTCATCATTGCTGATTCGATACCATAGGCATGGTGCAATACATACAGTAAAGGCACGAGCGCTTGGGTGGTACACGACACGCTGGATAAAATTTTTTTATCACGGCTAAGTTCATGGTCATTGACGCCTACTACGATACTGGCATCCACATGATCAAACGGAGCAGCCCCAATCATCACCTGCTTGGCGCCCGCGATAATATGCTGTGACGCCTGTTCATAGCTACGAAAATGACCCGTACTCTCAAGCACCATGTCGATGCCCAGTTTTTCCCAAGGTAATTTGGTGGCAATGGGCTGCTGTATCAATGCAATTTTTTGCCGAAACTCCCCTTGGCTTAATAGTAAGAAATGCTGTTGTTTTTCCCCCAAATCCACTGTTTTTAATTCAATATGAATATCACTGACCGCAGATAATCGACCATGGGTACTGTCATACTTGAGTAAATGTAACAGGGTTGCTGGCTCAGCAATGTCATTGATGGCGACGATATTTAATGGCTGTAATTGTAAAGGATTTTGACAAAACCGTTCGATATAAGCACGTAGCACGTTGCGCCCGATACGACCAAAGCCATTAATAGCAATGTTAAAAGGTTTGATGGTAGAAGCATTCAATCAGGGATATTCCTTACTAGACAAGTGCTCAATTGCCATGCGGTTTTAAAAACAACAAGGCAAGTTTCACATCATTATAAGAATAGGCGTTTCTTAATTCTTCGACAATCGCGCGAATTTTGATTTTGCCATCGTTATCTTTATCGCGTTTGTCATCACGTTTGGCTATTTTTTGATACGCCTTATTAATCGGCTGTAACCATTCGTCATGAGGTTGTAGATGCGCGATGTTGGCGCGGGGAAAATGCTCAGCAATTTTCTCGATATGTCCCATCACGGTTGATTGGGCGAGATTACGGGCTTGCGCAATTTCTGCAATGGTCAAACTTTCATCCAACAAGGCTTTAGTTTCCAGCACCGTGGGGGTGATAACGCCTGCCGCATCATCCGCCAAAGATTGCAGCTGCTGTACAGCATGGCGACGTTTTTCAATCAGTTTTTGCTGTTGTTTGGCGCGATTTTCATACGCAGCGATTTTTTCTTTATCCAGCGTACCCCGGCATTGAATGATAAATTCACGATGAAGGTCATTGAGCTGTTTTTTACTGCGCGTCAAAAATTCACATTCTTGCTCTGCACTGATCGCTTGAAATCGCTGGTCAGCCCCGCGCGCTAAGGGATCAAGCTGTAAGCTTAATTCATTGACGCCCAGTAATTGTAGTCCAGATAGCTGCTTTAACCGTGATAAAGCCACATAGCCCTGCCCTTTTTCAAAGGTTTTCGACAAATCCACTTCTGCCGCATCCAGCGTCATGCCTTGGCTTTTGTGAATGGTAATCGCCCACGCTAGCGTCAAGGGGATGTGGTAATAGGCAGCCAGTATTTCGCCCTCTTCATCATCAATACGCCATGAATCATATTCAGCGATGACTTTGCGGCCGTCATTGAGCTCAACCAAGGGGTACAGTAACTCCGATAATTTGTCATCAGCCGTGTCTGTCGCGGCGGTATCATCCTCATCAGTGGAGTGAGTTTGTTGTGATTGACCGCCATTGACTTCATCGAGCAAGTCTGCCATATCGGCTTGTTGTTCTTGTTCGATGGCATCGAGCAAGGCAGTTGCATCTGCTGCCAGCGCTTGTTCACCGAGCGGCTCAGATAGGTGATTGTCTGATGGGCTATTGTCTGATGGGCTGTTTTTTGATGCGCTATCGTCTGTTTGTTTATTTGGTTGTTTAAGGGTGGTGGCAATAAAATCAACTACTTTGCCCATGGTGCCATTTGAGACATTAAGCTCGGCGTTGTTTTTGATAAACATCACTTTTGCGCCAAGTTTGAGCACCAGTTCTGGGGTATTGCGTACGGATTTTTTTAGCGTTTCTACCAGCTTTTCATCGCCTTCTCCCCAAGCGCGAAAAGTATGCGCCGCTGTGGTAATTTTGCCAAGTTCCTGCTCATTGATAGCTTGTACATTAACATTGTGGGTAAACAGTCGGGTACGGTTATCGGCTAACACATGCTCAGCCGTGGCGGTCAAAGCAGGCATGATATGGGGGGTAAACTGCTGGCTACGAATTTGATTTAAAATTGCAGTCAAATCCAAACCATAATAGGTGTTACCTGCCACTGCTGTTTTGTCAGTTTTTTGGCGGTGCTGCTCGGATAAATAGCAAATTTGAAAATCTGCATCCAGCCAAGCTTGCGCCATAAAGGCAAATTTATCGCGGTTGCTCTCATGGGGCTCACCAATCGGCGGCAACTGAAAAAAATCCCCGGCAACCAATAGCTGTATCCCACCAAACGGCAGTGTGTTTTCTTTGATGGCTTGTAGCACTTGGTTAATCAGCTCAAATTGCTGTCGATGCAGCATTGAGATTTCATCAATCACCAATACTTTGGTGCGCTCAATGCGCTCCACAACCACCGTGCGTTTTTTGATGCGAGCGATGTCTTTGGCGGTTAGCTCGTTACTGATACCGATGCCCGCCCAGCTGTGAATGGTCATGCCGTTCATGTGGGTGGCAGCAATGCCTGTGCTTGCCGTCACCGCCACCGCCACATCCCTTGCGCGCAGATAATGCAAATACTGATTGATGGTATAGGTCTTGCCCGCCCCTGCTGAGCCTGTTAAAAACACATTTTTACCAGTTTTAAGGATATCAAGGGCGGTGGCTTGTTTCATTAGTTATACAAAGCTTTTGTAGATAAAAAAGAAGGGATTAAAAAAAACGAGTTAAAAATGAGCCTACTATAAAGGCAAAGCCGAGGAAAGGCAATGATTGACAGCGCCAAAATACGCCATCAAATGCTTCACCGGTTAGTCAATCATGGTTTTGATTTGCTTGAGACTTAAATAACCAATATGCAGCGCATCGTCAGGTAGCTGGTTTTTTTCATGCTCGGTTAATGGCTGAATGGTCAGTGCCACATCTTTTGGCAGTAAATCAGCCACACAGTGAATATCATCCAAGTCTAGTTGATGCTTATCATCTACATGACTGGTTGCCACGCCGCTTTTGGCGATATCGATATTATCAAATGTATAATCTTGATAAAATGCCGTTTTTTTAACTTGCGCCGTTGCTTTACCTAGCGTCTCGGCTACCACAAGTGTTTTATAATGGAACTCTTCAAATTGACCCGGTAGATAACCGCCTAAATTGACAAAATAAAGTTGTTTGCCCTGACTATCTAATTTGTTATCTACCCTATCATCTTCAAACCTGCTATCTGCAAGCGCTTTATCTTTTGACAATCCATCCTTTGAAAAGCTATCTGTCGACAACAAAATTTGATAATCACCCACCCGCTTCACTTCTCGCCATGCGTCTAAGTGCCAGTTGTTTTTGACTGCCGGCCAGTGCTGATTGACAGTCTCAATTGTTTCACTTAGGCTATTTGCAATCACAAACATCACATCATGCTGTTCAATGAGTCGTCCTTGGGGGCGCGCCCCGATTTTTAACATAAATAGTTTCATATTGATACGCCCAAATGTGTCGCCATTAAAAAGTTAAAAACCTGCCAATCCTCATAGGTTTTTGTCGCAGGTTTTTATCACAGATTTTTGTCACAGGTTTTTATCGTTTTATCTTACGGTTATTTTTTGACCATCGGCATTTTAGCGCTTTCTAGCTTTGCCAAGGCATCTGGTAGTTTATCAATTGCTGTCGCTACCACCGCTTGTGCCGCTTGCGAGATGCCTAGCTTTTGCGCGATGGTCGGTTTTTGGCGAGATTGAATGGCATACAATTCGCTATCTATCATCTTGTCTAAAATATAACTATCCGATGTTTGCAGGGCATCGACCAAATTGCGCGTTATCGCATCTTCACCGTACCAATGCTCACCGGTTGCCACTTGTTCAACATCCAAACTTGGACGGTATTTACGCACAAAGTCTTTAAATAGTTTGTGCGTTTCTTCCAGCTCTTGTTGGAATTTTTGTTTGTCTTCTTCGGTATTTTCACCAAACACGGTTACCGTGCGTTTGTATTTACCTGCGGTAAATACTTCGACATCGATGTCATGTTTTTCTAATAAATCATGAAAATTAGGCACTTGTGCCACCACACCAATCGAGCCCACCACCGCAAATGGCGCCGCCAAAATTTTATCAGCCACACACGCCATCATATAGCCACCACTGGCGGCGACTTTATCAATACAGACCGTTAAGTGTAGCCCTGCTTCTTTGATACGTGCCAACTGGGCCGCAGCGAGGCCATACGCGTGTACCATGCCACCTGAGGACTCAAGTCGCACAATGACTTCATCTTCAGCTTGCGCGACCGTCAATAACGTGCTGATTTCTTCACGCAGTTGCTGTACTTCAGTGGCTTTGATATCGCCATGAAAATCCAGCACAAAACAATTTTTGTTGGCGGGTTTATTTTTGAACAGACCAAATTTTGAGGGGGTTTTTTTGGGATTGTCTTTTTTCGTCAAGTCTGTAAATGCGCGGCTGATGAGTGATGTTAACCCTTTATCATTCACCATTTGCAATTGTAATTGTTGTTTGCGCTGGGCTTTGACTTTATTTAAATGGGTGACTTTCATTTCAAGCGGATGTTTGGCATTTTGAAATAGCATAATAACTCTCTAATTAAGGGCTCTAATTAAGGAAAAAATTCACACAATGGGTTTTATATAGCGTTTATTTTGCTGTTTTCAATCGCTTATCCACACAATATTCGCGAAATGTCTGTGACAGGCATGGCTAGTAGATATGCATGATAAACTGTGTTTCATATTGTGAAATTTGAGTAAACAAGGCATAATATTCGTTTATAAAAATTTTTGCTACTTCTTACATTACGAAAAATATTGGGATTGCTTCATTATGATGCGTACACACTATTGCGGGCTTGTCACCGAAAACTTAAACGACCAAACCATCACTATTTGCGGTTGGGTGCATCGTCGCCGTGACCACGGTGGGGTCATTTTCTTGGATATGCGTGACCGTGAAGGCCTACTGCAAGTGGTCATCGACCCAGATACCCCAGAAGCATTTGCTACAGCAGATAGCGCGCGTTCTGAATATGTGCTCAAAATTACCGGTCGTGTACGTCAGCGTTATGCCGGTACTGAAAACAAAAACATGACCAGCGGTCAAGTGGAGTTATTGGCCAAAGACATCGAAACAATCGCCACTTCTGAGACACCGCCATTTCCCCTCAATGATGAGTTTACCAACGTTTCTGAAGAACTGCGCCTAAAATATCGCTTTTTAGACATGCGCCGTCCAGAGATGCAAGAGCGTATGAAGTTTCGCGCCAAAGCCACTTCCACCATTCGCCGTTACCTAGATGACCAAGGTTTCTTGGATGTAGAAACCCCAATCTTGACCCGTGCCACCCCAGAAGGCGCGCGTGATTATTTGGTGCCTAGCCGCGTGTCAAATGGTGAGTTTTATGCCCTACCACAGTCGCCTCAGCTATTTAAACAGCTGCTAATGGTGGCGGGTTTTGACCGTTATTATCAAATTGCTAAATGTTTTCGTGATGAAGACTTACGTGCTGACCGCCAGCCAGAATTTACCCAAATCGATATCGAAACCTCATTTTTAAGTGATGAAGATATCATGAACATTGCCGAAGGATTAACCAAAGACTTGTTCAAAACCATGATGAACATTGAATTTGATATCTTCCCACGTATGACCTACGCTGAAGCCATGCGTGACTATGCGTCTGACAAACCAGACTTGCGTATTCCCATGAAGTTAATTGACGTGGCTGATATCATGCAGTCTGTGGAATTTAAAGTATTCTCAGCCCCTGCTCAAGACCCAAAAGGTCGTGTGGTGGCGCTTCGGGTGCCACAGGGTAGCGACCTTACCCGTAAACAAATTGACGAATATACTAAATTTGTCGGCATCTATGGCGCAAAAGGTTTGGCTTATATCAAAGTCAATGATGTGAGCAACATTAACAACGGTGTTGATAAAGAATCAGGTCTGCAATCACCGATTATCAAAAACATGACTGATGAGGTATTGGTCGAGCTGATTAAACGTACTGAGGCGCAAACCGGTGATATCATCTTCTTTGGCGCGGATAAAGCCAAAGTCGTCAATGATGCCATGGGTGCGCTGCGTGTCAAATTGGGTCTAGACCTAAATATGCTAACCTGTGAGTGGGCGCCGCTTTGGGTGGTGGATTTCCCGATGTTTGAAGAAACCGATGACGGCAAATGGACGTCGGTTCACCATCCCTTCACCAAGCCAAAAGGCACGGTTGAAGCGATGAAAAACAACCCAGAAACCGCGCTGTCTATCGCTTATGACATGGTATTAAACGGTACTGAAATCGGTGGCGGTTCACTGCGCATCAACACCTTAGATATGCAAAAAGCGGTATTTGAAGCATTGGGTATTTCTGAAGCCGAAGCTGAAGAGAAATTCTCATTCTTACTTAACGCGCTAAAATACGGTGCGCCACCGCACGGTGGTTTGGCATTCGGTCTTGACCGGTTAATTATGCTAATGACAGGCTCACAATCGATTCGAGACGTCATCGCTTTCCCAAAAACCAAAACAGCTGAATGTCCGCTTACTGAAGCCCCTGCACCTGTGGATGGCAAACAACTGCGTGAATTGGGTATCCGTATACGCGAAAAAGACAGTAAAGCGCCACAATCTTAATCAAAATCACACCTTTAATTAGATGAATGCCTTTACTCTTCTTAAATATGTGCCAATGTGGATGCTGTATCTATTGGCACATATCGCAAGCTTTATCATTTCACTTCGTCGTGACAAAAGTATCATGAAAACGGTGGATACTAACTTACGACTTGTCTATCCTGAACTCACCGAATCCCAGCGTGACCAGCTTGCCAAAGCCTGTATTGCCAATCAAAGCAAAAACATGGTGGAATCGGCTAAAAGCTGGGCGATGCCACCTGCGTGGTCGGTCAAACAAATCCATACCGTGCATCATCAACAAGTTTTGATGCAAGGCTTACAAAATCCCAATGGTATGCTTGCAATTGTGCCGCATTTGGGGACATGGGAAATCATGAATGCATGGCTTAACCAGTTTGGTGCACCCACCATCATGTATAAACCCGTGAAAGGTGAAAAAGCCAATCAGTTTGTGCTACAAGGGCGGCAGCGGCTCAACGCAACTTTGGTACCAACCGATGCTACTGGGGTCAAAGCGATTTTTAAAACCCTAAAAGCAGGCGGTTTTAGTATCATCTTGCCTGACCATGTCCCTGACCCATCTGGCGGTGAAGTGGTGCCGTTTTTTGGCATTCCGACATTGACCAGTACCTTAGCTAGCAAATTAGCCAGTAAAACAAAGTGTAGCTTGGTAGGTTTGACCTGTGTACGCCGTGACGATGGACAAGGTTTTGATATTTATTGTGATGAGCTAACTGACCCCGCTTTGTATGACAAAAACATGGTGACAGCAACAACCGCGATGAACCACGCCATCGAGCGGATGATTGGCCGTTTCCCCAGTCAATACATGTGGGGCTATAAGCGCTTTAAACGTGTGCCAGGATTTCCGGTTATTTATAATGCCAAGCCATCTATCGCAGTAGCGGTTCGCCAGCGTTATCCAAAACTTGGCAATCATGATATTATCAATTCATTCACTTAATATGATAATCATTTACTTATGACTTTACCAAATTATACTTCAGCGCCTGCTTTGCCCGATGAAAACCGTTACATTATTTGTATGAAATGGGGCACCAAATACGGTGCTGAGTACGTTAATCGCCTGTACAATATGGTTAACAGACATTTAACATTACCGTTTCAAATGGTATGTTTGACGGATGATAGCACAGGGATAGATGCCAACGTCAAATGCTACCCAATTCCTGAGCTCAATTTACCCAGTAATATTCCTGAACGTGGCTGGAAAAAACTGACCACCTTTAGCCCTGAATTATATGATTTAAAAGGCACGGCGTTATTTTTGGACATTGATATTGTGATTGTCGATAATATTGATTGCTTTTTTACGTATCAAGCGCAACACGATGACAGTGTGGTGATTATCCGTGATTGGAAAAAACCGTGGCGTATGGTGGGTAATTCATCGGTGTATCGCTTTAAAGTCGGACAACATACTTACCCAAATCTGTTATCAAATTTTGAGCAAAATTTTGACAAGATTCGTAGCCAAGTACGCCATGAGCAAGCTTATCTATCCAATTATTTGCGTGAACATCATCACCTTGAATATTGGGATGCGTCTTGGTGCGTGAGCTTTAAATACCAATGTGTGCAGCCATTTCCCTTAAGTTTTGTCAAACCGCCGATTTTGCCTAAAGGGGCAAAAATGGTGATTTTTCATGGGGAAGTGAATCCGCCTGATGCCATCATGGGTAAAAGCGGTAAGTGGTATCGTAAGGTATTACCAACCAACTGGATTAGGGATTATTGGCGATGAGTGTTTCCTCAATAAAAAAGCCCACAGGCTGGAAACGCAAAGCAACTTTGTTATTTAAAAGTGAAAAAATCTTAGGTGCAGAGCCGATTTTTGCCTATTTCACGCATTTGTCGTTGGCGACCATGAAAGACACGCTGATCACGCCCGATTTGCAGATTTTTGACAGTGAGATTACGGTTAATGCGAGTGAGCCGAAACGGTTTAAGGATTTGCACAGTCATTTTACAAATTTACAACATGAATTTCTAGGGCAACCTTTACTGTGCTTGTACCATGCGGTATTGGTTGTATTGTTACGCCGAAAGTTTGATAGCGTAAACGTTTTTCAGGCGTTTGAACAGCTTTGGCAGTCGGAACAAGATTTTTTATGGCATAACTTATCCTTGCGATGGTTAGTATCTTCAGCGGATACCTTTGTGGATTTTAGCCCCAATCCTACTCGCCAAGCGATTTTTTTAAATATACCAACTTTAATTAATACCTTAAAAGTGTATGAAACAAAACTGGATTTGCTAACGGATAATAGTTTACCAAATCCCGATAAAGTCCAGGCTTATCAGCAACAACATTTAGCCTTATATGACGGATTGCGTCATTTTCGACTTGGTACGGACGACACCTTGCACAATATGCGACAACGGTATGAAAAATTTGCTAACGTCGATAAATTTGCCGCTGACTTTTTGCTAACGGTTTTTGACCGTTTGCAAGCGGGTGAAACGGCGTTTGCTCTGATGCGACAGTATCATGAATCTGATTGGTGCGTGGGGGCAACGCGTGGCAAATAATCAATTCAAGCTACCTAATAATATTAATATTGCTATTGTCGATAGCGAATTTGACAATACTTACCTCACCCTACCGCCACAAAAATCGGTAAATATTCTTGCCTCTGGCTCAAGTATTCATTCAGCCAATTTAAATAAAATTAGCCAACAACCGTGTATCTTTGTGAATGGCAGCATTGAATTGATGGAGACATACGATTTTCAACAGCCCGTTGCCTATGTGATAACCGACCCCCGTTTTATTCGCCATAATTTGGCAATTTTGCAAAACCGTTATCATGGGCAATGTCCGCTTTATATCACCCAAACGGTGTTAGAAAAATTGGCAGATACTGACCGCAATTTGATTAAAAAATACGTTCAACATTTACGCCTGATTTATTCGGTGGAACGCCCGATTCTCCAGTCCTCAAATTATTTTTTGGCTATTTTTTTTAGAAAAAATAATAAACGTCCACTAATGGGTTTTGCTAAACACCCGCAGTTTGTGATTGAGCGACACGGTGAAACTGTGATTGGGGTGAGTTTGGATATCCGTCACGGTTTTGTCGAGGCAGGCACGGTGGCGTTTGTGGCGACCCAATTGGCGTATCATTTGCGCTTTAGCGAGATACATTTGTATGGGATTGATTTAATCAACGCCCACGAACCCCGTTTTTATGAAAATGTACAAAACTCTGCCCCCAGTAAACTTGCCCCTGCCATTTATAACCGTATTGTGCCGTCGTTTGATTTATTGGCAAGCGTTTATCAACAGCAGGGCGTCATGGTTTATAATCATTCGCCTGTTTCTAAAGATTTGTTTAAAAATTTACCCTTTTTTGATTAACACTATTTTCTGAGTTTTTCTATGTCATTGACTTACCAACAGCTTAACAGCCCCGATAAATTTATTGTAGTGTGTTTTTTTACCCCCAACTATCACGACCATGCCTTACGCTTAAGAGGCACGTTGGATAAATTTCATCTCAATTATTATTTTGAGGAAGTGGCGGACGCAGGGTTTTGGGAAGCAAATACACGACTAAAGCCCGGTTTTATTTTACGCTGTCTGCAAAATTTCCCTGAATACGGCATTTTATATTTGGATGCTGATGCAGGCGTGGTAAAACCGCTCAATTATTTTAACGAATTGGCAGAAAAAGACATCGATGTGGCATTTTATTACACTCGTGGTTTGCCGAATATGTCGCATGATTATTTGGCAAGTACGCTGTATTTTAACAACACGCACGCCTCGCACGCCCTTGTTCAGCAATGGATTGCCGAGCAAGTTGGCGGCAAACGCACACAAGTGGATCAAGATAGTCTTGACAGTGCGATGGCAAAGTTTAAAGGCAAAATCAAAGTGGAACCACTCAATGCGGGTTACATTAAGATTTTTGATAAAGATTATGACGGTGAGGTGTATATTGAGCAATACCAAGCCAGCCGTGAACAGCCGAAACTGCGCCGGCAACTTATTCGTAAAAGAAACCGTGCAATTGGTATAATCATAATGATTATTTTGGTATTAATTACCTATTATTCAATAAAGTAATCTATCTAAAGGTAATATTTGTCATATATAAAGGTTTTGCCCAACGTTGAATCTCATTACTAAGACGTTCGAGACTGGTTTTTTCTTTCTTGATTTCAGTTCCTCGTTCTTTTCTTAAGTCACTAGATATCAAAGCTTGATTAGCAGTGGTAGCAATTTTTTTGGCTTGAATAACAATAGCTGGTAATATTTGATAGGTAATAATGTTTTTTGGATATTTTTTGACATCAAATAATAAAATATCAATCGCTTCTAGCTGTGATAGCTCTCGCACAAATGCCAATAATTGTGTGGCTCCAACTTTTGACAATATATATCCTGCGGCATTAATATGACGAGAGCGTAATTCATACACCCTATGTGTAGTAGAATATAGAAATTCACTTGGTTTAGCAAGATATGCTCTGCGACTAGTTTTTTCTAGTTTTACAAAATCCATCTGATGATTTTTTAGCCAGTCAATTTGAGTAAGTAGTTTTTGGCTACTTTCACCTAGTATAATATCATCTTCAAAAATTCCTATATAATCTAAGTTTTCATCAAGACAACGTTGCCATAAGCTGACATGACTTAATAAGCACGCCATCTCACCTGCGGTACAATGCGATGTGTCTGCTGTCAACCCTAACTGTTGATAAACGCTGTCCGTATCAATCGGGGTAACTGCTTTAAAAAATGTAAAAGGTATGTTTTTCTTGCCAAACTCTTGCTGAATATGGGCTTGACGTTCAGTGTTGGTGGCGACATTAATGACGTAGTTTTTTAGCATAAGTTACGTTTCCGACAAGCTATTTACCTTTAAGCTTACTGATAAAGTTTTTATACCATGCTCGTTTTTTGGGTGGTTTTACCATTTTCTCAGGAGTACTAAAGCTAGTTGAACAATGAAAATTTGTGGTACTAAAAGTTTGATTTATCACTTCATCTACCCGTTTAACAAATAATTCAACATTTTTGGCATTTCGACTTTGAAATAAATGATACACGCTGTCATGAAATACCGTGCCAATCCCATAATAGCCATATGAACCTAGTAACCACACGCCATTTGGGGGTGAGGCTTCATAATAAGTAGGGTATAATGTACGATATCGAATGCCAATTTCTTCTGCTTTATAAGATAGTTCTTCTGCCACATCAGCTCGATGGGTCGGCATAAATGACGGTTTTCCAAGTTTCGCATAGCAAGGAGGCGTGATAAAAAAGAACGCGGGTGAAGCAAATATGTGGCTGGCTGGGTGCTTGTGGTTCGACACTTGCGCACAACCCACGAAGGTATCATACTCATAGACATATTGTGCAGTTTGTAACACTATATCAGGCGTTAAGGGTATCACATCAGGCTCAATAATACCGATAACTTTTCTCGTCGATTGACTAACCACTCGGGTAAGCCATTCACCATGGGGAATATTTTCTTGAGTGTACTGTACATTTAATCCATAAAATGCCATGAGCTTTTTGTGACTGGCGAGAATGTCTGGGTTAAAGTTATCCCAATGAAAAGAGTGAAGCTCTACATCTGCTAAACTTAAAATTGTCATATCGCTCTTATTTACCCAAATATAGAATTAAGATTTTTGAAAAATTGATTGTAACCAACTTGAGACCTTTGGTGTACGAGTAATGACATTGCCCTTATAGCGTTTATGCTTTTTTTTCGGAAACTCACCAAACGGCGTAGTGCGATAGTTTTCAATACTATAGCCCGCTTGTATCGCCTCTTGATAATAGGTATCGAAAAGCTCAACCAAATCTTGACGAGGGTGCGGCAAAATCTGCCCATCAAACCAATGCGTTTTGCCCTCGGCTTGTAAACGCGGTAAGGAATATTTATGGCTAAACTGCGTTCCCATGTCGGAATAATGCAAAATCCGAATATCCTCAATCGCTAAATCTTCGCCATCCACACAATTAAAGCTGTCTTGGTAGAGCTGTATGAGTTGCGGATTGGCTTTAAATTTTGCCATCATTTTGCTATGGCTCTCAGGATCGGCTTGTAGCTGTGCCACAGGCTCAAGATAATCCTTGGCTTTTTGGCAATCCCATACGCAGGTGCACAGTCGCATCAAATCGCCATCGCCTTTAGCCGCAAGAATCGCATCATCGGATATCGGATGCTGCCACAATTTAGCGATATCGTCCAACACCACCATATCGGCATCCATATAAATTGCGCGTCCGCTAAAGCCACAATATTCGGGGATTGCCCAACGAAAGCCCGAAAACGGGGTCGCCCATTTTTCGGTATGCCAGCCCTCACCTGTTTGCGGATTGGAATACCATACGCTACTTGGGTCACGGCTTAACTGCATCCAGATAATCTCGACAGGCTCGCTGGTATGTTTGTGCAAGCTATAATCTAGCACCATCATCTGCTCAAGGTCACTGTTATTAGGATCACAGCCGATAAAGATTTTGATAGGTTGGTCTAAGTTCGCCATAGTTTATCCTCTATTCTCGCCAATGCGTTGCCACCCAATCAGTCGGCAAAATAAAATGGCGTAAATGCGAAATCGGTTTTTTGATTTTTTCAGCGGTGAATAATTGCGCCAAATGGTCTTTGGCATTATCGGCAGAATTTTTGTTGTATTGCCCTGCAATCGCATTTTGCGGATACAAATCGCCAGGAAAAATAATAATGCGTGCATCATGAGGCAGTTTTGGCGGGATAAAATAATTTAGCGGAAATGGCTGGCGGCATTTGCGGCGAAAATGCACCACCCACTCTTTTGGAAAAAGCTTAACCCCGCCTGGTGCATTGCGAGTGACAAAACGCTGCTCAAAGCGATATTTATCCGCCACCCCTTGTGGATCGGCACGGAATTTTTCTAGCAAACTAACCAAACTACCGACTTTAAAGCGAAAACACGAGGTTTGACCTAGCTTCTCTAAGGGGTTACTTGGGTTATAAGATAAAACTGTCTGATCGTCATCACCAAAACTAAAAAAATCATCAAGGCTACCCACTACGACCACATCAAGATCTAAAAATAATACTGTTCCTGTGACATTGCCAAGCTGTGCATTCCAAAGCCGTGACTTAGGCCATTTACCAAGGGTATTGGTAGGCATCACAATATCGCTGGGCGGCAAATCCTGACATTCTACTTCAGGACGGATGCCATCGGTATTGTCGGTAAAGCAGACAAAACGAAACGGCGGGGTGATATTACGGCTTACCATCCCATAGAGTTTATTAACGTAATCTGCGCCATATTTGGTGCCCCATTTGATACAAATAATTTGCTTAAGCGGGGTGGTTGCACTCGATGTTGTCATGTCACTTCCAAAGTACCGATAATTTTTCAAAAAATAAGGATAGTCATTTTAACATAACTATCCTTTTATTTTCACTTATCTACAATTTTACCGATTACTCATCCACGTAGCTGAGCCAATGCGCGTATTTATCATTTTTGCCTTGCACCACATCAAAAAATAGACTTTGCAGTTTTTCGGTGATTTCACCACGCGCGCCGCAGCCAATGACGTGGTCATCATATTCACGAATTGGGGTAATCTCGGCAGCAGTACCTGTCATAAAGATTTCATCCGCGATATAAAATTCATCACGGGTAATTCTACGCTCATGCACTTTGATGCCCAAGTCTTGTGCAAACTGTATCACCGTGCGACGGGTAATGCCGTCCAATGCACCCCCTGACAAATCTGGGGTATGCAGCTCACCGTCTTTGACCAAAAATAAGTTTTCCCCTGAGCCTTGACAAACATAGCCTTGGGTATCCATCAATACCGCTTCATCATAGCCATGTCGGGTGACTTCTTGGTTTGACATGATAGATACTGGGTAATTGCTGACGGCTTTGGCTTTACACATGGTGACGTTTGGATGATGATGGGTAAAACTTGAGGTTTTTACCCGGATACCTTTTGCCATGCCTTCTTCACCCAGATAAGCACCCCAAACCCAAGCGGCAACGATAGTGTGAATGCTATTATCTTTGGCAGCGATACCCAATTTTTCAGAACCGACCCAAATCAATGGGCGTAGGTATGCCGATTCAAGGTTATTTTCACGTACCACGGCTTTTTGTGCTTGTAACACTTCTTCATACGAATAGGGCACAGCAAGCTGGAAAATTTTAGCGGAATTTAGCAGGCGCTGGGTATGATCTTCTAGACGAAAAATCGCCGTGCGTCCATCATGGGTTTTGTAGGCTCGAACCCCCTCAAATACACCCATCCCGTAGTGCAGTGTGTGGGTTAATACGTGGATTTTGGCATCACGCCAGTCTACCATGTTGCCGTCCATCCAGATAAAACCATCACGGTCTGCCATGCTGGGAATTGTTGCCATTGATTACTCCTAGTGCTTTGTTTTAAATAAAAAGTTTTTTGTTTGAGATAAAAAGTGCTTTGTTTAAATAAAAATTGATGTTACATCTATTCTGGTCGTTGCCCGATTAAGCGATGCCATTGCGCATCAACAAAATTACGCAGCTCATGCCACTGGGCTTCATCCACCAGTATCGGCTGCTCTGCCAAAGCCAAGCGATGCGTCATACTACGGATGCGAAGATAAGCGTGCGTTAGCTGTTGGCATATTTCGGTTTCGATAATACCTGTTTTGGCAAGCGCTTCAAAGATACGCACATTATCACTCCAAACTGCCAACGCAGGATAACGATTGGCATACGCCAAGACAGCAAACTGGGCAATAAACTCAATATCAACCAATCCGCCTGCATCTTGTTTCAGATGAAACAACCCTTGCTGCTTGGTATGCGGTTTGCTGCCCAAATGGTCTTGCATCTTATGCCGCATGGTCGATACTTCGATACGGACACTATCTTTATCGCGCGGCAGACACAATACTTCTTTACGAATTTGGTCAAATCGCGTCATCACGCGGTTATCGCCACAAATCGCACGAGCGCGAACCAACGCTTGGTGTTCCCACGCCCAAGCTTTGTGCATTTGGTAAAGTTCAAACGCATGGGTAGAAACCACCATCATACCCGCTTGACCCGAAGGACGCAGGCGCATATCAATCTCATAGACACGGCCATCGCGCGTTTGGGTGGTCAAATAATTCATCAGTTTTTGGGCTAGGCGTGCGGCAAACTTCATACCGCTGATGGGTTTTTCACCGAGCGTCATCGCTTCTTCATCAATGTCATGAATAAACACAAGATCAAGATCTGAGCTATAACTCATCTCAAGTCCGCCAAGCTTACCATAACCGATAATCGCAAAGCCATTATGCGCTTCACTCACAGGCTCGCCTTGGGCATTGACAGGATAGCCATGTTTTTTTACCAATTCACCAAATACCCGTTGCAACGCTTTTTCAAGCACCACTTCAGCGATAAAGGTGAGTGAATCAGAGACTTTCATCAACGGTCTATCCGCCAACACATCACTCGCCGCCACTGCCAAGACTTGGGTTTTTTTGAAAAAACGAAAGGCGTTGAGTAGCCCTTCTTCATCATTAGGCTCTACCCGTAACAACTGCTGACGCAAGATGTCACTAAGTTCTGCCTTATCAGGTAAATGACGGTATTTTTCACGGATAAATGAATCCAGCAAAACAGGATAACTGACCAATTCGCTCGCAATCCAAGGGCTTGCTGCCAACATGGGAATCAATTTGGCGGCTGCCGTTGGGTTTTCGGCAAACATGACCAAATAAATTGACCGACGACTTACCGCCTCTAGCAATGTCAACATTCTAGGTAACGCCACATTGATTGCATCTTCGCTTAAATCGGAATGTAACAACCCATTGATTAGAATCGGATAGGCGGCATTTAAGCGAGTCTTGGCTTCTTCACTGAGTCCTGTGATGAGCTTACTTTGCCAAAACTGGCTTAATTTATCTTTATTGTCAGCGCTTAATTTTTGCTCAAGCTCAGATAAATTGTGCTGATGATCCACTTGCAGTTGTTCATCAGACTGTTGGCGATCACTGACCAGCTCATCAAAAGGTATTTTTACCGTTTGGCGGTATTCATTGAGTTTGGCTAACAATGCCGCCCAATCAGCAAACCCCAACACTTGGGCAAGCTGATGTCGCTGCATGGCATCTTGTGGTAGTCGCTGGGTTTGTTCATCATTGATGGCTTGGATACCATGCTCCAATCTGCGTAAAAAACGATAGGCTTGTGCCAATTGCTCATGGGTCACAGCATCGATAAAGCCATGTTTTTCTAATTGGCTCATCGCTTGTAGGCAGTTTTTTACTTTGATATCACTGACACGCCCGCCATAAATCAACTGAAACGACTGCACGATAAACTCAATATCACGGATACCACCTGCCCCAAGCTTGACATTGTCCGTATCTTGACGTTGTTCGACTTGGTTTTGAATCAGCGATTTCATCTCACGTAGGGCGGCAAAGGCACTATAATCGACATAATAACGAAATACAAACGGCTTGATAAGGGCTTTTAAGCTATCGCTAAAGGTGACAGGGTTGACGATTCTGGCTTTTAGCCAAGCAAATCGCTCCCACGCCCGTCCATGTTGGGCAAAATATTTTTCCAGTGCCGATAAATGAATTGCCAAATCACTGCCATCGCCCCAAGGACGCAGGCGCATATCAATGCGAAATACAAAACCATCTTGGGTGTTTTTATCAAGCAGATTAATGATGCCTTGACCCCACTTGGTAAAAAATTTCTTGTTATCGATGGATTTAGCAGCTTTTGACCCTTGTTGTTTTAACGGGTCAACCACCGTCTCACCTTGCCCTTGATGGACAAAAATCAAATCGATATCGCTGGATAAGTTGAGCTCTTCTGCCCCCATTTTACCCATGGCGATGATGGCTAAATCATCCTTGTGTGGTTTATTTTTTTCATCAAAAAAATACGGCTCGCCATAGCGACTGATTAAATCTTGATACACATAGTCTTTGGCAAAGATGAGACAATAATCAGCAAATTTTGATAGCTCCCATGTCAGCTGCTCTAGACTAATCAGATTTAATGCATCTTGCCAAATCCAGCGCACCATCAACAAATTGCGTAGATGACGCAGCCCCCGCATCACGCTTGCTTCATCCGCCAATTGGTAATCTTCATCCAGCGTATAATCGCGTATTAAATCTTTGATATGTTGAACATCGAGCGTTTGGGTAAGCGGATAGCTTTTTAAAAAGCTTTGTGCAACGTTTGTTTTAGTCTGCCAATACTGATAGCCAAAATTACTAGCTTGCTGTAATACAGCGATTTGTTCTATCGTCGGTAAGAGTTGCGGCATTCTAATTTCCGTATGGCAAATAAATAAACAGACTAAATAAACAGACTCATCTCATCGTGGTATATATAAGTACTAAGCATTCACGCTTGCGTATCGATACAATCAATCTTGTCCAATCAAGTTTGCACAATTAAGCCAAGTGTGTACCATCAGGAAAGAAATTTAGCAATTAGGCTTGATTAACTGCAGTTGATACAGGGTATTTTGCTCAACCTTACATTGCTTAAAGTTATCCTTATAGCCTAGCACAAACCGCTATTGTTGCAAATTTTTTTAGCACACAAACTTATAAATACTCGTTTGCGCGTAGCAAAATGTTTGTCATAGAAATAAAAACGTAAAAAATATTGGTAGTTATCAAATTTTCATATATGATGAAAAAAACAAGGAAGTAAAATTCAATAAATTTATGTGAATATTCGGTCTATAGTTTTTTTTTGACCCTGATATCAATCGCGTGTAAGTGATATTTTAGCCGCATGTTCAATTGTAAAAAAAACACATTTATCTTATAAACTATTTTAATCATTGAATTTTTTAGTACAACCAACAATCACAACAAACAAGGAGCGTACTGTGATGACAACGGACAACCCAACTGCAAATAAAAAAATTGCCCTGGTAACAGGTGCGCTAGGTGGTATTGGCACTGCTATTTGTCATGCGCTAATCCAAGCTGGCTATCACATCATTGCAACCTACACCCACAAAGCGGATAGCACGGTCAACCGCGGCGAAGCTTGGTTAAAAGAAGAAGGCATGAATGGCAGCGATTTCACCTTTGTTGAAACCAATCTCACCGACCATGAAGCCGCCACCAAAGCCATTCTTGATGCAATTGAAAAAGCAGGTCACATTGATGTGTTGGTAAATAACGCAGGTATCACCCGTGATACGACTTTCAAAAAAATGACTTATGAGCAATGGTCAGAGGTGATTGATACTAACTTAAAATCACTATTCACGGTCACCCAACCTGTTTTTAACAAAATGCTTGAGCAAAAATCTGGGCGTATTGTCAGTATCAGCTCAATTAATGGCTTAAAAGGTCAGTTTGGTCAGACCAACTACTCAGCCACCAAGGCGGGTATCATCGGCTTTAGTAAAGCGTTGGCACAAGAAGGCGCTAAATCTGGGGTGACCGTTAACGTGGTTGCACCGGGTTATACAGGTACTAAAATGGTGATGGCGGTGCCGGAAAAAGTGATGGAAAGCATCAAAGCAGGCATTCCAATGGGTCGTATCGCCCAACCGGAAGAAATTGCTGCTGCCGTGATGTATTTAGTCAGCGATGGCGCTGCTTATATAACAGGTGAGACCATCAACGTAAACGGCGGTCAATACATGCACTAATGAGCTTGCCATCAAGCTTGCCATTAGCGGTTATAAACTAAATTGGTTATGAACTAAAAAAGACCCGTCATCGTGACTTGGTCTTTTTTGTGGTATGACGACATTGCTGATAACCGTTAACTTGCTGGTAACTTACTTGGCTGTTAATTTTTTTACGCCATCTGCCGTTGCCATCAGCAAGATATCAGCGCGCCGTGCGCTAAATAGCCCATTACACACCACCCCTACGATATTGTTTAATTTTGCTTCAAACGCTGCTACCTTCTCAATGTCCAAGCCGATATCTAAGCCATAAACATCCAAAATCAAATTGCCATAATCGGTGACAAATCCTTCACGGTATACCGGCTCACCGCCAAGCTGAACCAACTCGCGCGCCACATACGAGCGCGCTTGCGGCAATACTTCAATCGGTAGTGGAAAGCCAACGCCTAATTGCTGCACCCATTTGCTTTCATCAACCATGCAAATAAACTGCTTAGAAGCAGCGGCAACAATTTTTTCACGGGTTAAAGCGCCGCCACCGCCTTTGACTAGCTGTAAGTGCTCGTTCACTTCATCAGCACCATCAATATATAAGTCTAACTCGCCCGTGAAATTTAAATCCATCACCTCAATACCGAGCGCTTTGAGCTTATCTTCGGTGACTTTTGAGCTTGCCACAGCGCCCTTTAGGTTAACTTTTGGCAATAATTCAATGAGACAGTTGACGGTACTGCCCGTCCCCACGCCCAAAATCATGCCTGATTCGATATATTTTAACGCGTCTGCTGCCACGGCTTGTTTTTGTTGTTGTTGCGTGCTTGCATTCATCGTACTCATAGACCCAGCCTTGTTAGGAATTTATCAAAAAAACAGATAGAAAACTTAATGCTATCAATTACCCAACTTATTTTACCGTAAAAGCACTTGCAAGCTAAACCCTAAAGTCCTAATCTAATCACTTATTTTTTACTTCTCTAACGATTTGCTGTGTTTTGGTTATGAAAGCACACAGAGGGTAAAAATAAATCTTCAAACGTATTTTTCAAACTTAGGTCATTATTATGTTATCAGATTGGGTACGCCTTATCCTTCAAGCGACCGTGTATGATGCTGCTATTCAAACGCCGCTTGAACCCGCCAAAAAACTCAGTGAACGGTTTAACAACGATATTCGTTTTAAACGTGAAGATTTTCAGCCAGTGTTTTCTTTTAAGCTGCGGGGTGCCTACAATCGAATTAGCCAGTTGAGCGATGTAGACAAAGCCAAAGGCGTGATTTGTGCCTCTGCCGGCAACCACGCGCAAGGCGTTGCCTTCTCGGCTAGCCGCTTGGGACTCAATAACATTATCGTGATGCCGACCACCACCCCCGATATCAAAGTCAGTGCCGTCAAGTCATTGGGCGGTAATGTGGTGCTATATGGCGATAGTTTTGATGAATCTAACCGCTATGCGATTGAACGCGCCCAAACCGATGGCTTGACCTTTATCCCGCCGTATGACGATGAACTGGTCATCGCAGGTCAAGGTACCATTGCCATGGAGCTAGTACAACAATGGCGTAAAATGGAATATGTGTTTGTTGCCGTTGGTGGCGGTGGCTTAATTTCAGGTGTCGCGGCGTTTTTGGGGGAAGTCGCACCGCATGTCAAAGTCGTGGCGGTCGAGCCAGAAGAAGCAGCCTGTTTAAAAATTGCTTTAGCCACTAACGAACGCAAACGTCTGCCCCAAGTGGGGTTGTTTGTCGATGGGGTGGCAGTCGCGCAGCTGGGTGAAATACCGTTTGACGTCTGCCGTATGCCAAAAAGCGATAACTCAGGTCCCGTGGTCGAGCCTGATGTGGTCACTTGTAGCAATGATGAAGTGTGTGCGGCAATTAAAGACGTGTATGATGAAACCCGCACCATCGTCGAGCCTGCAGGCGCGTTGGCAGTCGCGGGTATGAAAAAATACATCGAAGATCATAATCTACAGGGCAAGAACTGTGTGGCGATTTTATGTGGTGCCAACATGAATTTTGACCGGTTACGCTATATCGCTGAACGTACCGAAATTGGTGAGAAAAAAGAAGCGATTTTTGGGGTGACCATTCCTGAGCGCACAGGCGCCTTTTTGGATTTTTGCCGCTCACTTAAAGGTCGCAACATCACCGAATTTAACTACCGCATCAACACCAACCCCAACTACGCCCATCACGCTGCCAATATTTTTGTCGGTATCGCCCTCAAAGAAGGGGAAAAAGAGCGCAAAGCAATCCACCAGTTACTCAATGAAGCCGATGATGCCGCGATTGATTTGACCGATGATGAAGTTGCCAAGACCCATATTCGCTATTTAATCGGCGGACACGCGGGATTAAAAGACGAGCAATTATTTCGCATCGAATTTCCCGAGCGTCCTGGCGCGCTGCTCAACTTCCTTGAAAAATTGGGCTCACAGTTTAACATTTCTTTATTCCACTATCGCAATCATGGGGCGGCTGAAGGGCGTATCTTAGCGGGCATTCAAATGGGTGAGCAAACCGCCGAGCAATTACTTGCTAAGCTGCAAGACATTGGCTATGAGTGCGAAAACCTCACCGATAACTTGGGCTATCGCTTATTTTTACAATAGTTTTTTAATGATTTGGATAAAAAGGGTGTCATCGTGGCACCTTTTTTTGTGCCAAGTTTTTTATGCCAAGCTATGCACAAAATTCACTAAATTTCAGCACAGTACATAGCAAAAATAGCCATTTTCTGCTAATCTCAATACTTAAAACTTTATAATTTACCTGATAAATTAATTAAAAAATTCTGCTATAAGACAATTACTATGTCATCAAAAAAACGTTTTTTAAAACTTGCGGGTATGACTGCCAGTATCGCAGGGAAAGCAGCCAAAAATTCTATTAAGTCTTTTGCAGGCTCTGAAGAAGATAAACTCACAGCCCGTAGCGAAATGCTGCAAACCGTAGGGCTGCAAATCGCCGACACCTTAGGCGAAATGAAAGGCGCGGTAATGAAAGTCGGTCAAATTGCCTCGCAGTATAAAGATGTGTTTCCCCCTGAAGTCTCAAAAGCGCTGGAGAAATTACAAAAAGACGCGCCGCCCATGCCGTTTGCCGTCATCAAACAGCAGGTGGAAAAAGAATTGGGGCAACCGATTGAGGCGTTGTTTGCCCAGTTTGATCAATCACCCTTTGCGGCAGCCTCTATCGGTCAAGTCCATAAAGCGGTGTTGCCAACCGGTGAAGCAGTCGTAGTCAAAGTGCAATACCCCGACGTTGATACCAGTATCGATAGTGACTTAAAACACGTTCGCTTGGCGCTTAAGATAACTGGCGTGCTCAATATGGATAAAACCTTGCAAGATAAAATCTTTGCAGAAATCCGTGATAGCCTGTATGACGAGCTTGACTACACCAAAGAAGCCCATAATTTGGCAATTTTTGGCAGTTTTCACAGTGAGGATGATGGGCTGATTATCCCCAAAGTTTTTCATAGCCATTCGACCAAACGGATTTTAACCCTATCACAAGAACTGGGTGAAAAGCTTGAAGTGGCTGCCACTTGGGACAATGACATCAAACAAAAAATCGCCACTCGCCTATTTGATTTTAGTGCCGGTCAATTGTTCAAACTGTATCGTCTGCATTGTGACCCCCATCCCGGTAACTTTGCGTTTCGCCCTGATGGCTCGGTCATTGCCTATGACTTTGGTGGTATCAAATCTTACAGCCATGACGAAGTTGCGTTATTTAAACGCTTTGCAATCCATTGCTTAAGCGGTGATGTCACAGCGCTTGAGCAAGATTTGGTCAGCATTGGCATCAAAAAAGACAATGATGAACCACTGCCCACAGACTTTTATAACGATTGGTTGCAGATTGGTTTGACCCCGTATGGTTTTACGCAATTGTTTGATTTATCCAAACACGCGCCTTACGACTTTGCCACCAGCCAGACCCATTTTCAAGCAATTGCCAAAGCAAAAGAGTCGCTTAAATACTGGCAAAGCTTTCAACCTGCCCCACTTACCATGATGCTTGATAGAACCATTTCTGGACAGTATTGGAACTTGGTCAATTTAAAAGTAAAAATTGATTTAAGTGAGTTGATACACCGCTACATTGATTTGCCGACATTGCCACGACCTGATGATTCGTCTCGCCCTTAGGTTTGATTTTAACTTTCAATAACATTTCCTGCGATAACATAGGCGCAACCCCCTATCAAAAATCGGGGTTGCTCGTTTATAATAGCGCACGCAAAATTTTGAAAACCAGATTGTTACGTTAGATAGTTAGATAAAGGATACACTCATGGCCGGACATTCCAAGTGGGCAAACATCAAACACCGTAAAGCCAAACAAGATGCGGCAAAAGGTAAAGTCTTTACCAAAATCATTCGTGAGCTGGTCTCTGCTGCCAAACAAGGCGACCCAGACCCAGCGAGTAACCCACGTTTGCGTGCGGCGGTGGAAAAAGCCAACTCAGTTAATATGACCAAAGACACGGTAAAGCGGGCGATTGAACGTGGTGCAGGCGGCGGTGATAATGACAACATGCAAGAAATCACCTATGAAGGCTATGGCTTGGGCGGTGTTGCGGTGATTGTCGAGACCATGACGGATAACCTCAACCGTACTGTTGGCGAAGTGCGTCACGCTTTTAGCAAAAATGGTGGCAACTTGGGTACATCAGGCTCAGTGGCTTATATGTTTAGCAAACGCGGTGAAATTACCTTTGATGATGTTTCGCTAGAAGACACCATCATGGAAGTCGCGCTTGAAGCAGGGGCAACCGATATTGAAAATAACGGTGATAGCATCACAGTGGTCACTGAGCCAGAGAATTTCGGTGACGTGATGGATGCCTTAGAAAAAGCCGGTTTAAAATCCGACAACGCAGAAGTGACCATGTCCCCTTCAACCATGGCAGATGTCACTGATGTCGAAGACGCTAAAAAAATCATGAAAATGATTGATATGCTAGAAGATTTGGACGATGTGCAAGAAGTCTATACCAACGTCAACTTTACTGATGATGTCATGGAACAACTTGATGATTAAATGAAATTTTTCAGTATAAAAAAGGCTAAATGTAGATTTAGCCTTTTTTATTGAGCAATTTGTAGCAGTGTCGTGGTGGGATATAAGGTTAAAAACACTCGATCAAACTCACTACCGTGATGCAAGGCTTCACTTGTATCAAAAGTTAATACGCCCTTTTCTTGCTGTTCATTGGTATGAATCAATAACCAGATTTCATCCAACGCTCTTTTTTTGTGGTACGCTTGGACTTTATGCGCTTTTTTGCTCATCACCGCATCAATATCACTTTGATTGATGTAGGAATCAATCGGTAAATCTTCGTTTTCATCTGCCATATCGGTAAAAAACGCACTGGGTAACCAACGCATGGTTTTGGCAATACCGTTTTGTAATTTACTACTGAGCGTAGGATGTGGTAAATCACTCGATGGCTCGATAAATTGCTGCGATATACTCGAAATGTTACGGTTATCAATCTTTTGCCAATTGACCCAATTGGCCCAATTAGCCTTGATACCTACTATCTCGCCCGCACCATTAAACCGCGTTGGTGTAAATTTGGTTGACACCTGTAGCAGCGACTGCCAGTACCAACGTTTTAACATTAAATTGTCATTACCGAGTCTATCGCGTAGTCTTGGCAAAGTGGTTAATTCGATACCAATTTTATATTCACCTTTGTCACAATAAAAAATACAGGTAAAATCAGGCTCATTACCATCATCCGTACCCGAGATGGTTTTGGCAGGATGTAAATGCAGCATGGCTAAAAAATGTACCAGATACACCCATTCACGCTGGCGTTTGAGCTGATTTTGCGACATCCGTATGATGCTTGGCGAATTTTTTTTGCTACTTGCCATTCAGCTACCTGCCATTCATTAATTACCTGATTAGCTTATTCAATGGCTCAGTCTAATTTACCTATTCTAAGTTACCCAGCCTATTGTTTCTTTGACTAAAAATATATCAAAAAAATTTTACTTACTTCAACACCTCAGCTTATCAGGTCAATACGTCAAATGCATGACAATAATTTGGACAGTTTTAAAAGCTGTGTGTGTTTTTAGTAACTTACCTAATTATTATGACGTTTAGCCTTGTATTTTAAGCTACTAACCTTATATAATTAACAGTTCATTTGGGGATGTTCTGGCTTCGACGCTGGTAATGAAACTCAATGATGCATGTCGAGTGAGTATGTCCACTCGTAAATAAAATATACATTTTAAACTAGTCGCAAACGACGAAACTTACGCTCTAGCAGCCTAAGGGCTGCTTGGGACGGCACAGATTGCCATTGGTCTGGTTGCTCTCCTTGAAGCGAACGCACGATGGATAGCTTAAATTGTTGTCTCGCCAATTTGAGCAAAACTTAAGAGGCTCGTGGTTGGCATCCTGACTGTCGGTTCGCCAACCATTAAAGCCATAGACAGAATCTAAACATGTAGAGTCATGGGCGTAGTGCTGGCGGACGCGGGTTCAACTCCCGCCATCTCCACCATATGTAAAAAAGAGAATGCAATAACTTGCATTCTCTTTTTTTTGCATTTTTTATATCCAATTAGCGACTCAAGATAGCATTTTTACACAAAATCAACAGGTTAGAAAAACTAGCCGATATAGTTACACAACTTATATGTTTAGCAAAATATATCCGATATTAAAGATTTTGTTTACAATAAATTGTTTGAAATAACATAACTTTGTAATTAGAATACACATCCCTTAAGTGATATTAAACAATATTACTTTGTTTTTAATATGTAAATCACGGGAAATGCCCCTTGATACCTTTAAGTAGTCAGATTATTGACCGCTTTAATTGATAAAAGGAACATCCGATGAAATATATCATTGCCAGTTTGTTTGTTACTACTTTAGTCACCCAGCAAGCCAACGCTGCTGTTGTTTCATGGTATGGTGGCAAGCATCATGGTCGCACCACGGCATCTGGCGAGAAATTCAATCAACATGCACTGACTGCAGCTAGCAACGTGCACAAATTAGGTAGCCGGCTCAAAGTTACCAACAAAGCCAACGGCAAAAGTGTAGTGGTACGCGTGACTGACACAGGCGGGTTCGGCAAATATGGCCGTACGCTAGATTTGTCAAAAGGTGCTTTTAGCAGAATTGCTAATCTTTCAAACGGCCTTGCTAAAGTCGATATCGTTAGATTATAGCGTTATTTTTATTAATGTATTTTACCGTAAAAAAGGGCGCTATTGATTGATAGCGCCCTTCATGTTTTATCACTTAAAAAATTTAATCCTCTAAAAAACGCGTATCATTCGACCATTGCTGCATTTTGATACTTTCATCCAAGTATTGCTCGATAGCCGGCAAGTTAAACCCGTCGTTTTCACTGATAAAGCTAATACTCATGCCTTTATTGCCTGCCCTACCGGTGCGACCGATACGATGAACGTAATCATCAGGACTGTCTGGCAGCGTATAATTGACCACACAAGCCACATCATCCACATGAATACCTCGCCCTGCGACATCCGTAGCCACTAAAATATTGGCATCGCCTTGACGAAATTGTGCCAAATACTTCTCGCGTTTGGCCTGTATGACATCCCCTGACAATATCACTACTTTATACTGACGATTAAGTTTGTCATACAGGCGTTTGACTTGGTCTTTACGATTGGCAAAGACAATGATTTTATTGGGAGAAATTTTTTCAATAATTTGCTGTAACGCCGCCAGCTTATCCGATTCCATCAAGGTAAAAAACAGCTGCTCGATGTTTTGACTGGTTTTCTGCTCGGGCGCAATTTCTACAAAAATAGGCTGATATAACCAGCGATAAGCCAGATTCATCACATCTTGGTTAAAAGTAGCGGAAAAAAGCAGGGTTTGCCGATGCGTATTGGCGGGCATCATACGAATCAACCGTTTGATATCAGGTATAAATCCCATATCCAACATTCTATCCGCTTCATCTAATACCAAAATTTCAAGACGATCGAGATACACATGGTGCTGAAAGCAAAAATCAATTAAACGACCTGGGGTGGCGATGATGATATCGACAAACTTTTGATGAAGCTGCTTTGATTGCGTGTCATAGTCTGTGCCACCGAGCAAACAAACAGTATGCAGCTTGGTAAACTTGGTGAGTTCAAGGCAATCTTGATAAATTTGTTGAGCCAGTTCTCGAGTCGGCGCGAGCACCAGCGCACGGGTTTCACCCAAAAAACGATCGCCATCAACCTCAGGGTTTAGAGGATTATTCAGCAATTCATTGATGATGGTGAGTAAAAACGTTGCTGTCTTACCTGTACCCGTTTGCGCCTGACCAATGGCGTCTTGCCCAGCAAGTGTATTGGGCAATATCTGCGCTTGGATAGGGGTCAGCGTTTGATAGCCTAGTTGGTCAATCGCTTGTTTGAGCGCTGGATGAAGGGGTAATTGTGAGAAAGTTTGAAACACAGAGATTTAACCTATTTTGACCAATCAATCATTGGCTATGAGAAACAACAAAAACCAAGTTAATGACATCAACTTGGTTTGCAAAAAGGTCAAAAATAATACTTCAACCCCTTTTTGGCTCAACTTATTCGACTTTGGTAACTTCTTCAGCTTGAAGACCTTTTTGACCTTCAACCACGATGAATTCAACTTTTTGACCATCTTGAAGTGAACGGTAGCCGTCACCTTGAATCGCGCGGAAATGAACGAAAATATCTTCACCGCTATTACGCTGAATAAATCCAAAACCTTTTGAATCATTAAACCATTTTACAATGCCTTGTTCACGAACTGACATATTATAACTTCCTTTAACACTATTAATGGTAGGTTTTTAAAGTAGTTTTTTAACCAAGACTAGTTAAGCCTATTTAAGTTTAACTACTCACTACCTACACCTGCTAAATTATGTACTAGTTAAGCGTTTGTAATAGTTTGTTAAAACATTTCTCTACAATGTCGCTTACATAGTAAATTGTTCTTATAGCAATCATAGCATGGGTGTTTTACAAAAAAAAGTAATTTCGTAAGAATTGGTTATTTTTTTAAACAGCGATTTTTTAGCCTTATTTAACGGTTTACGATAATAAAACTGCAGGGTTTGCTACTAAAATTGCCAACTATTTTAGCGTCGGTTTGCACACATTGTATCGGCTTATCTTTAGCCTTATCTTTAGCTTGTATCTCATCGGCGCCAATAAGTTGCCTGATAACTTCCTCACCCAATTCATCTAGCACATCATGCTTTAATTCTTTTATTAATTGCTTATCGGCATTCTGATGGGTTTTGATGGCACATTCTTTAAGTCGCCATAGTAGGTTTCGTAAAACTGCTTGATTGACTGCAGGCTTTTGATTCAACCATTGATATTCATGGAATGAAAAAAAGCGCGAAGCAACCTGATGACTAATTGCGCTGTCTTCAACATCAATGCCGATATTGGCATAGGGCGAAATCAATACTGCGGCATGTTGGCGGCTATGGCTAAAACTGACATACCAAATGTAACCATTAGCGGTTATAAAATGATAAGGAAAGTTTGCCTCCATTAACTCGCCTGTCACATTGAGCGCTTGCTGTAGGTTTTTTAGCAATTGACGACAAGACATCGACCCTGCTTTATGGGTTAATAAGGTAGTCTGTTCACCCAAATTATGGTGAATATCAATAGCCACCCAGCTATGGTTTTCGATTGGATAAAGCTGCATCGGTTATGGTAGTGCCTTATGGTATAAGCAAATTTAACGATAGCTTAAAGTATTAAAGTATTAAAGTATTAAAGTATTTTTTTATACCAAGGTTGATTGGCTTTCTTCTTTTGTGCTTCCGCAATCGCTTTACGTTTTTTTTGATACAGTACATTATTACTGATGAGAGTGATAGCGCGAGTGTCTTGCGCGATGACTTCCCCTAAGACGTTTTCAACACTTACAGTAATGGTATAAGGGTTAGGATCGAGCGTGGTAGTTGCAATAGTATAGCTAGTGTCTTTTATGGTCGCTAAGGTTTGGTTATTGAGTTGATAGACGATTCTATCCCCTGTTTTTAAACTCGGCGTCAAAGCAACGCTAACCTCAATTGGTTGACTTCCCCGTCGCAGCGTTTGCCCGGCTTCAGGCGATACAATGTTTAATACATAATCGCCCTGCTGGCTCGCTGAGATGGATTGGGTGGATAAGCGATCAGTTAAGCTATCACCTAAACTATCAGGCAAACGATTGTCAGTAGCCGTACTCGCTGCATTATCAACTTCATTGTTCAAGCTAGTGGATGTCGTTGCCGGTTGAGTCGTCGTCGAAGATACTTGTGATTGGGTAGGCAATTTATCTAATACGCTGATACTCTTGCTGTTTTTATTGTATTGATAAGCGGTATTAATATTATCAGTATATACCACTTGACCCTCTGAGGTGGTCGTCTTGTACACTTCAGCATGACTTAACTGTGACAACAATAACACGACAGCCGTGAGTATCAAGCTATACCGTAAATCGCTATTATTATTGGTACTATATTTTGTCAAAATCATTTAAGCCTTCCCCTCAAAACCCATTATTGTGCATATTTTAGCAAGCTTGATAATCAATCCCTAAATAATTTTGCCTATTAAACTAAAAATTTCACATAAAAAAACCCAACTTAATGTGAAGTTGGGTTTTTTGAAAAGCGAACTTATTAGCAGCTGTAGTACATATCAAATTCGATTGGATGAACTGATACGTTGTAACGCTCTACTTCTTCTTTTTTCAAGGCAATGTAAGCGTCAAGCATTTCTTTGGTAAATACGCCACCTTTGGTTAAGAATTCATGGTCGTCTTCTAACGCTTTAAGCGCAACTTCCAAGTTCTCCGCAACTGTTGGGATCAATGCTTCTTCTTCTGGTGGAAGGTCGTACAAGTTTTTGTCTGCGGCTTCACCTGGATGGATTTTGTTTTGGATACCATCAAGCGCTGCCATCAACAATGCGGCAAAGCAAAGGTAAGGGTTGGCTGCTGGGTCTGGGAAACGTGCTTCGATACGTTTGCCTTTCGGGCTTGCCACGTATGGAATACGAATTGACGCTGAGCGGTTACGCGCTGAATAAGCCAGTTTAATAGGCGCTTCGTAATGCGGTACTAGGCGTTTGTAGCTGTTGGTTGATGGGTTGGTAATGGCATTTAATGCACGAGCATGTTTGATAATCCCACCGATTGCGTATAAAGCAGTTTCTGACAGCCCTGCGTATTCATCACCGGCAAAGGTGTTTTTGCCATCTTTTTGGATTGACAAGTGAACGTGCATACCTGAACCATTATCACCAACCATTGGTTTTGGCATAAAGGTCGCGGTCTTACCATATTCGTGTGCAACGTTGTGTACTGCATATTTGAACTGTTGTACTTCGTCTGCTTTACGAACTAGCGTGTTAAAGGATACACCGATTTCTAGCTGGCAAGAGGCAACTTCATGGTGATGGACTTCAACACGACCTTCACCCATAATCGCTTCTACCGCGGCACACATATCAGCGCGCATATCTTGTGAGCTATCAACGGGTGGTACTGGGAAGTAACCGCCTTTGACGCGTGGACGGTGCGCATAGTTACCGCCTTCCATTTCTTTATCGGTTGACCAAGCGGCTTCATCAGCTGAGATGGTGTGACGGGCGCCTGACATGTCGATTGACCATTTTACATCATCAAATACGAAAAATTCTGGCTCTGGACCAAAGAATGCGGTATCACCGATACCCGTTGATTTTAGGTATTCTTCGGCACGTCGCGCGATTGAACGTGGGTCACGGTCATAACCTTGCATGGTTGATGGCTCGATAACGTCACAGGTCACAACAACTGTCGTTTCACGAAAGAAAGGATCGACAAATGCTGTATCAGCATCTGGCATCAAAATCATATCTGACGCTTCAATGCCTTTCCAACCAGCAATTGATGAACCATCAAACATTTTACCTTCTTCAAAAATGTCTTCGTCCATGCTGTCAGCTGGATAGCTTACATGTTGCTCTTTACCTTTAGTGTCGGTAAAGCGAAAATCTACCCACTTTGCTTCGCTAGATTTGATTAAATCTAAAAATTTATTCGACATTGCTCGTTTCCTTTTACTTACGCAAAAAATGATTAAAAAAACGTTACGCCACTTTATACTCTTTTCGGTGCTGTGACAAGAGATAAACAAAGTGGTGCTTGTTGAATTTAAACTTTCAAGTTATGTGCCAACTTTTGCGCTATCATGCCAAACATTAAATTTTTATATATAATTCAATTAGTTATTTAAGCAGTGATTGGATTATAAAGTTGCCTCACGTTACTATCCTTCTATCTAGCCGTCAAATGGCTATGCGGCTGCAAGAATTGCACTATTTTAATTAGAACTTCATTAATATTCACTTTTATGGTGCATAAAATATGTGTTTAACTATTTTAGTGAAAATCATTAACATTGCTTTCTGCTACTCTGTTTCACTTATTCGGTTTCAGTCACTTGTAGAATGGTTGTGATAAAATACTTGATTAAAATAATGGTGAAGTTTTTTCATCGGCTAACCATCGTCCAATAATTACATGATAGGGTTTCTGGATTGCTACTTTTTATTGATAACTACGACAGTTTTACCTACAACTTGGTGCAGTATTTTGAGCAATTGGGACAACCCGTTGAAGTCTGGCGCAATGATGCTTGCAGCAGTGAAGACATCATTCGTTTAAATCCTGATTATTTGGTCATTGGTCCCGGACCTTGCACGCCAAGCGATGCGGGCAATACGTTGAGTTTTATCAAAGACTGTGCCGGCATTATTCCTATATTAGGCGTTTGCTTGGGTCATCAAGCCATTGGGCAAGCATTTGGCGCCAATATCATTCGATGCCCAACGATTATGCATGGGCGGGTGTCGCAAGTTTTTCATCACCATCAAGGGATTTTTGCCGGACTTCCCTCACCTTTTAACGCCACTCGCTATCATTCTTTAGCGATTGCGACAGACAGTTTACCTGCTTGCCTAGAGGTTACCGCATGGTGTGATGATATTTACCCAAATAATTCTCTGCCGTCCCCTACTGTGATGGGCATTCGGCATCAAACATTACCGATTGAAGGGGTGCAGTTCCATCCAGAATCTATTTTGAGTGAGCATGGCTATACGATTTTGAAAAATTTTTTAGCTAACTATGAAGACTATTAAAACTATCAAAACGCTAACCCTTAGACTGGGGTAATTGAGTTTTGCGGGTTAAAGTTTGGCTTTAAAACTTGGCTTTAAAACCTGGCTTTGTTATAGTATACTAGTACAATGATATATAAAGTGTAAGCCATAAAACTCATACGAGACTGACATGACCCATACTGTAACGCCTTATCTTGGTGACATTACCACGGCTATTGAAAACAACCAACCATTAACCCCAGAGCAAACCCAACTACTACTTACCACCGCGCTGGATCGTGCCATCAATACCATTGACCTGACCTATGCAGAAATGCGCGGCGTCATGCTAGCCATCATGCAAGGTCAATGCCCCGATGCCATGATGGGCGCGCTGCTCACCGCGCTGCGTATGAAAGGTGAAAGCATTGAAGAAATCACCGCCGCCGCCCAAGTAATGCGGGAGCTTGCGATTAAAGTGGATTTGTCGGATGTGCCCAATGTCGTCGACATTGTGGGTACAGGGGGCGATGGCGCAAATTTGTTTAATGTATCTACCGCCGCTACTATGGTCGCAGCAGTAGCTGGCTGTCATGTCGCCAAGCATGGTAATGGCGGCGTTTCCGGCAAATCGGGCAGTTCCGATTTGCTGCAGCAAGCGGGTATTAATTTGGCGTTAAATACCGAGCAGATTACCCAGTCGATTAAAACCCATGGTATTGGTTTTTTGTTTGCGCCCAATCACCATGTGGCAATGAAACATGCGATGCCCATTCGCCGTACCCTAAAAACGCGCACGGTGTTTAATATTTTGGGACCTTTAACCAACCCAGCGGGCGTCAAAAATGCCATGATTGGGGTATTTAATCCTTCACTGTGCGAACCGCTTGCCAATGTGTTCAAAAATCTTGGCGCCGAGCATGTGCTAGTCGTCGGCTCAGTGGATAACCTTGATGAAATCTCATTGGCGACTTATACCCATGTGGCTGAACTTAAAGATGGCAAAGTCAGCGTATATGATATCGAACCTGAAGATGTTGGTATCGAATCGCAAACGCTTAAAGGCTTAATCATTGACAGTCCAGCACAAAGCCTAGCGCTCATCCGCGAAGCACTGGCTAACAATCCCAATAAAACCCCCATCGCCAAAAAAGCAGCGGATATGATTGCCTTAAACGCTGGTGCGACCATCTATGTAGCAGGTAAAGCAGATACCATAAAACAAGGCGTAGCCATAGCACAAGATATCATCAGCAGTGGCAAAGCCTTGCAAAAAATGGCAGCATTAGCAAGCTTTACTCAGCAATTCACCTCTCATTAAATTTTTGGAAAAACCATGCCTCATCAAGCAGTCCCCTCGGTATTACAAAAAATTGTCGACACCAAACGTCAAGAACTAGCCAAAGCCAAACAACAACAATCTTGGCACGACCTTGAGCAAATTGCCGCAACGAACCGCCAAGACATCCGTGATTTTGCCGGCAGTTTGCGCAAAGCGGGTATCCGTGTCATTGCGGAAGTCAAAAAAGCCTCGCCATCCAAAGGCATCATCGCCCCTAATTTCGATGCTGTCGCCACCGCAGTCGGCTATGAACAAGCGGGTGCCGCTTGCCTATCGGTATTGACGGACACGGATTATTTCCAAGGCTCGGATGCGTATTTATTGCAAGTGCGCCAAGCGGTAAGCCTACCTGTGCTACGCAAAGATTTTATGATTGAGCCGTATCACATTTTGCAATCACGTGCGCTTGGGGCAGATTGCATTTTGCTGATTATGGCGTGTTTATCGGATGCGCAAGTCGCTGAGCTGCATGAATTGGCGTTAAAACTTGGCATGAGTGTACTTATTGAGTGTCATGATGAAATAGAAGTCGAACGTGCGTTACGCTTGCCCGCCCATCGTCAAAACGTGTATGGCGTAAACAATCGCAATCTACATAACTTTGATGTGAGTTTGGACACTACCCTACGCCTAAAAACACTGTTTCCACAAGATAGCTTACTGGTGACAGAAAGCGGGATTCATTCGGCAGAGGATGTAAAATTGATGCTGGGCCATGACATCTATGCGTTTTTGATTGGTGAGCAGTTTATGAAAACGGGTGATGCAGGTAGTACTTTAGCAAAGTTATTGGCACAATCACAACAAAATGCGTAAAATAGCCAAGTTAAATAATTGATGTTAGGGCGTTTCATCGATAAACGCCCTATTTTTTATACCGATTTATAGAGTTATTGTATGGCAAATTTATTTTCTAAAGAAATGCAAGACCAGTTAAAGCAGCTTAAAGCTGAACTAGGTAAAGGTCGCAGCCAAACTAAAGAAACCGATGAAAACGGCAAACCGACTGAAACCGTGGGTTTATTGAGCAAGCAACAAGTCGCCAAACAAGTTAAAAAATATAATAGCGAACATCTTGATGATGATAAATTGCTATTTATGCAAGCCATGTCAGGCGTGCAGCCAATCAAAGATAAAAACTTGGCGGATAAAAACAACGCTGGCAATAAGCTTGATGCGACGACGCTAGCCAAACGCGCGGCGGCAGTCGGTGGTGACGATGATAGCGGGCATGTATTGTCTGATATGCAAGCGCTGCTCAACCCCGTCTCTGGCGATGCTTATTTAAGTTATAAAACCGCAACGCTACAAAACAAAGTGTTTAATGAGCTCAAACAAGGCAAGATTCGCTGGTATGATGCCGTAGATTTACACGGTGCCACCATTGAAGAGGCCCGTGAAGCCATGAGTCAGTTGATTTTGCAGGCTCAAAAAAACAATGAAAATTGCGTGAAAATCATTCATGGTAAAGGCATTGATAGTATCTTAAAAACCTGCGTCAATGGTTGGTTGCGTCAGATTCCTGAAGTGCTTGCTTTTTGCTCAGCCCCTGCGGCGCAAGGTGGCAATGGTGCAGTGTTGGTGTTACTCAAAAAACGTGAAAAAGCCAATCGCGACCAATAACCATTGTACGGCTATTTTGACTATAGGTTAAATTTTATAAAATCATGCATAAAACAAACGATGCATGATTTTTTTAACGAGATTTTTTAATTGTTAATAGTTTATTCTTAGTTTTTGTTTATAATAGGCTCTTTTTTTTCATGGATTAAATGCTCTGCATTAATCTACTCTCAACTGGCTAAAAACAGCGCCCATTTGTCTTTTGACAGCTGACTGTTTTTAACACCACTGGGTATAGGAGAAAGGTAGCTTTGAACAATACCCCCACTGCGACTAATTCGCCCGCTAAATTGCAACGTCATTTAGCCCTTTGGCACATTATCATTATTGGTTTGGCGTATATTCAGCCCATGACCGTATTTGATACCTTTGGCTTGGTTTCTGAAGCCAGTCATCAGCACGTTCCAACATCTTATATTATTGCATTGATCGCTATTTTGCTTACCTCGCTAAGTTACGGTAGCATGATTCGTCGTTATCCTTCAGCAGGTTCGGCATATACCTATGCGCAAAAATCGATTCATCCCAATGTCGGGTTTATGGTGGGTTGGTCTTCTTGGTTGGATTATTTATTGTCACCTTTGGTGAATATTATCCTAGCGGTGATTTATCTTGAAGCGCTGTTCCCTGATGTCAACAAATGGATTTGGGTATTTATTCTGACGGGATTTATGACCTGGATTAACGTGCATGGCTCCAAAGTCGTGGCTTATTTTAATAGTTGGATTGTGTTTATTCAGCTATTGATTATCGGTGTATTTACGTGGTTGGTGTATAGCAAATTGATGGCGGGCACCAATGCGGACGGCACTATCAATGCTGCAGCTTACCAATTATGGAGCTTAAAGCCGTTTTGGAGTGATATTGCTAACATGACGGCACTCATCAGTGGTGCAACCATTTTATGTTTCTCTTTCACAGGCTTTGACTCACTAAGCTCATTGGCAGAAGAAACCAAAGATGTGCAAAAAACCCTACCAAAAGCAATTTTCTTGACCGCATTGATTGCAGGTATTGTGTTTATCATTAGCACTTACTTTATGCAGATTTATTTCCCACAAACCCCTGACAAATATTTCCCAGATGTGGCTGCTACCCAGCCAGATATTTTAATGTTGGTGGGTGGTTCTGCGTTTCAAGCCGCCGTATTGGGCTTTGCAATTGTCACGGTGATGGCGTCAGGTATTTCTGCACATGCGGGTGTCTCTCGTTTGATGTATGTGATGGGGCGTGATGGGGTCATTAATAAACGTATTTTTGGTCATATTCATCCAAAATACTTGACCCCAACCTACAATATCTATATCGCGGGTGTGATTGCCTTAACCGCGGGTTTTATTGAGTTTGATGTCATCGCGCATTTGATTAGTTTTGGGGCGTTGACGGCCTTTAGTTTTGTTAACTTATCCGTGATTGCGACCTACATCATCCGTGAAAAACGCTACCACAGTGCCTATGATTTGTTGATGTATTTGATTGTGCCGCTGCTTGGCTTTATCAGTGTTGCGCTGATGTGGAAAGAAAGTGAGCCCATCGCCATCAAAATGGGTTTAAGCTGGGCAGTAATCGGTCTTATCTATTTGGCGTTTAAAACCGGTGGCTTTAAGCGTCATCCACCGATGCACAATGAACATGAATAATGGTTAACGTGGTGAAAAGGTCAGATACGATTCTGACCTTTTTTATGTCTGTGGCTTTTGGGAAAACGGCATGTTAGAAATTTTATATCAAGATGAACACTGTGTGGCAGTCAATAAGCCTGCGGGTATGCTTGTCCATCGAAGCTGGCTTGACCGTCATGAAACCGAGTTTGTGATGCAGACCCTGCGCGATCAATTGGCTCAATATGTTTATCCGATTCATCGCTTAGACCGACCGACGTCGGGGGTGTTACTGTTTGCTTTATCGAGCGAATCAGCGCGGCAACTGTGTGAGCAATTTGAAAACAGGCAAGTGCAAAAATCTTACTTAGCCATCGTGCGCGGATATTTGACAGTTAATGCACAGACATCTGGGCTGATTGATTACCCACTCGCACAAATGTTGGATAAAATTGGCGATAAACCAAGTTTGCAGGCGCTACAACAAAGAAAGGTTAGTTCGACAGACATGTTTGATGAAGTCCTTAGCAGCCCTGCTGAATTAACCTTACTGCAACCTGCGCAAACGCATTGGCAATGCTTGGCAACAACTGAGCAGCCGTTTCAAGCGCGCGCACGCTATCCCACTTCACGCTTTAGCCTGGCTAGATTGACGCCCATTACTGGACGAAAACACCAACTACGTCGCCACATGAAGCATGTGTTTCATCCAATTATTGGCGATACCAGTTATGGCGATCATCACCAAAATCGTGCCATCCGTCAACACATCGGCGTACATCGATTGATGTTACATGCGCATACCTTGGCTTTTAATAGACTGACCGACAATCGGCGTGTTGATATCACTGCACCCGTGGATACAGATTGGTTAACGATGTGTGCGCAGTTTGGCTTTCATTTGCCTTAATAGTTTGCGATATCATTATTTGGCGACATCATTTACGCCACCAAGTAATCACTCACTTTACTGCCGATGGTCGCAAATGTTGCGCCAATGCCTGCACCCACCAACACATCGGTGGGATAATGTAACCCAAGCACCAAGCGCGATAATGCCACCAGCATCGTAAATGGCAGCAACACCCATAACATCATCGGCAGTTGATGACCTATCATGATGGTAAACAATACCGCTTGCAGTGTATGCCCTGATGGAAAACTAAATATATCTAAAGGCCGTTCACCTAAAGTAATGGTCTGGTGTACTTGGTAAGGGCGTGGACGTACTGTATGCACTTTTAGATACTTATACAGCAAATAACCGCAAAAACTGCTGAGTAACACCACACACACTTTCACAGCGACGATACTAGCGACCAGTCCTTGTGAGAATAACGCTACTAACATCACTACCGTCGATAGCGCCCAAAACCAACCATCGCCTAAGCGGCTGATGGTTTTGAAAAACTGCGCAAAAAACTTCAATTGCGACAGCAAATTTACCCATAAACATAAGCGAGTATCCCATTGCAGCACGCGCTTTTGCAAATGATATAATTTAGGTTTACTGTGCAAAAATTGATAATAATTGCGCATTAAATTGGGTAAGTTTTCGACAGAGCTAACAGAGGTACAGGTGAGTTCTGAATTGGCAAGTGACAGTTTGGATTGTTTTATGGGTTGATTCATGGATTGATTGATGGGGTGATTCATGGCGCCATCCTTTTTTTGCCTATTTGAACCTCACGTTTTGGAGAAAAACGCGGCAGATTCAGCGGGTCTTGGGGTTGGGTGACTATTTTGGGTTGAGTGGCTACTTTGGAGTGAATGACTATATCGTGGCTGTTTTTTTGCCCCGACAGTCGGGTGAACTGACTCAGGTGTGAGGGCGATTGTTAAATCCGCGAGCGGATGTTGAGCCATTGATTGAGAAGACAAAATGGTTGGCGTCACTGTGCTGGCTGTTAGGGTGTTCGTCTGAATTGATAGCACTTCATAAAACATGGTCAACATTTCTTGGGCAGGTTTTTGCCAAGAAAAAGCAGCCACCTTGTGCCTTGCAGCTAGTCGCATCTGATCAAGCTGTTGTTGTTTGGGCAATTCACTAATCATCGCTACAAAGCGTTGTTCTTGCCCAAGCGGTACAGTTTTACCACAACTATCATCCACCAACAGCGCCGCAGCCGCATCATGATAGGCAAAAATTGGTAACCCCGATGCCATCGCTTCGGTGACGACATTACCGAAAGTTTCCACTTGACTAGCAAACACAAAAGCATCGGCACTGGCATAATAACTTGCCAGCGCCTCGCCTGTTTTAAAGCCTGCAAAAATAATGCTTGTATCATTGGCATGCCGTTTAACGAGCGCTTCTTTGTATGGTCCATCACCGACAATCACTAATTTAACATGACGATGCAGCTGCTGTAATTGTAGCGCTTTGAAGCTTTTAATGACGGTATCCATACCTTTTTCAGGGGAAACACGGCTCACACACATTAACACTGTGGTGCCCTCGCCCACGCCCCAACTTTGCCGTAATGCTTGGCTACGTTTGCTCGGTGCATAGCGCGCTGTATCAACGCCACGACCGACTTGGTACAAATGCTTGAAACCAAATTCAGCCAGCTGATGTTGGGTGGTCTGACTTGGAATACACGTGGCATTGCACTGGTTATGAAAACGCTTCATATACGCAAGCAGAGGAACTGAGACAACTTTCCAACCAAAGTATCGGCTAAAATCATGAAACGCGGTGTGATAACCTGAAGAGACTTTAATGCTTTGCTGTTTGCCAGCAATCAACGCCGCAAGCCCCAAAGGACCTTCTGTCACGATATGCACGATATCAGGACGAAGCTTGCGCAGCTGCTTGGTTAAAAATCGGTAACAAGGTAGCCCCATGCGCAGATGCGGGTAATAGGGAATGGGCAAACTTGGCACTTGCAAATCAGTGGTAACAGCCGCAGTATTAAGCCCTGTCATTAGGGTATGTTGTTCGACTTCATCACTTTGTTTGGGGCGAATCAAAGTGATGCGATGACCCATCGATTTGAGTTCGCGCATGATTTGATAAACGCTTGAAGCTACCCCATTGATATCGGGCAACCACGTTTCAGTCACCAAAGCGATATGCAGTGATGGCCTATTGTCATGAAAAGGCGTGCCTGCAACTTGAGTTGAGAGATTCATGTGATTTGCTGACATCGTCTGAGTGTCAGACGAAGCCTGGTACAAATTAGTGTTTACAGTGTTGTCGCTCATAGTATGTTATCAACCATTACAACCGACTGCTTTATTTGACTACAAAAGCCGTTTCGGTAAATTAAATCAATCCTTTGTATGGGTTAAGCTTATAAGCCGCCATTGACAACCTCATGTCAATTTGATAACAGTTTGATGACAATTGCACCGCAGCTATTACAAGTATCGCTACTATCGCCGCTATTACAAGTATCGCAAATAGGGGTCGATTTTGCTAAAATAGCGAGCATATTGCAGCTTTATAGATTAATTTATAGATGGTTAAATGACTGATTTGATAACTACATCGAATAATACCGCTATGCCAAATACTTCGACGCTCGATACACCGATTGTGATGCTAATGACACATGCGCCTAGTCATCCGCTCACCAAACAAGCGCTTGAATGCGCCCAATCGCTATGGGCAAACGATAATAAAACAACCGTTGAGCAAAACCCGTTGACTACTACCGATTTTAAAATTTTCTTATATAGTGATGCGGTGATGCTTGCCAACCGATTAATTTGGCTGCCAGATGATATCGAAAATATGGCAAAAAACTGGCAACACTTTGCTATGAGTCATCATTTAACCATTCAAGTGTGTGTGAGTGCCGCTTTGGCTCGCGGGGTGACAGATGCTGACAATGCGACTAGACATCAGCTACAAGGTGACAATTTAGCAGATGGCTTTGAATTAGTCGGTTTGGGTGAATTAGCCATGCATCTGCACAGTGCAAAAACGGTTTATCAGTTTTAATTGGGATGGGTTTAGCGATAGCGATTAACTATGAAAATTATCATTAATATTCACGCTGACACGTTTTTGCTTTGTCATGAAGCCTTATCAATGGCGTTTGCGCTGGCGGCGTTTGACCACCAAATTCAGCTGACTATCGGTGATGGCATGCTAAACTTACTACTTGATGAGCCCACAGGCAAGCTTGCCCATATGCTGGCATCCCTTGATATGTATGATATGCCGCCCGCTTGGCTGGCGCTAGCAGATTTTAATAGATTAAAAGCGTGGCAAGCGAACCTTTCAGCAGACTTTGATTGGTGTGCTCAAGTAGCGCTAAAGCCAACCACACTACCTTATTTTGATACCGCTTTTGACTTATAAATACCATGACCCAACTTCCCGAACTTGACCAAGACGGTCATTTGATAGCTCATCAAACCTGGACACCCGATATTGCGCAACAATTGGCGAACACGCTGGATGTCACGTTAACCCCTGGGCACTATCAAATCATAGACGCGGTACGTCAATATTATGACTTGTATAGCCATCCACCGACGACCCGTCCTTTAATCAAGTTTTTATCCAAGCAATTGCCCTCATTGGCGATTGATAACACCAAACTGCAAGCCATGTTTAACACAGGTCTTGTCGCGCGTCATGTCAACCGCATTGCAGGGTTGCCCAAACCTGCAAATTGCTTATAAATTTTGAAGTTATTTTGGGTCATAAGGGACGAGATTGTCATAACCGATACTGTGACCGTTATCACCGCCAAACCCCTGCTGACGCCAAACTTCAAATAATGTAATTGCCACGCTGTTAGATAAATTCAAACTGCGAGAGGTCGGCAACATAGGCAAACGCAACCAGTTGTCTTGCCCAATTGCCGCGCGAATTGGCTCGGGTAACCCGGCTGTCTCTGACCCAAATACCAAAGCGATATTTGCCAGTTGCGTAAAATCTTCATCATATAAAGGCTTGCTAAGCTTGGTAGTCAAGGCAACGATTCTTTGTACCCCACTTTGGCTTAGACTGTCCTGCGCATCCTGCCAATTGGCATGGACTTTGACATTTGCCCATTCATGATAATCGAGCCCTGCTCGGCGTAATTTTTTATCTTCTAACTCAAACCCTAACGGCTCAACCAAATGTAGCGTTGCGCCTGTATTGGCGCATAACCGAATAATATTGCCTGTGTTGCTTGGCATTTTGGGTTCAACTAATACTACGTGAATCATGTCGACATCCTTAACCAGATTGAAATAAAAAAACGCTAAATGCGAAGATTAATTTACAAAAAACCTATACTTATTGCGTAAATTTAAGTTTTTTTTACAACTTGATAGTTTTGGTTACATTAACGCTATAGCGACGTTAGACTAACCTGCATTACCATGACTCTACCAAGCATGTTTTACTTTATTTTAACTTCTATGAATCAATAAAGTCGCATGATTTAACCTGGTAGCTAAAAACTGTTAAAAAATAATGGATATATCTGAGGAAATTTAAAATGAAAAAATTAATCGCTGCATCAATCGTTGTTATGTTTGCTGTCACAGGTTGTAATACAATCCAAGGTTTTGGTAAAGACGTATCAAAAACAGGTGGCGCAGTAACCAATACCGCACAAAAAACTGAAAACAAAATCTACCGCACAAATAACTGAAAACAAAATCTAATCGTAGATTCTCTGTTTAAGTAAAAAAACCCATCTCGCTGATGGGTTTTTTATTGCCTATTTTATTGGCTATCGGTTATAACCCTAGTAGGTTATAAAACTAGCCGTTTTTTGGCAAATTTTCAGGTAAATAACAACGTAGATAAGCAATCACCGCTGTAATCGCTTCTTGGCGATAGGTATCGGTAATTTCTTTTTCTGAGCGATAGGCTAAAATAAAAATACCATTAATGATACCGTATGCGACTAACAATTGCTGATGAATGGTTTCTAAAGCCGGCATTTTATAATGCTCAGACAACTTATCATACACCATTTGGGCGAGGCTTTTTTCGATTTCACTACCAAACGCATTGCCCTCAAAATCTGGGGTATTGGTCTCATAAATCAAACGGGCAACCGTTAAATCAGATTGAATAATATCAACGCCTGTCTCAATGACTGTGGTGATATAAGCCTGCCAGCGACTAAATTGTTTGGCATCGACTTTTTCAAGCTTGTTAAAGATTTCTATCGCATTTAAAAAACGTAATGCCAAAAAAATCGCTTCAACGTTTGGGAAGAAGTGATATGCCGAGGCTCTGGGAATGTCCGCTCGTTCACACACATCAGCCAAACTAATCTCACTGACAGGTCGGGTCGCGCTCAATTCTTTGGCAGCGGCTAATAATTTTTGGCGACGCAAACGACCTTGCTGGCTAGTGAACTTGAATTTGTTAGGGACTAAGCGGCGAGCGAGCTCAGAGTCCACCAACACATCCTCAATTTTTTCATCATAAGCGCTTGACATATTTCCTCTCTATCGACTGATTATGAATAAAGCTTAATTTGTGCCCGCACCAATCCATGATCGGTTGGGCGTTGTTCTACAATAAATTTGAGATGATCATTAAAATAATCAACTTGTAATACTTCACCGATGTTAAATTTACTATCAGCTAAAAACTGTTCAGATACCAAAATTTGGTCAAGCACTTCTGGCATACCTTGGTGGATATGGGTGTACGCCACATCTTTGAGCCAGTGCATACGGCTTTGTACCGTAGAGGCATCATACAGCACGATATCCCGCATCGACTTATCATAAAATACTTCGCCCGATTCGCTTAAAAGCTGACAAGTCACACTTTGCATCACATCATTCATATCCCCTAACAAAATCAGCGGATGGTTGTTGTGCGACAGTTTTTCGATGACCACTTGGCGAATGCCTGCCGCTTCCGCTGCCCGCATACAAAGACTGCGCAGCTTGGCGCGGACTCGAATTAGCGGATCATTGCGATCTTCTAAAGGCTCGCCTTGCGCGTTTTCTAAAAACTCAGGGCGTTTACTTTTTAAATGCGCCACAATCACGGTGACCACCATGCCATTTGGCAATCTGATGTCGGCAATCAGCGGGGGACGGTTAAATTGTTGATAAAGCCCAACATCAGGAACGTCCAACAACGCAATCGCAGGCATCTGCGTGAGCAATTGGGTGTTAATAATTTCAAAACGCGATACCAAACCTACGCTAGGGGTGCCAACTGCGCCTCGCCCTTGGGTTAATGGACTATCTGGCTGATTACTGGCTAACGGCACAGTGACATGATAGTCATTGAGACCCGCTGCATGACATAAGTCAATCAGTGCTTGCTCATCCCAAATTTCTTGACAGCCAATGATATCAGCTTGCAATTGCCGAAAGATGGGGGCGAGTGCATTAATCTTTTGTTGATATTGCTGCGGCGTATACACGTCTTGGTTTCGATAAAAAACCCGATTGGGCAGTGCAAAGTTGAGTAGATTTGCCGTAGCGATAACAAATTGATTGTCCACTGTCATATCCTTAATGTTGAGTTACCAGTTATCCCTGCTTGCTTATACCAATATTGTCCAAAAAAATTTCCTGACCTTCATCTTCGTAACTTTTATCATAGTAACTTTTATCATAGTAACTTTTATCACTATCAACACAGTGTCGAATTTTGAAGCATTATACATTTTTTTATTCAATTTCTACACAAAAAATCATTATTTTTAGCCAAAATTCGCTGACATTTTTAAGCAGGGTTTAAAAGTTGGGTAAATAAAATGCTTTTTTTTACTTAATAGACTTAATTGCTAACGAAAATCACTCTCGTGTCGAGTCTTTAAAAAATTTTTCATATAGTTAACTATTTGTTTTTACATTATTTTTAGTTTTTTAGAGCTATGTTAATGATTTTCTTGCTTTAATTTTGTTCATGTAATAGTTGATTAATATAAAACTGCCAACGCTCAACGATGGCTTGGCGCTCAGACAATGCCATTTTAGGCTCAAAGATACGGTCTAACTGCCAACTTTCACCAATGCTAGTGTCATCATACAGTCCCACCGCTTGCCCTGCCAATAATGCCACCCCTTTTGCGGTACTCTCAGTGGTCGTCGGTCGCAGCACAGGCACATTGAGTATATCGGCTTGAAATTGCATTAAGATATTGTTATTGGCAGCGCCCCCATCCACGCGCAGTTCATGCAGCGGCACAGGACTATCTTTTTGCATGGCGATTAACACATCATAAGCTTGTAGCGCAATGGCTTCTAAGGCGGCTCTTGCGATATGTGCTTTGGTAGTACCGCGTGTCAGCCCGATAAGCCTTGCAGTAGCATCTGCTCGCCAGTAAGGTGCGCCAAGCCCGGTAAAGGCAGGAATCAGAGTCACTCCTTGGCTATCTGGTACTTGCGCCGCCAAGTTTTCAACGTCCTCACTGCGCGTTATCATACCTAAGTTATCGCGTAGCCACTGCACGATGGCACCTGCCATAAACACACTGCCTTCAAGCGCATATTGCGTTTGCGTGACGCTTGTTTTTTTATTTCGTTGTAAATTTTGTAAAGGTTTTAGCAAGTTGGGCAATTTACCTGAAGGTTCATGCCGGTTAGGTTGACGAGTGTGATTCGCCTCTGTGGTTTGCCAAGCGACAGTGGTGAGTAATTGCTGATGACTGACACAGGGCTTATCGCCGGTATTCATTAATAAAAAACAGCCGGTGCCATAGGTGGATTTTGCCATCCCTGCTCGGTTACAGCCCTGCCCATACAATGCCGCTTGCTGATCGCCTAGCACTGCCGTGACTGGGATTTGTTTGCCAAACATCCCTTGTTTGGTGACCCCAAAATCGCCATCCGATGGCTTGATGGTAGGTAACATGGTTTTGGGAATATCAAACAATTCCAATAATTCATCAGACCAATCACCTGTTTGCAAAGACATCAGCATGGTACGTGAGGCATTGGTGATATCAATGCTATGCTCGCCTGTCATGTTAAACAGTAGCCAACTATCCACAGTACCAAAAGCCAACTCACCTGCTAGCGCTTGCTGGCGGAGCTTAGGGTTTTGGTTTAACAGCCATACGATTTTGCTGGCACTAAAATACGGATCTATACGTAATCCGGTAATTTGCTGGATTTTGGCATCAAAGCCTTTATCACGCCAATCTCTGCACCACTGATGGGTACGTCTATCTTGCCAGACAATGGCGGGTGCGACAGGCTTACCCGTCTTTTTATGCCAAATTATGGTGGTCTCACGTTGGTTGGTGATACCGATGGCTGAAATATCTGTCGCCAATAATCCTGCTTTGGCAATCACTTCTTGGGCGGTACTAATTTGGGTTTGCCAGATGTCATTGGCATTTTGCTCGATAAACCCGGCTTTTGGGGTGATGATACTCAGCGGCTTTTGGGCAATGGCGATGGGTGTTAATTGGTTATCAAAGATGATACTGCGGCTTGAGGTAGTGCCCTGATCTAGCGCTAAAATAAATCCGTTTTCTGTTTTAGCCATGTTGTTGTCTCAAACGATTGTGTTAAGCGTCAATATGTTATCTTAGCAAATACTTACCCATCAACTTTTATATTACTGCGGCTGAAACCTTAAGGCAACGATTCGCGAAAAAATAGCCATTGATTTTATCAACAAAAAACCACATCATACTGATACTTTATTACCACTTACCAAAACCTATCTGTTAACTATAAGTGACCCTAAAGCTTAGACTTCAGACCCTAAGCATTGTCACTCTAACTGTCACTGTCATTGTTTATCTTTACTACTACCGCTTTTTAATGCGTTGATGAAACTTGTTTTATGAAAAATACCCTTGCAAAATCTGTTCGTACTACCCCTGTGACTACAAAATCCTCTTCTATCATTACCGATACCATCAAATCTGACAATTTACAGCCTGTTGCAATCTCGCAGTTGCGCCGTTATACCGACCCAGCGACCTTGCCAAAAGATAGCCACCATACCAAAACCCTTGAAATTGGCTTTGGGCAAGAGCGCGCCTGTAAAGCGATTGCCACTGCGCTTGATATCAATGCCAATGGTTATCATATCTTTGCTGCAGGTGAAAACGGACTGGGCAAACGCACCTTAATCACTCGCCTGCTACAAGCACACGCCAAACAAAAACCTACACCCAATGACTGGGTATATGTGCATAATTTTGTTGATGCGCGCACCCCGATTGCACTTGACCTTCCTGCTGGCATGGGTAAGCAATTAGCGGAAGATGTCAAAACCTTTTGGCTAACCACCAAGCGTCAGCTCAATCAGCGTTTTCGCAGTGAGCACTATCAAAGTAAAGTAGAAGCGATAAAGAATGAAATTAGCCTTCGTGAAGAACAGGTCTATCATGCGCTGCATGAAGAAGGCAAACAGTATTCACTTGCATTGGCGCTGCGACCTTCGGACAACAAACCGATTTTTATCAAATCTGATTTTAGTGACAACCGAGCCGATGGCAATGACAATGACAGTTACAATGATATCGAGCCAAGCGATGGTTATTTATCAATCAAACCTGCTAATAAATTGGGTCGCCAAAAATCCAGCGGTAAAGCACCAGTTTTACCACTTAAAGCCAATCAAACCTCTAGCACCACTAATAATACCTCAAGCGCAACCAATCAAGCCAGCTTTGGCTTAACCCCAAAATCGCCGTATGTTGCCAATTATCAAGATAAGAACCACATGCAAAAACGCTTGAGCCAACTGACCGTTGAGCTTGAGCAAATTGAAGATGAAGCCAATCAGACCCTACAAGCGCTACACCACTCATTGACTCGGCGTACCTTAAAACCATTGATTGAGCCGTTATTTGACAAGTATCAAGCCTTACCAAAGGTTCGTAAGTATTTGCAAGACGTGCATGACGATATCGTCAATCATGTAGAACGAATCATCAATGAAGATGATGAAGAGTTTTTGCCCAGCCATTTCTCGCCATTACCAGCGCGCTATTTTGTCAATGTGATTGCCAGCCATGCGCCCGATCAAGGCGCACCGATTGTGTTTGAAGACTTACCCACCCATCTAAATTTACTCGGTCATGTCGAGCAAATTACCCATTTGGGTACTGTCTCAACGGATGTCAGTCTGATTCGCGCCGGTTCACTGCACCGTGCGAATGGCGGTTATTTGGTGCTTGAAGCAACTAATTTGCTTGAATATCCGTATGCGTGGCAAGGTCTCAAACGTGCGCTGCAAAGCCGCCAAATCAAGATGTCGAGCCTTGAGCAAATGCTGACATTGACAGGCAGTATCAGCCTTGAGCCACAACCGATTAAGCTTGATGTCAAAGTCATTTTACTCGGTGAGCCAGACTTGTATTATGACCTGCTAGATTTTGAGCCTGAATTTAATGCGGTATTCAAAATCCGTGCAGATTTTCACGATCGCGTGGTACGCAGTCACGCCAACGAACAAGCGATGACCGCCAAAATTGCTGATATGATAAGCAAATATCAATTGCTAACGTTTGATAACACCGCGTTGGCGTGTTTATTGGATTATCTTAGTGAGCAAGCGGAAGACCAGCATGAGTTAAGCCTACATGGGGACAGATTGGCGCAGCTATTACTCGAAGCCAATCGTCATGCTATCATCAATCAAACAGAGCTTATGCCTGAAAACACAGTAACCGCTAGCCATGTCCGTCAAGCCATTGAGGATATTCGCCACCGCTCGGGCTATTTACGGCAATTGTTCTGGCAAGAACTAGAAAAAGGGCAACAGCTGATTAGCACCCAAGGCAAAGCGATTGGTCAAATCAATGCGCTGACAGTCATCAGCTACGCAGATAGTGAGTTTGGCATGCCTGCACGATTGACGGCATCAGTGCATCACAGTGCCGCGCATGCCGATATTGTTGATATCGAGCGCGATGTGGATTTAGGCGGCTCTATCCATGCCAAAGGGGTGCTGATTATGAGCAGTTACCTAAAAGCATTGTTTGCAGAAGACCACACGCTCAACTTTACCGCATCGCTGGCTTTTGAACAAAGTTATGGCGGTATCGATGGCGATAGCGCAACAGTAGCCGAAACTTGCGCGCTGCTGTCTGCCCTATCGCAAACCCCGATTAATCAAAGCTTTGCAGTTACAGGATCGATGAACCAATTTGGTCAAGTCCAAGCGGTCGGCGGCGTCAATGCCAAAATCGCTGGGTTTTATGATGCGTGTGTCGAGCAAGGTTTGACGGGTAAACAAGGGGTGATTGTGCCCAAAGCCAATTTGGCGCAATTGATGCTACGTCAAGATATCATCGATAGCGTGACGGCAGGTAAATTTGCCATCTATGCCGTAGAGCATGTCAATGAAGCCATGTATCTATTGACGGGTCTAGCGCCGGATGAGATGACCAAAAAAGGCAAATATCGTAAAAATACCGTTTATGGTCGTATTTATGAACGCTTAGAAACTTGGGAAGAAAAAGATGCAGATGATAAAGAATAACGCCTCATTGGGTTATTGTTTATCGCTGATAACTTGCTTGCTCTATATCAAGCAATGTTTGCTTAATCTCAATCCCACCGGTATAACCGCCCAATTTGCCATCGCTGGCAATCACGCGATGGCAAGGAATGATGAGACTTAGTGGGTTGCGGCCATTGGCCTGCGCGACTGCGCGAAAGCCTTTGGGATTATTCACTTGTAGCGCAAGCTGTGCATAGCTGATTGTTTGACCGTAAGGGATTTGTCGTAATGCTTGCCAAACTTTTTGCTGAAAAGGTGTGCCTGTGTAGATGGCGATGCGCATATCAAACACTTGTCGCTGACCTGCCTGATACTCTTTTAGCTGAGTGATGGTCTCTACTAGCACTTTTGCATCGGCATCAATCGAATGACTTAATGCTACCGAATTCATGACGGCTACTTTTGCCTTGTGCTTAGCTAATAGGTCATGGGTCTTTTGCGTATGCCAATCGAGCGCAATCAAACAGCCTTGATGCGCCACAAGTGTCACGGTTGGCAAATTTTTCGCAAGTTGATAAGACGTCATTATCATGTTATTCATCTTTTTCAAATAGCGCTTTGACAAAATCATCGGCTTGAAATGGGCGCAAATCATCAATTTTTTCACCCACACCAATAAAACGAATCGGCACATTGGTATTTTCAGCGATATTAAATACCACGCCGCCTTTTGCCGTGCCATCTAATTTGGTGACGGTCACGCCTGTCAGTGGCACTGCTTCATTGAAGATTTCTACTTGATTTAGGGCATTTTGTCCTGTACCGGCGTCGAGCACAATCATGGATTCATGCGGCGCTGTCGGATCGGCTTTTTGCATGACGCGAATCACTTTTTTCAGCTCTTCCATCAAATTAGTTTTATTTTGTAGACGCCCTGCGGTATCGGCAATCAGCACGTCAATGCCACGGGCTTTGGCAGATTGAATGGCATCAAAAATCACCGAGGCACTGTCTGAACCATGACCTTGGGCGACAACTGGGATATTATTGCGCTCCCCCCAAACTTGCAATTGCTCGGTGGCTGCCGCACGAAACGTATCGCCCGCTGCTAACATCACTGATTTGCCTTCACCTTGCAGACGTTTGGCAAGTTTACCGATGGTGGTGGTTTTACCCACGCCATTGACCCCCACGACCAAGATAACAAACGGTTTTGTGCTAGCATCCACCACCAGTGGCGCAACTTTGGGTGTCAAGATATCGGTGAGTTCTTTTTGCAGCGCTTTATACAGTGAATGAGAATAAATCAAATCACCGCGGGCAGTGGCTTCGGTCAAGTTTTTGATAATGCGATTGGTGGCATTCACACCGATGTCGGCGACCAACAGTTGGTCTTCGACTTCTTCTAGTAGTTCATCATCAATTTCTTTACCACCAATCAAAATATTGGTTAAGCCTTCGGTCAAGTTTTTACGACTTTTTGACAAGCCTTGCTTCATGCGGCTAAACCAGCCACCTTTTTGTTCAGGTTCTGCGGTTGGCTCAGCCGTATTGGCAGATGGCTGTTGTGTGGGTGCAGGTGTTTGCAGCGTTGACGTTTGGGCGGCTTCAGCGATACGCGGCGTTTCAATAATTGGCACATCTTGCACAGGCAGATTGGGCATCGTAGCATCATCAAAATTAGTCGGTTGGTTATTAAAATTAATTACCACCTTATTAGAAGCATTGTTATTAAATTGGTTGCTACTCATATCATCGCCTATGGTTAAATTTGTCATTAAAATATTGAGATGTATAAAATTATAACAGTGTTTGTTCGCAGTTTGAAATAAACATGCTGTCAATCCCTTACACTCAGATTAATCATGGTCTTGCAAAAAACTATCCGTTCACAGCTTGTTGCGCTAAAAATTTGCAGGTGGTATTTATTCAGATTTAATCGTGCAATGGGCTTTCAAATAGCAATCAATGCCAACATCCGTTATCATGGTTTATCTTTTATAATGCCTGCAAACCCCATTGCCCCACAATCAAAAAAACCAGATTAAAAGTTAAAGAGAAACTATGTTAAATCAAAAACCTGTGTCAAAACCCACATTTTTTAACCTTACCCTCCTCGCTGCCGCCTTGACCTATACGCTCTGTGTATCAGGTTGCAGCACTGCGCAGACCATCGCAGCCAAAACCATGCCGACTAAAACTACCCCGACTTTAGCCAATACGCCTATTAACGCGCATCCAACTGCTAACGCGGTAACTGACACAACCCAGCAAACGCCGAGCCCCACAGATTTTGACAGCGCTAGGGCAGCAACGCGCCATGAATATACGCTGGATAATGGATTAAAGGTGATAATCAAAGAAGATCACCGCTCTCCTGTGGTGATAAGCCAAGTATGGTATCACGTGGGTGCTGCGGATGAACCCACTAACTTAGGCGGTATGTCACATTTGCTTGAGCATATGATGTTTAAGGGAACAAAAAACGTGTCCTCAGTAGATTTTGAACGCCTTATTGCCAAATTTGGCGGTAGCAATAATGCCTTTACCAGCTATGACTACACCGCATATTATGAAATTTTCCCTGCCAATCGCTTAGCGCTCGCCCTAGAGCTTGAAGCCGATCGGATGACCCATTTACAGCTAAAGGACAGCGACTTTACCGCTGAGCGCCAAGTGGTGATGGAAGAGCGCCGCCAGCGAACCGATGATAACCCAAACGCCCGCGCCTATGAGCAATTTAGCAAAATGGCTTACCCCAATAGCCCAAAAGGAGAATCGGTCATTGGTCCCATGGCAGAAATCGAATCCATTAGGTTAAACGACCTAACCGATTGGTATAAAACATGGTATGCACCCAACAATGCGACCTTAGTAATCGTGGGCGATGTCAATCCCACAAACGCCATCAATGAAGTCAAAAAATACTTTGCCGATAAAAAACCGCAAACCCTGCCAACGCGCCCCAGTGTGATACAGCCAGGGTTTCGTGGTTATCAAGAAAAAACCACCCAATTGCCGGTACAGGTGCCTATGGTCATGATGGCGTTTAATGTGCCAACACTTACCACAGCAAAAGACCCCAAAACCGCCTATAGTCTATCACTACTAGCCGATGTGCTCGATGGCGGTCTATCTGCACGCCTAGAAAAACGCCTAGTACGGGAAAAACAGCTACTAGCGTCAGTCGGTAGTGGTTACAGTGCCTTTAGTCGGGGCGATGGGCTATTTTTAATCCAAGCCACCCCACGAGACGGCGTTACACTTGCCCAAGCCAAACAAGCAATCATTGCTGAGATTGACGCGCTCAAAACCCAACCGATTGCACAAAGTGAACTGACCCGTGCCAAAACCAACACCATGACTAGCTTGATATATAGCCAAGATAGTATCAGCGGACAAGCGCAGATGATTGGCAGTCTAAACAGCATTGGGCTTGATGACCGGATGGTGTTTAACCTGCCCAAAACCTTAGATGGCATCACAGAAAGTGACTTACACGCCGCCGCTAACAAATATTTGGTTAACGACAATCTAACCGTGCTCAATGTGGTGAAAGCAAACAAACCCACCCAATAGCTGTAAACTCGGCAAATAAACTTGCTCTCATTTAATTTGCCCTCACTTGACTTGCCCACATTGCTGTCAGACCATCCTTAGAATTTTGAGAAAAAAAATGAAATCACGCTTAGCTAAAATCTTATTACTAATGACCACCATTGCCACGCAAGCGGGCTATGCTGAACCTGCCACCCATAGCGATGCTCACAGTAGTGGCAATATTGACCCCACTGCACCCATTGCCGCTTTAGACAAATTAACCAGCCTAAAAACCACAGCGCCGTTAAAAGTGACATTACCCGATATCATCCACTTTACGACGGATTCGGGTACCCCAGTCGCTTTGGTACAAACCCACAATTTACCGATTGTGGATGTCAGTGTGTATTTTAATGCAGGCTCGGCTCGTGATGAAGCCATTAAAAAAGGCGGTTTTGGGATCGCCAGTCTGACCGCGAGTATGCTCGATCAGGGCACACGCCATAAAAGTGAAGATGAGATTGCCGAGACTAGTGAGCAGCTTGGGATTGATTTATCTGCCCGTGCTTATAAAGACATGTTTATCGTGAGTTTGCGCAGTCTATCCGATGAGGCGCGTTTATCCTCTGCGCTTGGTTTAATGAGCGATATGATGACCGAGCCTACGTTTCCAAACAAAAATTTTGAACGTACCAAAGCCCAGTATTTAATTAGCCTGCAACAGGCCAAAGAAGACCCAGATAGCATCGCAAGCAAAGCCTTTGCTGCGGCGCTTTACGGGAATCATCCCTACGCCCACCCCACCCAAGGTACGCAAGACAGCATTGCCAAAATTAATACCACCGATCTTAAAGCTTTTAGCCAGCAGTTTTTGGTAGCGAAGAATGCGAATATTGCTATTACAGGCGATATCAGTCTTGAGCGCGCGCGGGCGCTTGCCAATCAGCTAACCGCTCAAATGCCCGTTGGCACAGCTGCCCTAAAGCTTGCCGATGCCAAGCCTTTGAACGCCGCTAAAACGATTCATATTCCATTTGACAGCACCCAAACCACCGTATTGATGGGGCAATTGGGTCAAAAACGCGTGGCGGATACCTTAGGCTTGCAGCATCAAACCAACTTTGCCATTGCCGATGAAATCGTCGGGGGCGGCAACTTTCAAGCCAGATTGATGGAAGATATCCGTAAAAAACGCGGGCTCACCTATGGCATTTATAGCAGCACCACGCCGATGCTTGCCCAAGGTAGCTATACCGTTAGCTTTTCTACCCGTAACCAAAAGTCGCAAGAAGCAATTGAGGCGACCAAGCAAGTCATCAAACATACGCTAGAAAAAGGGGTAACGCCAAACGAATTGGCTTTAACCAAAGACAGTCTAATCAACAGTTTCCCAACTAGCTTTGCTAGCAATGCCGCCATGAATTCCACGATTGGTATGATGGGGTTTTATCAGCTGCCAGATAGTTACTTGACCGATTACGTGATGCGCGTACAGCGCGCCGACCTTAACGCTGTCAATCAAAGCTATAAAGACCTCATTGACCCTAACAAGTTTTTGATTGTGACGGTTGGCAGCGCCACGCCAAACACAACAAAAACCGCTAAATAGCCAATGTCAACAGCTTAACAGTTGCGACAGGGTTAAAAACGACAGGGTGATGAGCTTGAGCTATGGCTTGCGCCCCATTTTCGAAAGCCTTGCGTATCAAGATGCACTGAGCCTGTCGGATACAAGCCAAGTCCAAAATTATAGCTTTGCCCGTTGGACTGCCAAAACTGGCAAAGCCCATCAAAGGTGCTTTCTATCGCCCATTTATTGGCTTCGTTTTCAGGTATCCAAATATCAATCGCGCCATTGGTCATGTGCTTACTCTCGCCCGCACCGCCCGCACAATCATTCAATGCAGGGTTTCGATACACGGAGCGTATCACTGTCGAATACGGCAAATAACCTTGTTTTTGCAGTTGCTGCAGCATTTGTAGGGTGGGCACGATATTTTGCCATAGTGACGCAGGCGGTACTTCATACGGCTCAAAACCGCAGCGGCGCGCATCTCTGGCACTCGCGATTAACTGATCCATCGGCGGAATGGTGCCTAATTGGCTTTGCAAGTAATTTTGATACGCCAACACTTCTGATTGCTGATAACTGTGGCTAGCTAACCAATCCTTAAAATCTGCATCATTGGTATAGACAACGTTACTATTGTATCGTGTGCTATTTTTGAGTGCGCCATAATCTGTTGTAGGTCGGGTTGTGTTTTGACGGTTGAGAATAAGGCCGCGCATATTGTCAGTCTGCGTGACAGTGGTATTTTTAGGGTTTGGCTGGGTTTGACGAACGATGGTCGTAGTCGGTTTTCGGTTATCGATGGGTGTGACCGGATGATTACACGCGATAAGCAATGTCATTATCATCCCTGAGCCAACAATGCCTGTTAAAATCTTGGTTTTGGTATTCTGAGTCTTGGTAGTGTTGATATTCTTGGTCTTGGCACTTTTGATATTGCCATACTTTGCTGTTTGCGCATTATCTTCGATAATGGTTGGTTTATTTTTGGTCTTGTTTTGATGTGTCATGGACTGCCTATTCACGTTTCGTCAAAATGGAAAAACACCACGGACTTATGAGCAACTGTCAAAAAAGTAGGCTTAATATACTTAGCTAATCATGCCTACTTGATAATTATTTTCACTTAACTTTTACTTGATAGTTATGTTCACTACATAATTAAGACATAATTAAGCTTAATTGATAGCTCACTTAATATAGTGACTTATTTCTATGAAACAAGTGTTATAAACTATTACATTATTAAGACTACCAAAATCACATTAAGCCATATAAACTATTGAGCCTATTTTTGTGTCTTTTTACAGACTTATTGTCACCGGGTTAATTTGATGTTTGGTGTGTATGGTAGATAAGATTGGACAGTACCGTTTTTCTAGGCAAGCTCATCACTTTGGTAATGACAGTCTACCCTCTTTTTGGCAGCGCGTGCATTTAGACCCTTGGTTATTGATGCTATTGTTTGTCACAGCTTTGTTTGGTTTAGCCATTTTATATAGTGCCTCTACTCAAGACATGGGAATGGTCATCCGTCAAACCATTAGTTTTACCATCGCGTTTGTGGTGATGATTGTCATGGCGCAAATCCCGCCCAGTCTTTACCGTGATTTTACCCCGTTTTTTTATGTGGGTGGTGTGGCGTTACTGATACTGGTCAAAATTATTGGTGAGGTGCGACTGGGTGCGCAGCGCTGGATTGGTATTCCTGGGTTTGGTAGTGTGCAGCCGTCAGAGTTTATGAAGCTTGGCATGCCGATGCTCACTGCTTGGTTTTTATCCAAACGCGACTTGCCGCCAAGTTTATCGACAGTGCTTATCACGCTGGTGGCGATTGGTATTCCAGTGCTGCTAATTGCTGAGCAGCCCGACTTGGGCACCTCTTTATTGGTGGCGTCTAGTGGCTTATTTGTGCTGTTTTTGTCGGGTTTACCTTGGTGGATGATTGGCTCTGCGGTGGCGCTGTTTATTCCCTTTGTTTTTGTGGCTTGGGAATACCTGTTACACGACTACCAGCGCAAACGCGTCCTAACTTTGCTAGACCCTGAAAGCGATGCCTTGGGGGCTGGATGGAATATCATGCAGTCAAAAACCGCGATTGGCTCAGGGGGGCTCACAGGTAAAGGCTACTTGCAAGGCACACAATCTCATCTACATTTTTTACCAGAAGGTCACACCGATTTTATCATTGCGGCTTTTTCTGAGGAGTTTGGCTTAATCGGTGTCAGTTTACTGATGTTCCTGTATTTTTGTATTCTATGCCGCGCCTTATTTATTGCTTACTCCAATACTGCTGTCTATAGCAAATTACTCTCGGGCGCGATTGCTATGTCATTTTTTGTGTATGTGTTTGTAAATGCCGGCATGGTGGCAGGCATTTTGCCAGTGGTCGGCGTTCCTTTGCCATTTATCAGCTATGGCGGTACCGCTTTAATTACTTTGATGGCAGGATTTGGTTTAGTGATGTCAATTGCCTCGCATAATGGTAAATAACTCTTAGGCTATTTTCGAAACTATTTTGTTTGTAAATAAGCTATTTATAAACAATTTTTTATGTAACTATTTATGTAAATAGGTATTTTTAAATGTAAAAAACGTAAAAGAGTTAGCATAAAAGATATCATTTTTATGAGTAGTTTTAAACAATTATTATGGTAAAACTTAATAATTTTTACCATTTATCTATTTTTTTATACCGTTTATCTAAATAAATCGTGATTTTAATCACGTAATTGCTTATTGTGGGTCATCAAGATTGAGCAATTACATACCGAAACAAAGTAAAATTTGTAAACTAATTGTTAAATCTCATAAATTTTCTTGGTGCCCTATAAGCGATTTGTATGCATGACATATCAAGGCTTATTGGCTCCCAAATATAAGGCGCTCATTGTAAAGAGCGATTGTTCAGAGGTCATTATGTCAAAGCGTCAATCGAATTTAGCTAATGTAGCGACGTTACTTTGCTTTTGTGGCGTAACGGCGCTTAGCTCAACTACCCAAGCAGCCACGAGCAATTTAGATCACGTACTTAATGAGTTAACCCGCCAGCACAACAATGCATCAGACTTAGTCAAATCCGCGCGTCAACCTCGCAACCTTGCCTTAGAAAGCCAACTTATCAGCCAAGACACTTCACAAGCTAGCAAAGATGCAGACGTGTTAGAGCGTCTTTCTGCCGTTGCATCTAATACGGTCAATCGTTTTAGCCAAACGGGTGTCGCCTCTTGGTATGGTCGTCAGTTTCAAGGTCGTAAAACTGCTAGCGGCGATACTTTTGATTCCAATTCGTTGACAGCTGCCCATCGCTCATTGCCAATGAACTGTTATATCAAAGTGACCAACAAATCAAACGGCAAAAGCGTTGTGGTAAAAGTCAATGACCGCGGTCCATTTTCAAGCCATCGCGTATTAGATTTATCGTATGCCGCCGCCAAACAAATTGGCTTAGCAAGCACGGGTACAGGCAACGTCGTTATTGAGCGTGTGGCCGGTCCAAACTAATATTAGCTGACTAGCAGCTTTTAGCTTAGTATCAACTTTTAAGTGACTATCAGCCGTTCATCACAAAAAAAAGCATGAAATTGATTCATGCTTTTTTAATTGACTTAACCATATTACCGCGCCAAATACTTGGTCATATCTTCAATACCATGCAAGGTCATCGGGTACATATGACCTTGCATGATATCTTTGATTAAGCCGATAGTCTGCGTGTATTGCCAGTAGCTTTGTGCCTCAGGGTTGAGCCATGCGACTTTATCAAAGTGGTTAGTGATACGTTTTAGCCACGCCTGCCCCGTATCTTGGCTCATATACTCAACGCTGCCGCCGACAGATAACAACTCATAAGGCGACATTGCGGCATCACCCACAAAAATCACCCGATAATCACTGCCATATTTGTGTAGCACATCTAATGTGGGCACCGCGCTGGCGTTACGGCGGGCATTTTCTGTCCAAACATACTCATACACGCAGTTATGAAAATAAAAAAATTCAAGCGTCTTAAACTCATTTTTTGCAGCGGCAAATAAGCGCTCACACGCTTCGATATAGCTATCCATGCTACCACCGATATCAAATAGCATGAGCACTTTGACACGATTGCGGCGTTCGGGACGCAGCTGCACATCGAGCATCCCCGTTTGCGCGGTTTTCTTGATGGTTGAGCCAATATCAAGCTCATCAGCCGCCCCATCACGGGCGAATTTACGTAGTTTTCGCAGTGCCATCTGCATGGAGCGGGTTTCTAACTGGTTATCCGTGTCCAAATCGCGGTATTTGCGCTGCTCCCACACCTTAACCGCGCTGCGTTTTCGGCTTTCACCCCCTACTCGTACACCTTCAGGATGGTCGCCATACGCACCAAAAGGCGATGAGCCGCCTGTACCAACCCATTTGCTACCGCCTTGGTGTCGCTCTTTTTGTTCTTTTAGCCGTTCCTCTAGGGCTTTCATGAGTGCTTCAAGCGAACCATATTTTTTGAGTAGGCGCCGCTGGGCTTCGGTGAGATTGTTGGGGTCAAGTTTAAGTTCCAGCCATTCTTTGGGGATATTACCCAATTTTGCCATCAGCTCGTCGATATCGAGTGTATCAATACCTTCAAAATAATCCGCCATGGCACGGTCAAATTTATCAAAGTATTTTTCGTCTTTGACCATACATAGGCGAATCAGCTCGTAGAATTGTTCACGGTCGGCAAACACAATGCCTGTTTCTAGCAAAGCATAAAGGTCTAGCAATTCACGGGTGGTCACAGGCACGCCATAAGTGCGTAAGGTGTAAAAAAGATTGATAAACACACCAATCCCCTATCGACTACGACGCAGCATAAAGCCCATACGTTCAAGTAAACTCAAGTCATTTTCATTCTTTAATAACGCCCCCGCCATGGGCGGTAAGTTATCGCTTGGATTTTTCAACCGCTCAATCGCATTTTGACTGCCCGCTTGCAACTCATCTGCCATCAGCAAACTAATCCAATCTACCAATTCAGAGGTGGATGGCGGTTTTTTTAAGCCTTTGACTTCACGCAGACCGTAGAACACCTTGAGTGCTTCATCCACCAAGTCTGCCTGTAGATTGGGGAAATGCACATCCACAATTTCGCGCATGGTTGCTTGGTCAGGAAAATCAATATAATGAAAAAAGCAACGACGCAAGAAGGCATCAGGCAGTTCTTTTTCATTGTTTGACGTGATAATAACGACAGGACGATGATCGGCGGTAATCGTTTCGCCAGTTTCATACACATAAAATGACATTTTATCGAGCTCATGTAGCAAGTCGTTAGGGAACTCAATATCCGCTTTATCAATCTCATCAATGAGCAGTACCATACGCTCAGGACTGGTAAATGCTTGCCATAGCTTGCCTGCCTTGATGTAGTTAGCAATATCATACACGCGGTCATCGCCCAATTGACTATCCCGCAGGCGTGATACCGCATCGTACTCATACAAGCCTTGTTCAGCTTTGGTGGTTGATTTGATGTGCCAAGTTAACAGTGGCATATCTAAACTTTTTGCCACTTCTTCAGCCAGTAGCGTTTTACCCGTGCCAGGTTCCCCTTTGATGAGTAACGGTTTTTGCAATCGAATCGCAGCGTTGACGGCAAGTTTTAGGTTGTCAGTGGCGATATAACTATCGGTGCTTGCAAAACTGCTTTGGGTTGCGCTGTTTTGGATGGCAGCATTTGGCTGATGGTCAGACATAAAAAAACCTATGATAATCGTCAAAAATGAGTTTCAGACTATCATAAGTTTTAGGGAAAGTTAAGCTATAAGTAAAAGGTTAAGCTGTAAAAGATTAAGCTATAAAAAGTTAAGCGGTTACAGCTTGCTGGCTTATCACTATCATAGCTTAGCGGCTAGGCTGGCTGATATTGGCGTTATTTAGCGCATGTTTTTTGTTGGTTTTATCGATGCCCATTCGAAGAATTTGCCAAATAAAACCCAAAATACAGCCCACTGTAATGACAACCATAATTGGTAGCAACCCATTAAAGATAATTGCTGGATCTTTGAGTAAAATCCCATACACCACGGAAATACTCGCTGGTGCGATGTCAGGCGGGGTGCCAAGGGAAGTGGTGGGCGTGAGCAAAATCGCAAATAGAATAATCCAACTCAAACCTGCAAGCGTTTTTGGCAAAATCCGTACCACTAAAATCCAAAGCAGTAATACCACAATGGAAGATCCCACATAAGCATATAAGGGTAATTTGTCTGGCGGCACACCTTGAACCAGCTGCGCCCACCAAATGATGATTTCGCCTAGCACATTACCGATTTGCTCGAGTGATAAAAATGCAAACATAATTTTGCCTTGCCAAAAATAGATAGATTATTTTAGCATGATTCAACTCATTTTGTTAAAATTTTGCTACTGCCACTTGTTCTGCTGCGCTTCTGCCATATTCAATTTTGCTTGGCGTAACAGCACATCTTCAGGCGGCATTTGCACAAAATACCCCTGACTTTGCAGTTTTTCTAACACTTCTGCTTTATTGACTCGTGCAAGCTTTGTCGTATTCGTCAAATCCAAATGCATCACAAAGGTTTCGCGTCCAATCGCTTGGCGAAAATCCTTGGGTAACACTGACAACCAATCACGAATCTCGTCAGTGTCATTGGGATAATTTGGACGAGCAATGTACACATACAGGTCATCTTTTTTGCTAAATTTATAAATATCGCAATGCATCATACAACTCTATTATTACTGTAAAATTTAAAGTGCCTCTATCATACCATAAAATAGTATGTCTGGAATTGCACCCCTTTTGCTATTAGCCCTGTTTACTATTAATCTAGGCATTTCACATGTTAGCCCATAAAAAAAGAGCAACTAGGGCAATTGCTCTTTTGGGGATAAAAGCTACTGATAAATTTGCGCTTTATAAAAGCTAATTAATGATGCTCAGTATCGGCAATCTGCGCTTGTGCCAACGCAGACAATGCGGCTTTTAACATGGCTGATACAGTGCTTGAGCAAGTGCCGATACCTGAATAAATCTCACCTTCAATATTCAACTGTAAGTAAGCAACGGCATTGGCATCACTGTTATTTTGGGTGAGCGGGCTTTGACTTTCAACCGTTAACGCATGTTCTGCATAGTTGATAACGTGAATATTTTTGTTCAATTTGGCGGAGATGGCATTGATAAAGGCAGACAACGGACCATTGCCATTACCAACGACGTCTATGATATCATCCCCCATGCGCACAGAGCCTGCAAAGCTTACTGAGCCAGCCGTGTTTTTGATTTCATAATCTTGCAATGCCAAAGTAGATTGGTTCAAATAGGTGTTTTCAAACACGCTAATGACATCATCTGATGTCAACTCTGTCTGGCGGCTTTCGGCTTCTTGCTGAATAACACGGCTAAAGTCAATTTGCGTCCAACGTGGCAAATGAAAGCCAAAGTCACGTTGCAAGATATAAGCAACACCGCCTTTCCCTGACTGGCTATTGATACGTACGACATCCTGATAGCCGCGTCCGATATGAGCAGGATCAATTGGCAAGTACGCCACATCCCACAAGCCTTGGGTGGTTTCGGCATTTTGCTCATTATAATCTAGCGATTTTTTGATGGCATCTTGGTGCGAGCCACTAAAAGCGGTAAATACCAACTCGCCCACATAAGGATGGCGTGGATGAATCGGCAACTGATTGCACTCGCTTACCACTTGGGCGATTTCGCTCATGTTACTAAAATCAAGCTGTGGGTCTACGCCTTGGCTATACATATTCATCGCCATGACCATGATGTCCATATTGCCTGTGCGCTCGCCATTGCCAAAAAGCGTGCCTTCAATACGGTCAGCCCCTGCCATCAAACCCAACTCACTGGCAGCCACGGCACAGCCACGGTCATTATGGGTGTGAAGGCTCACAATCACATGCTCACGCATGGGTAAGTTTTGGCAAAAATATTCAATCTGATCGGCATAGATATTGGGCGTTGAGCTTTCTACTGTTGATGGCAAGTTAAAGATTACCTTCTGGCCTAAGTCCGGGCGCCAAACTTTACACACTTCATCACAGATTTTGACCGAAAAATCGACCTCGGTTTGTGAGAAACTTTCAGGGGAATATTCAAAAATCCATTCGGTTTCAGGGTATTCTTTCGCCAAATCACGCAACAATGTCGCGCCTTCAACCGCAATCGCAATGATGTCATCATAATCTTTTTGATACACTTTTTCACGTTGCACTTTTGAGGTTGAGTTATACACGTGGACGATGGCACGTTTGGCACCTTTTAACGACTCAAAAGTACGGCGAATCAAATGTTCGCGTGCTTGCACCAATACTTGCAAGGTCACATCGTCGGGTACGTGTCCGCCTTCGATCAATTTGCGGGTAAAGTCATATTCAACCTGCGCGGCTGAGGGAAAACCAATCTCAATTTCTTTAAACCCCACTTGCACCAACAAATCAAAGAAGCGCATTTTTTGTTCAATGCTCATCGGCTCAATCAAGGCTTGGTTACCATCTCGCAAATCCACCGACGTCCATATGGGCGCTTTGGTGATCGTTTTATCGGGCCAAGTACGCTGGGTCATCTTTGGTGCAAATGCAAAGGGTTGGTATTTTTTATGATTAAAAGCCGTATTTTTGGGTTGTATTGACATGCTAATGCTCCACATTTAATTTTACTTAAAATTCTATGATGAAATTATATCCATTTTTTTGTAGTTGAAGTAACTAAATTTTGCTATAAAAAACATAGAATTTGATATTTATGGCTACTATAATTATATTGTTTAGTTAAAATCACTAATATTGAGAATTTATGATGGCTTCATTAGATAAAATAGACAGACAAATTTTAGCGCTATTACGAGAAAATGCACGCATGAGTAACCTTGAATTGGCAGAAAGCGTAAACTTAAGCCCTACCCCCTGTGCGCGCAGAGTCAAGCAATTAGAGGATGCCGGTGTGATCACGGGTTATAGTGTCACCACCGACCCTAGAAAATTAGGCTATCAACTGTCAGTCTATATTGCCATTAGCATGGATAAACATACGGCAGAACGCTTTAGCAATTTTGAAAAAAAACTACGAGAATTTCCTGAAGTGGTCAGCTGTAGTATAGTGACAGGGCGCAGCGAAGACTATCTTATCAAAGCTTTGGTCAAAGATATGGCGCATTATGAAGAATTTTTATTGCATCGTCTAAACCGTATCGAAGGTATCGCACAAGTGCATACCAGTTTTGAATTACGAGAGGTATTTTCTCTTCCCGTTATCACAGATACTATATGATGCTGTATTAATCATATAAAAAAAGATACCCACGAATGAGTATCTTTTTTAGTAATTGACTGAAATTAGAAACGGTAAGTTGCACCGATTTTAGCGATTGGATACCATTTTGAATAATTTGAATCATCCAAATCTTGTTGTAAGTCAGATTTTAGACGATTATTATCAAATACTGCAGCTTCTTCACCATTGGCATCTAGAACTCGTGTTTTAGCATCAGTCACTTTTAAGCCACCAGTATAAGCTGCACCGATTTCACCAAATACACCAAAGTTATTAGTGATATTAGGACGGAAACCGATAGTTAAGTATGGATTTAAAGTGTTTTTATTTTCAGCTGACGCTTCAATGTTACCATAGTAAGTGTTACCATTGATTTTAACTGGTTTGGTTTCAGTTGCTTGTTTTTTCAAAGTGATTTCGTTGTCACCAAAAATAGTACCAACACCCACAGTAAACCAATTTCCAGCAGGGCGTAAATTCACACCAAGATACGGATTGCTTGAATCTGTTTCTAAATCATATTTAACATCTTCAATTTTGATAGTGTCTTTTAAATCACCGATATCGCCACCAGCCCAACCAGCTACAAGTTCAGTTTTATCGTTTAAAGCCCAACCAATATTGACACCATAACCTAAAGTACCTACTTCGGCACTGATAGCAGCAGGATTTGTTACGGTATCAAAAAACGTTCTAGTACCAGTAACCAATTGAGTTGTTGTGTTTCTTACTACACCTGCGTTTGGATCGTAAGTGGTAGTAGATACGGCAACCGGCTCTGCAACAATTTGTTGATCAACAACGACAGTTTCAGCAAAAGCAGAAGTTGCGATTAAAGCAGCAGGAATAGCAGCTAATTTCAAAACTTTCATATAAATCTCCTAAGGACAGGATAAAGTAAATTTACCATTTCTCTTAAAAATCTAAAAGACTTTCAAGCGACGAATGACATATAAAGAAAAAGTAAATTAGTTGACATATTTTGTTACGTTTCTCTTAGGTATATTAAAACGTAATTTTTCAGCAATGTCTTTTAATTTTGTATAACTTTTCTATATGTTTATGTAATTACATAGGATGAAGTGTAATATTTTATCAAAAATGTTGCTTTTTTAAAAGACTTAATGTTGCTTTTTTAAAAGACTTAAGTTGATGTTGCAATTAAGAGAATGACTTTTATGTTAATTTTTTTTACAATACACCTATCGAGAGATGCTGCAGCTTAAGGTTCGCTTAATTTATATTTGCTTGCCTGCGCTAGGCTCGTTTTTTGTATTTTAACCAAAATAAATCCAAAATAAATAACGGCATCTGCGTTTTTACTTTAACTTTTTTTACTGGTTATTAAGGAGTGGACGCAGTGTCCCTGTCTATCAATTCTACCGATTCAAATTTTTCTGATTATAAAGTTGCCGATATTAGCCTTGCCGACTACGGTCGCAAAGAAATCAAACTGGCCGAAACTGAAATGCCTGCTTTGATGGGCTTACGCCAGCGCTACCAAGCCGAGCAGCCTTTAAAAGGCGCCAAGATTGTGGGTTGTATCCACATGACCATCCAAACGGCTGTCCTCATTGAAACGCTCGTGGCGCTGGGTGCTGAAGTACGCTGGACTTCTTGTAATATTTTTTCAACCCAAGACCATGCCGCTGCCGCCATTGCAGCAGCCGGTATTCCTGTGTTTGCTTGGAAAGGCGAAACTGAGGAAGAATACGAATGGTGTCTTCGCCAGCAGATTTTTGAAGGCGGTGAAGCCACGGGCAAGCTGTGGGATGCCAATATTATTTTAGATGATGGCGGTGACTTGACGGCGCTGATTCATAACGACTACCCGCAAATGCTCGACAACATCCACGGTATCTCAGAAGAGACAACAACCGGGGTACATCGTCTAATTGAAATGCTCAATGCAGGCACGCTAAAAGTACCCGCCATTAATGTCAATGACGCAGTGACCAAATCAAAAAATGACAACAAATATGGCTGTCGTCATAGCCTAAACGATGCCATTAAACGTGGTACCGATATGCTTTTAGCGGGTCGTCGTGCGCTTGTTGTCGGTTATGGCGATGTGGGTAAAGGTTCTGCTCAAAGCCTACGTCAAGAAGGTATGATAGTACGAGTGACGGAAGCCGATCCAATTTGTGGTATGCAAGCTTGTATGGATGGCTATGAATTGGTCTCGCCATTTGTGGAAGGCGACCCTGCCAAAGGTATCAACAACACCCTTATGCAAGATACTGACTTGGTAGTCACTACCACTGGTAACTACCATGTCTGTAATAGCGATATGTTAAAAGCCTTAAAAGCCACCGCAGTGGTTTGTAATATTGGTCACTTTGATACCGAGATTGATACCCAGTTTATGCGCGACAACTGGAAATGGGTGGAAGTGAAGCCTCAAGTACACCAAGTCTATCGCTCAGAAGATGAAAACGATTACTTGCTTTTATTGTCGGAAGGTCGTTTGGTCAATTTGGGCAATGCCACAGGTCACCCATCACGTATTATGGATGGCTCTTTTGCTAACCAAGTATTGGCGCAAATGCATTTATTTAAAGAAAAATTTGCCGATTTGCCTGCGGACAAAAAAGCGGACAATCTATACGTCAAAGTGTTGCCAAAAAAACTCGATGAAGAAGTGGCAGCGGCGATGGTCGCAGGCTTTAATGGGGTACTGACTAAATTAACGCAGCAACAAGCCGATTATATCGGTGTACCAGTTGAAGGTCCTTTCAAACCTGATAGCTATAAATACTAATAGCTGAAAATACTATTTGTTAAAGGTTCAATCGAAGTCATGCCCATGTGCATGACTTTTTTATGCCGTTTAACTCAATATTTATGCCAAAAAATTCAATTTTTTCACTGTTATACCCGTTATAATGGTGCTATGTTTTATCATTTTGGATACTTTTATGACCACCCTGACAACGCCGTTTTCTTTTGAGTTTTTCCCCACCAAGACCGATGACGGTCAAACCAAATTATTGACAACCTTTGATGAATTAAATGCTTTAAAACCTAAATATTTTAGCGTCACGTATGGCGCAGGTGGGTCAACCCGTGAGCGCACCTTAGGCATTGTTAAGGCACTGAGTGAAAAAAGTGACACGCCCATTACCCCGCATTTATCCTGCATTGGCGATGATAAAGCCAAAATTGGCGAGTTATTGGATTATTATAAATCGTTAGGCATTAATCGCTTGGTGGCGCTGCGCGGTGATTTGCCATCAGGTATGGTAGGTCTTGGCGAGCTGCCGTTTGCTGTCGATTTGGTTAAATACATACGTGAGCATAGCGGTGATTATTTTCGTATCAAAGTCGCTGCTTATCCAGAAATGCACCCGCAAGCCAAAAGCTTTGACGCCGATATCCAAAATTTACTCAATAAATACCACGCAGGCGCGACTGAAGCGATTACCCAGTTTTTCTACAACGCTGACAGCTATCTATATCTGCGTGATGCCCTTGCCAAAAAAGGGGTGACACAAGATGAGTTCCCGATTATCGCAGGCATTATGCCCATCACCAATGCGTCAAATTTGATTCGATTTGCCGATGGCTGTGGGGCAGATATTCCACGTTTTATCCGTAAACAGCTTGCCGACTATAGCGATGACAAAAAAGCCATTCGTCAATTTGGGTTTGAAGTGGTGGTCAATCTATGTGAGCGTTTGATTGCCGAAGGCGTGCCGTCAATGCATTTTTACAGCATGAACCAAGTCAACCCAAATAAACAACTGATTGAAGCGCTTGGATTGGTTTAATTGCGGATAGACCTTACCCACTATCTGGCAGTAAACCTGCCACTAAACAAAAAAATGATAATGGCGATGTTAAACTGTCTGTTCAACATCGTAAAATTGGGGCATCGCAAGATAACGCTTATCTTAAACAATTTATCTGGAACAGTTTATCTTGAGCGGTTACTGTTCGATAAAATTTTATAGTGCGATTGCCCTGATAGTCGGATGCTTACCTAATTATGCTTGCCTAGTTAAATGTCTTCATACGTTAGGTTTGCGCCAATATTTTAACTTTGAAGTGTGACCAATTCCCACATTAAAGGTGTTGGTAGGGTCTAGCTTGCGATAAAAATTGGCTAATGCTGGCTTAGCAACATATAAATGACCCACATTGTGTTCTGCGGGATATTCTGCTCTACGCTCGTCTAGCAGCTGCCACATCTGATGTTCAATATCCAGTGGATTAGTGCCTTTTTTGACAATGTAATCTTGATGAAATACATGACAAAAAAAGTGCCCATAATATAATTTATGTAACATATGTTGTTCGAGATCTGCTGGGATTTTTTCTACCCATTCTCTATCGTTACGTCGTAACGCAATATCCAATGCCACAATATCCTCAACCTCTGCTCGGTGGGTATCACGATATCGTATCGCCGCCCCGGCAACAGCAAAACGGTGTAAGAAAGCTTTGCGACCTTCTTCCTCCGTACAGGCAAAATACGAGCCAGTAGAATGAACGGCAAAATACTCATTTAAAAACTGCTGTGTCTGTTCTGCGCTTTGCTCATCTACTCGTAGAATCAAATGATGCTCAAAACGCTGATGAAACGCTAGCATGCGCTGCGGTAAATGACTGGGTAAGAAAAAGGTAATAGCTTGTAAAATTTGATCAGTCAAACCCCGTATCTTGATTTTCTCTAACCACCCGTCAATGCGATCTTTGAGTGCTAATGCTCTGGGTATATTCACCGTGCCAAAACGCTCAATAAACAAGAAAGTGTCTTTGCCATACTTTGCACCAATACTAAAGGCATCACGATGAATATATTCCCCAGCAATCGGCAAGCTGGGTAGTGATGTCAGCAAATAACGACGTATCGCCGTTAAGTCATCATGGTCATTTGAGCCGATATAAAAAACCTTACTCTCAACTTTTTCAAAGGTATCGAGTCGTACCGCAAACACACAGACTTTACCCGCTGAACCCGATGCTTCATATAATCGTGTCGGATCTGCATTAAATCTAGCAGGACTGTCTGCATCGACTTGCTTAACGTCATGCGCGTAACGATTGTCTGATGCTAGCTGAGTGGTTTGCGTGGTTATCTGACCGGTTTCATAGTCTTGTTTTTGCAGTCTGGTGAGTATTTCTTCGGCCGTGTTGCCTAAATCAATACCTAGATGATTAATCAATTCTAACTTACCCGATTCATTGACACGCGCATACAACGCCATTTCAGTATAAGCAGGTCCACGACGTACCAGTGCGCCCCCTGAGTTGTTACACACCCCACCTAAAACTGATGCGCCAATACATGATGACCCAATCACAGAATGCGGTTCACGATTATAAGGCTTTAAAGTACGTTCAAGATTATCCAAAGTAGCGCCGGGTAAACACACCACTTGTTTGCCATCTAAAATCACTTGGATACCTTGTAGGCGCCGAGTACTCATAATGATGACTGGACGATCATATTCATCCCCATAAGGAGTAGAGCCGCCTGTCAGTCCTGTATTGGCGGCTTGCATAATTACCACACAATCTGCCTCAATAATTGTTTGTAGTGCCTGCCATTGTTCAAGTAAGGTGCCGGGACATACCACAGCCAACACTTTTCCCTCACCAAAACGTATGCCTTGTCGATAATGACGGGTATCTTGTTCATCGATGAGTACATGAGACTTCCCTACGATCTTCGCTAATTTATCGAGTGTCGGCTTATACTGTTTTAACATGATAAATATCCTTATTGATTAAATGAGTCATGATGTTTTATTGGCGATTATATTGACTTGTTGATAGTTGAACCGGTCTGGTTTTATCAAAGATAGGATTGTGTTTGATAGTAGAGCTACGCATAGCGTTAAAATGGTCAAGTGTGCGTCTACCATCGGTGGCTCGCTTGTAGATGCGGTTATCGCTGATTTGTGGTACTAGATTTTTTATTAGGAGATTTTTTGCTACCAGATTTTTTGCTAGATGAGGCTTGGCATAGTGACTAAGTGGGTAGCTTTCTTGGGTTAGCAGTAAGCATTGGCAATGGTATAAGCGAGTGATAAGTTTTTGTTTCATCCCTTTATGCTACTATATTTTAATCAATTTACGCAAAAATTTATGCGCTTTGTATCAGCGCTCAATGTAAAAGGAGACTATTAAAGTCCCCTTTTTCACTGCTGTGAGTCTGTTTTAGTTTGATGTTAGATTGTTACAATGTTACATCGCAGCTGCGAAGATTGCTACGACCTGTTCATGATTTGCCTTACGTGGGTTGGTGAGCATACAAGCATCGTTCTGGGCATTGGTTGCCATGATGGCAAGGTCTTCTTGTTTAACACCAAGTTCAGTAAGTCCCGTAGGAATACCTACCGATTGGGATAGCTCACGAATTGCATTGATGCCTGCCTTACCTGCTTCTGCTCGAGTCATGCCTTTGATGTCAATGCCCATAAATTCTGCAATATCTGCATAACGCTCAGGTGTTGAAATCAGGTTAAATTCACAGACGTGCGGTAACAAAATCGCATTACAGACACCATGTGGCAGATTGTAGAATCCACCTAACTGGTGCGCCATTGCATGTACATAGCCTAGCGAGGCGTTATTAAACGCCATGCCTGCTAAGTATTGGGCGTAGCTCATAGCCTCACGCGCTTCAATGTTTTCGCCATTCGCTACTGCTTGACGCAACCATTGTTGAATCATTCGAATGGCTTTTTCAGCACAAGCATCTGTAATCGGATTTGCAGCAGTCGATACATACGCCTCTACCGCATGGGTTAGCGCATCCATACCTGTTGCCGCAGTTAAAGATGCAGGTTTTGCAGTCATCAGTCGAGGGTCATCAATAGCAATGAGTGGGGTACAACGCCAATCTACAATCGCCATTTTGACGTGGGTATCGGTATTGGTGATAATACAAAAACGTGTCATCTCTGATGCCGTTCCTGCAGTGGTATTGATAGCAATCAATGGTGTCATTGGCACTTTACTTTTATCAATACCTTCATAGTTACGGATATGACCACCGCCTGCCGTCACTAGACCAATCCCTTTTGCACAGTCATGTGACGAACCACCACCCAATGAGATGATAAAATCACAGCCGTTATCCTGATACGCTGTGACGCCATCGTGGACATTTTTGTCAGTTGGATTTGGCTCTGCGCCTGCAAATACGTAGCTATCAATACCTTGTTCGCTTAAATGTTTAATGATGATGTCTGGAACACCTGCTTTGTTCAGCCCTTGGTCAGTTACAATAAGCGCTTTTTTAGCACCTAGATCTTTGGCTTTTGAGCCCACTTCTTTGACACAGCCAGGTCCAAATAATGATACACAGGGAATAAAAAAGCCACTGGTTTGATCGGAGATTTGCTTATAAGCCATGATTAAATTCCTTTTAATCTTTTATGTTAGGGGTCTATAGTAATTTTATTCGTACGCCTAGTTTTTTGTCATCATTACAACTAGATAAGATGTACCAATATATTTTTATAAAATCACTATGACTTGATTTTAGTTCAGTCATCCAATGCGCTCTACCTACTATTAACCTACCTTAGTCAAAAAATTATTCTAGTTGATGTATTTTGAAAAAATAAAGCACGCTACTTGCGTCCCTCATGGCTTGTGCTGTCAACCATACAGCAAAATACTGGGTAGCTTTCATCACGCACCCTGACAGTAAAAACTTGAAACTCTGCTGACTTCAATAACAAGCTTTTTTGTATCTATCTACACAATAAATCACATTACTACCACAAACTGGTATTACCAATTTACAAAAAACCTTATAAATATCGCTGTTTTTTTAAAATTCAATTGAATTAAAGCATAATTTTCTTTATTATTTGACCAATTATTGACACTCAGACTATTTTGGTAATACCAATTATTTCATGGAGGAAATGATGCAACATTGGCAACAAATTTATGATCCCATGGGTAATATTTGGCTTTCAAGTGCCATTGCCCTCATTCCGATTATCTTCTTTTTTCTAGCCTTGGCGGTATTTCGTTTAAAAGGTAGTGTCGCAGGCACCATTACCGTTATTTTGGCGTTGCTTGTTGCTTTATTTTTATATCAAATGCCGGTGACGTTAGCGTTATCATCCGCGATTTATGGATTCTTCTACGGGCTTTGGCCCATCGCATGGATTATTATCGGTGCGGTATTTTTATACAAAGTCACGGTAAAAACAGGGCAATTTGATATTATCCGCTCCAGTATTTTATCGCTGACCGAAGACCAACGCTTACAGATGTTATTGGTCGGGTTTGCCTTTGGTACTTTTTTGGAAGGCGCAGCAGGCTTTGGTGCCCCTGTGGCTATCACAGCAGCGTTATTGGTCGGATTAGGGTTTAAGCCTTTGTATGCCGCTGGACTTTGCCTCATCGTCAATACCGCCCCTGTTGCCTTTGGTGCGATGGGAATTCCAATCATTGTGGCAGGACAAGTATCTGGGGTAGAAACCCATGCCATCAGCCAAATGGTCGGCCGTCAGTTGCCTTTTATTGTGCCGATTGTGTTAGTGTGGATTATGGCGATTATGGATGGGTGGCGAGGGGTTCGTGAAACCTTCCCAGCGATTGTGGTCGGTGGTGGGTCATTTGCTATTGCGCAGTTTTTGACCTCAAACTACATTGGACCTGAGTTGCCTGATATTACCGCTGCTATTGCCTCGTTAATTAGTTTGACGTTGCTATTTAAAGTGTGGCAGCCCAAGCATGTGTTCCGTTTTGAAAATCAAGTCGATGGCAAAAATCAGATGGGTGATACCACAAGCGTATCAGCACCGTTGCCAACCACCCATTACTCGCCCGCTCAAATCATCAAAGCTTGGATGCCGTTTGCCATTTTGACAGCGATGGTGTCGTTATGGAGCATTAAGCCGTTTAAAGATTTGTTTGTCAAAGGCAAAGATGGTCATCCTGATGGGGCGTTGGTCGATATGGTGATGAGTATCAATGTGCCGTATTTGCACAATGCAGTACAAAAATTACCCCCAGTCGTCACCAAAATTACCGACTATGCGGCCATTTATAAATTTGATTGGTTCTCAGCAACAGGTACTGCCATCGTGCTCGCGGCGATTATCTCCATCGTGATGCTAAAAATGCGTCCTAAAGAAGCGTTAGCGACGTTTGGCGAGACCGTTAAAGAACTACGCACCCCGATTTATTCTATTGGTATGGTGTTGGCATTTGCGTTTATCGCCAATTATTCGGGGTTGTCTGCTACATTAGCGTTAGCATTGGCGCACACGGGCAAAGCTTTTACCTTCTTTTCACCATTTTTGGGTTGGTTAGGGGTATTTTTGACAGGCTCAGACACTTCAGCCAATGCGTTATTTGCCGCACTTCAAGCCACCACCGCTCAGCAAATTGGGGTGCCTGAGGTGTTGTTAGTGGCAGCAAACACCTCGGGTGGGGTGACCGGTAAAATGATTTCTCCGCAATCCATTGCCATTGCCTGTGCCGCTACAGGTTTGGTCGGTAAAGAGTCAGATTTGTTCAGATTTACCGTCAAACATAGTATTATTTTTACCATTATGATGGGCGCACTCATCACGCTACAAGCGTATGTCGTGCCTTGGATGATTCCACACGGATAATGATGGGTAAGTTATGAAGGTTGCAACGCAGGTTATTGAACAATTAATTTCGCTAATAGACCGTGAAGGGCTAAAAAATGGCGATAGATTACCTGCCGAGCGCCATTTGTGTGAGCGACTAGGCGTATCTCGTACCGCACTGCGTGAAGCGATACAGCAGATGAATAGTGTCGGTATTACCGAAAGTCGTATTGGGTCGGGAACGTTTGTCAAAGATGTGCAAAAAATCAAACAGAACCAACCCCTTGTAGCGCTGTCTGATAATCTGATATTACAAACCCTAACCCCGCTATTGGATGCTGATCCACTGTATCGACTTGATGTGCAAGAAGCAAGAATTGTACTAGAAGGCGGTACAGCCTGGTACGCTGCCAAAAGAGCTACAAAACAAGACATTGAGAAAATCCGCTTTTACTACGAGCAGTTAGCAAATAGTCAGGCACATGGCGATACCGAACAAGCCGCTATTGCCGATGCCAATTTTCATTTAGCGATTGCCGAAGCTTCCCAAAATGCGGTATTGTTGCAGATGATGAAAAATGTTTTTCACCTAATGAGACATAACGTGGTATTAGCTCGGCGAAAAATTTACACCGAGCATTATGGCTTTGAAACTTTACATACGCAGCACATGGCAATGATGAATGCGATTATCGCGCGTGATAGTGAACTAGCTCGCAAAGCCGTGGGTGAGCATATTGAGTTTGTGATAAAACAGGTTGCCAAAATCGATGAGGCAACGGCTCGCAGACAGCGAGTTTCCCGGTTGGCCACTGATGCTTTTTAATACAGATGCTTTTTAATACAGATGCCTGTTAATGCAGGCGCATTTTATAAACGTATGTTAGTGTAAACAGTTTTGAGTGCCAGTGGCTATTTCTACCATTAATAACATAGTTAAGATAGGGATATTATGATTATTTCCTCTGCCAATGATTACCGAGAAGCGGCTCGCCGCCGTTTACCCCCCTTTTTATTCCACTACATTGATGGTGGCGCGTATGCAGAATACACCCTAAAACGTAATGTTGAAGACTTATCAAGTATTGCCTTACGTCAGCGGGTATTAAAAGACATGACGCAGCTTGATTTATCTACTGAGATTTTTGGTGAACAGCTGTCTTTACCTGTGGCGCTCTCGCCGGTGGGTTTGACAGGGATGTACGCTCGCCGTGGTGAAGTCCAAGCAGCCATGGCTGCCGACAAAAAAGGCATTCCATTTACCATGTCAACGGTATCAGTCTGCCCTATCGAAGAAGTCACCCCAAAAATCAATCGCCCTATGTGGTTTCAGCTGTATGTGTTGCGTGACCGTAAGTTTATGCAAAATGTGCTGGAGCGTGCCAAAGCGGCAGGCTGCTCAACGCTGGTGTTTACCGTCGATATGCCTGTACCTGGGGCGAGATATCGCGATGCGCACTCTGGTATGAGTGGACCCAATGCCGCCATGCGCCGCTATCTACAAGCATGCACCCATCCGCACTGGGCAATGAACGTGGGATTGCTAGGAAGACCCCATGACTTGGGTAATGTTTCTAAATATCTTGGTAAAGCAATCGGATTAGAAGATTATATCGGTTGGCTTGGTAATAACTTTGATCCCTCGATTTCTTGGAAAGACTTAGAATGGATTCGTGATTTTTGGGATGGCGCTATGGTCATCAAAGGTATTCTTGACCCACAAGACGCCAAAGATGCGGTACGTTTTGGCGCTGATGGTATTGTGGTTTCCAATCATGGTGGACGTCAGCTTGATGGGGTGATGTCAACTGCCACTGCCCTACCCAAAATTGCCGATGCTGTTAAAGGTGATATCAAAATCTTGGTCGATTCGGGTATCCGTAATGGCTTAGATGTGGTGAGAATGCTGGCATTGGGAGCGGATTTATGTATGTTAGGACGTGCATTTATCTATGCGTTAGCCGCCGATGGTGAGGCCGGGGTGACCAATTTACTCAACTTGATAGACAAAGAAATGCGCGTGGCAATGACATTGACCAGTGCAAACCGAATTCAAGATATCAATCGAGACTGTTTGGTAGATTTTAGTACTTTGACTTGATAGACTGACAGTGACTAGTCAACCTTAGCGTCTTTTTGGGATTTTTTTATTTTGGTAGATGCTAAGATTTTATGGCTAAACTATAAGTTTTTTAAACTAAGTACGCCACTTGCTTCTTTAAAATCTATCAACTTAATTGCTCAATAACCGCTTATTGTGATTGTCTGATTGAGCAAGTGTGAATGAATTTAATATTGATACTTTTTATTTTCGATAAAAAAACCGCTCTATAAGAGCGGTTTTTGTTGTTTATGACCTATCAAATTCTAGAAAAAGCCCATCGGTTTTTCAGAATAGCTAACAAGTAAATTTTTGGTATTTTGGTAATGCTCTAACATCATTTTGTGGTTTTCACGCCCAATGCCTGATTTCTTGTAACCACCAAATGCGGCATGGGCTGGATAAATGTGGTAACAGTTTGTCCATACTCGCCCAGCTTCAATGCCACGCCCCGCACGGTAAGCAGTATTACCACTACGTGCCCACACGCCAGCACCTAGCCCAAACATAGTATCATTGGCAATACGCATCGCATCATCAAAGTCCTTGAAGGTTGTCACAGACAATACTGGGCCAAAAATCTCTTCTTGGAAGATTTTCATATCATTATTGCCTTTAAAAATCGTCGGCTCGATATAATAACCTTCACCCACCTCATGTCTTGCATTACCACCGGTTAAAAGCTCGGCGCCTTCTTGTTTACCTGTGGCGATACAGCCTAAGATTTTGTCTTGTTGTTCCTGAGAGGCTTGCGCACCAATCATGGTTTCCGTATCCAATGGATGACCTGTTTTGATACGTTTTACCCGTTCTACGGCTTTCGCCAAAAAGGCATCGGCGATACTTTCATGCACTAAGGCTCTCGAAGGACAGGTACATATTTCACCTTGATTGAGCGCAAACATAGTAAAACCTTCAAGCGCTTTTTCTAGGTAATCATCTTCTTTATCCATAACATCGGCAAAGAAAATATTGGGTGATTTACCGCCTAATTCTAAAGTAACTGGAATAATATTCTCTGTCGCATACTTCATAATAAGCTGGCCGACAGGGGTTGAACCAGTAAAGGCAATTTTTGAGATACGTGGGCTTCTAGCTAAATGACTACCCACCTCTTCGCCATACCCATTCACAATATTTAAAATACCGGCTGGTAGCAAATCTTGAATCAATTCAACAAGCACCAATAAGCTTACAGGCGTCTGCTCGGCAGGTTTTAAGACGATGCAGTTACCCGCGGCTAGTGCAGGCGCTATTTTCCAAGTAGCCATTAAAATTGGAAAGTTCCAAGGAATGATTTGTCCAACCACACCTAAAGGTTCATGAAAGTGATAAGCGACCGTGTCATCATCAATGGGTGAAACACCGCCTTCTTGCGCGCGGATTGCACCGGCAAAGTAGCGAAAATGGTCAATGGCAAGTGGTATATCCGCAGCCAAGGTTTCACGGATGGGTTTACCGTTTTCCCATGTTTCAGCTACCGCCAATAACTCAATATTTTGCTCAAGGCGATCTGCGATTTTTAATAATAGATTAGAGCGCTCTGTGGGTGAAGCCGCATTCCACTTAGTTTTAGCGGCATGGGCGGCATCAAGTGCAAGTTCAATGTCTTCTGGACTTGATTTGGCGACTTTGGCGAAGGGCTTGCCGTTGACGGGTGAGATGTTATCAAAGTACTCACCTTTAACAGGCGCAACCCATTGGCCGCCAATAAAGTTGTCATACTTTTCTTTAAAATTGATTTTAGCACCGTCAGTATTAGGGTCAGCATAACGCATAATGACATTTCCTTTTGTCAGTTGATAGATAAACTGCTTCGTGCAGTTGGGGGTTTACAAATTCATATTATTACAGAAACGGTAGGTAAAAGGTAGGTGTTTAATTATCCTTTACAATAAGGGATGGACATTATACTATTGAGGATAGCTTATTTTAGAAACCAAGGATTGGTTAGTGCATTAGGATATTTTAAAATATGAATAAAAATAGACTGTTAGAGCTAAGGCATCGGATTGATAAGAGGCGTTTTAACATTACCTTTACCGATAATAATGCAGACCTTATTCAACAAAGTATCGTTCAGTCATGGCACCGCTCAGACAGTGCTAACATTCCAACTGAGCGCCAACAAGCACCCATTAACGCTACCAAAAGCGATCAATCGTATTATCTAAAAAAAGCCTTAGGCTATTGTCAAAATCAATTACAACATATTACCTTGCAATCCTCCATGGTGATGGCTGTGGCTGATATCGGTAGTACGATTATCTGGACGACTGCCAGCAAGTCTATGCAAAAAGCGGCAGAAGCGGTTAACTTTATTGAAGGTGGATGCTGGGGGGAAAGCCAAGTTGGCACAAATGCGCTTGCTTTATCGCTAAGAACGCAGCAATCAACTTGCGTTTTTTCCAATGAACACTATATGCCTTCGGTTCATGAATGGGTCTGTTATGCCACGCCTATCATTGAACCGCATACCAAACAGGTCATTGGCGTACTGGATTTATCGACCACTTGGCAGAATCACAACCATTTTGGCATATTTGCTGCCGAACGCTGTGCCAGTATTTTACAATCCGCTTTGAATGAGTGCCAAAGACACTATCTGTATATTCAAGGATTTAATGAACCCAGGGTGATATTCAATGGCAAAACTTTGCGGTTGACCCCTCGGCAAGTCGAGATATTGACAGTGTTAGCACTTTGTCCCCAAGGCATGAGTTTAGATGCGTTACACCAAGCGATCTATGGTGAGCGTAAAGTGTCACAAGGTACGCTAAAGACTGAAATGTCGCAGTTACGTGATACACTTACTGGTTTATTGGGTTCGCGTCCGTACCGGCTGTTAATGCCTATTGATGGTGATTTTTTACGGGTTGAACAATCATTAAATGCAGGTTATTTAGAAGCGGCCATCAAATTGTATACTGGTATATTTTTTAGCAAAACTGAAAGCCCTTTTTTATGCACTTGGCGCACTTGTTTAGAAGCTCGCTTGAGCCAAGCCATATATCATTCAGATCAGGTTGATTTATTACTCATGCATTTGGCAAATTGCCCCGATGCTAGCGATGCTATAGAAAGGCTGATTGAGTTAATGCCAGATAACCTCTCAATTCACCAACATTTAGAGGTACTGTCAAGTCGGTAACCATCAATTTTTGCTTAACCGTCAATTTTCCCCTAATCATAAATTTTTCGTTGAAATAGAAATTATCAAAAAAACACAAATTATTATGCTAATATTGCCACCTTTGTAAATGACCATGTAAAGGATTACAACTATGTTAGCGCTGTTTGGATTATTAATTGTGATCGGGTTTATGATACTTATCATGACCCGCAAAGCGTCCCCTTTTACCTCTCTTATTTTAGTGCCTTTAATTATTGGTGTTATCGCCGGAGCCATAAACCAGTGGGGGTTTTCTGCACTTGATATTCCTAAATATGCTATTGCAGGGATGATCAGCGATGCCGATTTAAAAATTAAAGGTGTTGCAGGTACAGCACTTATGCTGTTATTTGCGATTTTATACTTTGGTTTAATGCTGAGTGCTGGATTGTTTCAGCCATTGGTCAATTTTATTGTCCGAGCAGTCAAGGGCGACCCTTTAAAAGTCTTGGTTGGCACAGCGATTCTTGCACTAGGCATCTCAGTTGATGGCGATGGATCGACGACCACTCTTGTGGTCTGTTCAGCCATGCTACCTGTATATCGCAAATTGAATATGAAAATGATGGATTTAGCAGTATTAATTGTCTTAGCAAACTCTATCATGAATTTATTACCCTGGGGAGGACCCACCGCACGTATCATCACAGCGCTGCATGTTGATGAGGGGGAGTTATTACGTGCAATCATGCCGGGGATGATTATCGCCGCCATATGGGTCATTGCTGTGGCTGTCATACGGGGTTTAGCAGAGAGAAAACGACTGGGTATCACCAATCTAAACACAGACGGTATGGTACATCTAATCGATACACCACATGAGGACGATGCTAAATTTACTAGACCCCACCTCATTTGGTTTAATTTTGGCTTGACGCTGCTTGTCATGATTGAACTTATTTTTGGTGGTATGTGGTTTCTACCAAAGGTAAATTCAGCATTAATTTTTGCGATTGCATTAGCCGTTGCTTTAATGGCCAATTACCCGAAACAGGCCGATCAACGTGAAATTATTGAAAAATATGGCTCATCAGCTGTACAAGTAATTTTCATGGTGCTGGCAGCGGGTGTGTTTATGGGGATTTTATCTGGCACAGGTATGAGTCATGCCATGGGCGAAGCCCTAGCGACTTGGATTCCTGAGCGATTTGGTAATCACTGGCCGTTGATTGTTGCCTTGATCTCTGTACCTGGTACGTTTTTGCTAAGTAATGATGCTTTTTATTTGGGTGTGTTGCCAGTATTAAACCAAGTTGGGATAAAATATGGTTTTAGCTCAATGGATATTGCGATTGCTTCAACCGCTGGTCAAGCATTTCATTTATTAAGTCCATTGGTTGGATTTATCTATCTATTGCTGCATATTACAGGTGTTGAGATGGGTAAATGGCAGATTCAATCAGCCAAATGGGCGATTGGTATTTTTGTCGCATTTTCCTTAGCGATATTCACGGTGGGTGGTGTGCCACTTTGACAGGCTATCATCGGGTATTTTAATTATACGATTTTAGTAACCATTATAAATTTACTGTTTATACAGGCGTCTAAAAACGACATTTTTTAGACGCTTTTTTATCGAAAATTTATAGTACGTAAATTCTGTGATAATTACCGTTCCTATTATTACCATATAACTCATAGCATTAGAAGGCTGGCATTTTCAAGCCTTTTTTCTTGGGTCAAAAGTGCTACAATGTGACAAAAAATTTTGAGACCCTTATGAATAACGCGTTATGGCTTCCTTGCACCCAGATGCAAGCCCTTGAAAACAATCCCCCACTCCACCTCGTCAAAGCTCAAGGCAATCAATTATACGACCACGACGGTAACGCCTATTACGATATGATTAGCTCATGGTGGGTCAATTTACATGGACATTGCCATCCCTTTATCAACGAAAAAATAAAACAGCAGCTCGATACGCTTGAGCATACTTTAATCGCTAGTGTCACTCACCCGCCGATTTTGACGCTTGCAGAAAAATTGGTTGCCATCACGCCCAAATCATTCACCAAAGCTTTTTTTGCCGACAGTGGCTCAGGGGCGGTGGAAGTCGCACTTAAAATGAGTTTGCAGTACTGGCAGCAATCAGGGCAAACGCAAAAAACCAAATTTATCTCATTGGAACACGGTTATCACGGTGAAACCGTTGGCAGTCTTGCGGTGACAGATATCCCGCTGTTTAGTGAGCAATACAAAGATTTGATTGTCAGTCAAATTCGTATTCCTTCCCCCGCGCATATTTTCAATACTGACGCTATCGCAGCGCAGCTGCATGAGCAAAAAAGCTTAGATGCACTAGAACGCATCTTGGCAGAAAAATCCCGCGATATCTGTGCGATTATCCTTGAACCTCTGGTACAAGGGGCGGCGGGCATGGCGATGTATTCTGCTAATTATTTGCTTGGCGTTGCCAAACTTGCGCACCATTATCACATCCATGTGATATATGATGAGATTGCCGTGGGTTTTGGTCGTACAGGTACTATGTTTGCGGTAGAACAAATGCTAGCCTTGGCAGATGCGGATAAACAAGACGATTATTGCCCTGACTTTATCTGTCTGTCAAAAGGTCTAACGGCAGGCTATCTGCCAATGTCTTGCGTCATGACAACCGATGATGTTTATCAAGCGTTTTATGATGACAAAGTGGAAAAAGGCTTTTTACATTCGCATAGTTTTACTGGCAACCCATTGGCTTGTAGCGCAGCTTTGGCATCGCTTGAACTGTTTGAACGCGATAATGTCTTGCTACACAACCAATCCCTTATCCAAGCGATGGCGCATGGCTTACAGCAATTAGCTGATGCCAATTTACCCATAAAGTTTGTACGTCAAACCGGCATGATTGCAGCTTTTACCTTGGATTTTTCTCAAAATTTGGGCAAAGCCTTTGCCCAGTTATGCCTTGATCAAGGCGTGATGATTCGTCCGATTGGCAACCATGTTTATCTTATTCCGCCTTATTGCACCACCCCAGCAGAGATTGGGCACATTTTTGGCATATTAAATCATTGTTTGCAAAAGCTTTGTGACAATATTCCCCAAATCCCCCAAGGCTCGTTGCAAGCGATTGATTTGCCTTAACGCCTTTACTAACGCCGCATGAAATTTACTGACTAATTAACCAATCAATTGTAAATAGATGTTTGTTATTATAATTTATCGTCAAAAGTTAGGATTTGTTACAAAGGTTCAATTCTTACAGCATTCTAAAAAATTGTATTAAAATTCACAGCTTATGTCTACATTGCTAATATTTAACGTATAATCAATGAGATTATCGTCAAAAAAAATATTTAACTTTTGTAGGCATTTTAACCTACTTAACTTAACTCAATCGTGAAACTTACTTAGATGATTTATGCGTAGATTTTTTTATAACCAACCAAATTTGCTACAAGTTGGCAGCACTGTGCCTTTGACCGAAGATATTTTTCATCATTGGTGTAAAGTGTTAAGAGCAAGTATGGGTGAACAAGCGTTATTCTTTGATGGTCAAGGTGGTGAATATACCGTCACTTTAACGGATGTCACTAAAAAACAAGCGCTCGTTACCATCAACGATTTTAATCCAATCAATCGGGATTTGCCATTTACTGTCAACATTGCCTTGGTTATGAGCCGTGGCGAGCGCATGGATTATGCCATTCAAAAAGCCACAGAGCTTGGGGTGTCATCGATTCAACTACTCACAAGCCAACATGGCGAAGTACGCCTAAAAGTAGACCAAACCGATAAAAAACTTGCCCATTGGCAGCAGGTTGCGGTATCGGCTTGTGAACAATGTGGGCTTAATATCGTGCCAACATTACTTGCACCAAAATCTTTTAGCGACTGGATTGGTGAGCCAGCAGGCATGCCCACTTCTACCAACGTGACCAAATTAATTTTAGCCGTTCCTCCTGATGACAGTGGCGTAGTGACATCTTGTAATCAAATTGAAGGTAGCGACATTGAGCGTAGCGATGTTGAGCATAACGATATTGAACCCATCACGCCCTATACCCCATATCCCAACCCACTACCTCAGATAACAAACCAGTTTAGACAGTGTTCTTTAGCCCAATTTTGGTTACTTATTGGGGCAGAAGGTGGGTTTTCAGAGCAAGAAATAACGCAAGCTATCGAGCGAGGTTTTATGCCTTGGCAAATTGGCGAGCGTGTGCTACGAACTGAGACAGCCCCTGTCGTCGCATTGTCTTCATTGTTAACGTTACATCAAACTTTGACCCTTGCACAGGAATAATCATGTCACCGAACAACGATCCCGTCATGCCAATAGACCATCGTGATTGCTTTGCGGGAGCTAACAAATTTTGTCATGATGAGTTAAGTCAGTATGGGTTTATTGTCGATAGCCATTTTTTTGATCAACAAATTTCGCTTGAACATCAAAATGCGGTGTTTGCCTCGGTTTTTTCAAAAATCCATGATGGCATTTTTATGCTTGATGAACATCTACGTTTTATCTGTGTCAATCAGCAATTTTTAAACATTACCGCCTTGCCACGCGATCAGGTGATAGGTAGCCCGTTTTATTTTTATCCGTATAAGACCTACGCCCCACACTTACAGCAAGCGATTGCCACCATCATTACCAAACTGGATAATCGACAATCAATTTCGACCAATTTAGTGCTTTGTTATCACAATTCACCTGAAGTGGCGGTTTGGCTAGATATCTGCGTGTGTGAAGTCGATGATAATCGGGTGGTGTATGTCGGGCTACTTACCAATTTAACCAAAAAAGATGCGCAGCTTAGCCACACCTTACACCTCTACAATTATGATGAATTAACGGGTCTGCCCAATTACGATACTTTTTATGACAAGTTAAAAAGCTGTATTGACTATTACCAGGCAGCTGATAATCAGCGCGAGTGTATGGGGGTATTGCTACGCATCAATATTGATAAATTGCAATCTTTTAACATCAGCCTTGGCATTGAAAATACCAATACGCTGATTCAAGGTTTTGTCAAACGGGTAAAATCCTTAAAAATTTCGGGTGCCAGTTTAGTCACTTTTTCGCGGTTTGGGGGTGATAGTTTTGCGGCGATGATTTCGGTACAACACCTTGATGCCGCGCATCACTATGTGGCAGCGCTCAAACAGTTATTTGACTTACCTTTTAGCATTGACAACCAATCAATTTATTTAAGGTTGTCGATTGGTGCTTCGGTTTTCCCAACCCATACCCAAGATGCTCAGACATTGCTATTGCAAGCAGACACGGCGTTAAAACATGCGCGGCTTATCAGTGATGAAGATTGTGTTTGGTATGATGCCAACCAGCAAAAAGGCAATTTTAAAGACATTCATTTGCTCAGTGCCTTTAAAAATGCGTTATTAAAACAGCAAATTTTGCCCTATTTTCAGCCTAAGTTAGAGTTTGCACAGCCTGACTTGCCGATGTTTGAAGCGCTGGTGCGCTGGGAGCATCCCACCCTTGGACTTCTCTATCCCAACGATTTTTTGGCGGAGGTGCTCGATAAGTCATCGCAGCCGCTATTTGAAAAAATCGTGTTAGTTTGTATCGAGCAGATTTTGACATGGCGTGAGATGGGCTATAACTGCCTCATCTGTATCAATATTGATACTCGCCAATTGATTAGTGACAAATTTATTGCGTTTATTGAAGGGACGATACAGCAGTATAGTTGGCTTGCCCAATTAATCAGTTTTGAAATCACCGAAGTCTGCAACATTCAAGATGAAGTAAAAGCGCAAGCGATGTTATCAAAACTGCGCCAGTATGGTTTTAGTATATCGATTGATGACTTTGGTACAGGCTTTGCCGCGATGCAATATTTGATTAAATATCCGATTGATGTGCTCAAAATTGACCGCTTATTTATCACGGATATTTTACAAGACCCAAAAAAACAAGTGATTGTCAAATCAGTGATTGAGATGGCGCACTCGTTATCCATGAAGGCCTTGGCTGAGGGCGTCTCAAACCGTGAAGAAATCGAATATTTGCGTAGCCTTGGTTGTGACTTGATTCAAGGCTTTGGTTTTGCTAAACCCATGTCTAGTCAAGATACCACTGAGTGGCTTAAAGCCAACTATAAACCAAACTATTTGCTATAAGTTTAAATTAGACTAATTAGATTTTTTTATGACCCTATAGTCATGTTAGTACCTTGTCACCTTTGTCAAATTTTCCTATCTTAGAGATATAAAACCTTAGTATTGGGGTAGGTTTTTTTCTTTTTAAAACACTAATCAAGGATATCGTATGCAATATAAAGCACCGCTTCGTGATATGAAATTTGTCATGCATGAATTATTAAAATTTGAAGATCACTACAAAACCATTCCTAGCTATGCCCATACGGATAAAGAAACGATTGATAGTTTCATAGAAGCAGGTGCAAGCTTCTCAGAAGCAGAATTGTCACCCCTTAACCGTTCAGGCGATGAAGAAGGCTGTCGTTTTGAAAATGGTAATGTATATACGCCAAAAGGCTTTAAAGAAGCCTATAAGCAATACTGTGAATTAGGCTTTCCTTCTTTATGTGCCGATGAAGAATTTGGCGGTCAAGGCATGCCATTGTCATTGGGTTCAGCGGTCAGTGAAATGGTAGGTACGGCTAACTGGTCTTTCTCAATGTACCCAGGTCTATCTGAAGGTGCTATCCGTACGCTAGAACACCACGGTACCGATGAACAAAAACAAAAATATTTATTGAAACTCGTCAGCGGTGAGTGGACAGGTACCATGTGTCTGACTGAAGCACATGCAGGTTCTGATTTAGGTATTACCCGCAGCAAAGCTGAACCCAATGAAGACGGTTCATACGCTATCACCGGTCAAAAAATCTTTATCTCAGCCGGCGAACACGACATGGCAGACAACATTGTCCATATCGTACTAGCGCGTTTACCGGGTGCGCCAGCAGGTACCAAAGGTATCTCATTGTTCATCGTACCAAAATTCAATGTCAACGAAGATGGCTCTATCGGTGAGCGTAACACCGTTACCTGTGGTTCGATTGAACACAAAATGGGTATTAAAGCCTCTGCAACTGCGGTACTAAACTTTGATAAAGCCAAAGGTTACTTGATTGGACCTGAAAACAAAGGTCTAAACTGTATGTTTACCTTTATGAATACCGCCCGTATTGGTACTGCGATTCAAGGTCTAACTGCGGCGGAATTGGCTTTCCAAGGTGGCTTAAGCTACGCCAAAGATCGTCTTGCGATGCGCGCATTAAGCGGTGCAAAAGCCCCAGAACAAGTGGCTGACCCAATCATCGTCCATCCAGCAGTGCGTAACATGGTATTAACTTGTAAAGCGTTTGCAGAAGGTGGCCGTGCCCTCGTCTACTATCTATCACAATTCTCTGATGTGGTAACTAAAGGTGAAGGCGAAACACAAGCTTACGCTGACCAAATGTTGTCTTTTTTAACCCCAATTGCTAAAGCCTTCTTAACTGAAACAGGTTATGAAGCAGCCAATCACGGTGTGCAAGTGTATGGTGGTCACGGCTTTATCCGTGAATGGGGCATGGAACAAAACGTACGTGATACGCGTATTGCTTGTATATACGAAGGTACCACTGAAATCCAGTCACTCGACTTGTTAGGTCGTAAAGTATTGGGTTCACAAGGTAAAATGCTAGCTAACTTTAGCAAAGTCATTTATCAATTCTGTGAAGAAAACAAAGACAACGATGCGATGGGTGAATTCATTCGTCCACTGGCACGTCTGAATAAAGAATGGGGCGATTTAACTGCTCGCATTGGTATGCAAGCCACTGAAAATCCTGATGCAGTGGGTGCAGCGGCTGTTGACTACATGTACTATAGTGGCTACATCACCCTAGCTTACTTATGGGCGCGTATGGCGTTAGTCGCTCAGCAAGCGCTCCAAGGCGAAACCACTGAGACCAAATTCTATCAAGCGAAAATCAAAACTGCTCAATTCTACTTTGCAAAACTATTGCCTCGCACCTTAACTTACGTCAAACGTATTGATACAGGGCTTGAGCCATACATGACTATGGAAGTTGACGAATTCCAATTCTAATTTTTTACTAAGCTTTCCAGTGTAGTAATAAAATTATGATAGAATCATTGATAGTATAATTTTTTATTCAATCCTTAGGTAGCAAAAGCTATTTAAGGATTTGTCTCATTTCGAATTACGAGCTAACCCATAAAAGGAAATAATATGCCTATTTATAATGCGCCAATTCAAGACATGAAATTCATTTTAAATGATGTATTCAATGCATCTGATTTTTGGCAAAAAAATGAACAGTTAGCCCATGTTGACAGTGATACGGTCAATATGATTTTAGAAGAAATGTCAAAATTTGCTAAAAATACGTTACTGCCCATCAACCGCTCAGGCGATGAAGAAGCAGCACAATATCTAGGTGAAGGCAAAGTAAAAACCCCAACTGGTTTTAAAGCAGCATTTGACGAATACGCACAAGGCGGCTGGATTGGTTTGGGCGGCGATCCAAATCATGGCGGTCAAGGCATGCCAAAAATGGTGACTATGCTCGCTGAAGAGATGGTATTTACCGCCAACCAATCATTCGCGCTCTATCCAAACCTATCAGGTGGCGCGTGCATGTGTATCTATAACGCAGGCTCTGAAGAACAAAAACAAACCTACTTAGAAAAAATCTACTCAGGTGAGTGGACAGGTACGATGTGTTTGACCGAACCGCACGCAGGTACGGATTTGGGTATCATCAAAACCAAAGCCGTGCCAAACCAAGACGGTAGTTACAGTATCACAGGTACCAAAATTTTTATCACCGCAGGTGAGCATGACTTAGCGGACAACATCATCCATTTGGTATTGGCAAAAACCCCAGATGCCCCAGCAGGCTCAAGAGGGATTTCATTGTTTATCGTACCCAAATTCCATGTGAATGCCGATGGCTCATTGGGCGAGCGTAACGCGGTAAGCTGCGGCTCTATCGAGCACAAAATGGGTATCAAAGCGTCAGCCACTTGCGTCATGAACTTTGATGGTGCCAAAGGCTTTATGGTAGGCGCAGAAAATACAGGGCTGGCATCCATGTTTATCATGATGAACTATGAGCGTTTGACCATGGGGTTACAAGGTATCGGTGGCGCTGAGTTAGCGTATCAAAACGCCACAGCTTATACCCTTGACCGTATCCAAGGTCGCGCCGATAGCGGTATCCAAGAGCCAAACAAAGCCGCTGACCCAATCGTATTTCATGCCGACGTTCGCCGTATGCTGTTAAATGCTAAAACCATCAGTGAGGCCTCACGCTGCTTTGCGATGTATGTCGCCAAAGAGCTTGATACCAACAAATATACCGATGATGCTGAAGCAAGAAAAGCCGCTGATGACCGTGTTGCTCTTTTGACGCCCGTTGCTAAAGCATTCTTAACCGACCGTGGTCTTGAAGCGTCAATTGACGCACAGCAATGCTTTGGTGGTCATGGCTATATCCGTGAATGGGGTATGGAACAAATCGTACGTGACACCCGTATCTCGCAAATTTATGAAGGGACCAATGGTATCCAATCACTTGATTTGTTGGGTCGTAAAGTGGTGAAAAACGGCGGTGCGTTTGTGACAACGTATGTGCAAGAAATGCGTGATTTTGCCAATAACATGAAAGCAGACCATGCCATCAAACAAGCAATTTTAACATCAGCGGATAAACTTGAAGACGTAACCAAAGCGGTGGTAGCGGCGGCAGCGGTCAACAAAGACGAAATCAATGGCTGTGCGGTTGATTATTTACAAGCCTTTGGTTATGTCAGCTTTGCTTATATGTTTGGCTTGATGGTTGAAGCCGCAAATGGCAAAGAAGGCGACTTCTATGCCAACAAAGCAAAATTAGCAGACTACTATGTCGGTCGTATGTTGCCGCGCTTAGATGCGCATATTGCGATGGTAAAAGCAACAAGCCAACCTATCATAGCGTTTGACCGCGATTATTTTGCGGCAACCATTGCTTAATCCCTACTTAAACATAAAAAAATCGGCGCTAGTAGCCGATTTTTTTATGAATTAACATGTTAGCGAAGCATATCGTCATCGTCATCTGCCAACGATTCATTTTCATCAAAATCGAAGTCTTCATATTCAAAATCCGCTGAGTCGTTTTCTTCAACGACAGCAACACACTCTTCATATAATTCAAAAATATATTCTTTGATATCACTTTCTTGCTGGTGTTTATTTGGCGTGAGTTTGGCTTCTTCTTCATAGATGAATTTTGCCAAATTTAGCGCGACATAGTTATTACTTAGTTCAATCATGGTGTTATCCTTCTTATGTGCGGTATTATTATGTTAAAACGATAGCGATAGCGCATCGTTAGTATGACATATTCAAAAATAGAAAGCTTAAAGCAGTTGTAAGCTCGTGTAAAATTTGAGCGTTTAACAATTTAACGCCATAAAATATAAAACCCACCGAAGTGGGTCTATATGACTGCTTACTGCTTATCGTTTGCCATTTACGCTTTGGGTAAGGTCACGCCCATTTGACCTTGGTACTTACCACCACGGTCTTTGTAGGAAGTTTCGCACACATCATCCGCATCACTTTGGAAAAATAGCATTTGCGCCACACCCTCGCCGGCATAGATACGCGCGGGCAAGTTAGTGGTATTACTAAATTCAAGCGTCACATGCCCTTCCCATTCTGGCTCAAGCGGCGTGACATTGACAATAATACCGCAGCGCGCATAGGTAGATTTTCCCAAACAAATGGTCAATACATCGCGGGGAATACGAAAATACTCGACAGTACGAGCCAAGGCAAATGAGTTGGGCGGGATGATACATTCATCGCCCACGATATCAATAAAGCTACGCTCATCAAAGTTTTTTGGGTCAACGATGGCAGAATGTACATTGGTAAACACTTTAAATTCGCGCGCGCAGCGCACATCATAACCATAGCTTGAGGTGCCGTAGCTGACCAATTTTTGTCCCTGCTCGCCCACACGTACTTGACCTGCTTCAAATGGCTCAATCATGCCATGCTCTTGTGCCATTTGGCGTATCCAGCGGTCGGATTTGATCGACATTTTGTTTCCTCAAATTTTAAATTTAGGCAGAATTATACTGTAATTTACTACATATAGGCGAAAAAAAACGGCTCTCACTCGAAAGCCGTTTTTTCTGTGAGAAAATTAACTCATACGCAATTTATCAAAGGTCAATTTATCTTGGGCATCGACATCCACTTTGATGGTATCACCCGCCACAAACTCGCCCGATAACAATTTGACTGATAGCGGATTTTCGATTTCCTGCTGGATGGCGCGTTTTAGCGGTCTTGCACCATACACAGGGTCATAACCCACAGCGACCAATTGACTCATGGCTTCATCTGACAATACAATATTCATGTCACGCTCTTGAAGACGTTTGCGTAAGCGTGACAGTTGAATATCTGCAATACCTGCCATTTGCTCTTGCCCAAGTGGATGGAATACCACGATTTCATCAATACGGTTGACAAACTCTGGGCGGAAATGCTGATTGACTGAATTCATTACTGCCGCTTTGATTTCTTCGTAGCTATCGCCTGCCATCTCTTGGATTTTATGCGAACCAAGGTTTGAAGTCATGATAATGACGGTGTTTTTAAAGTCCACAACGCGACCTTGACTGTCGGTCAAGCGACCATCGTCTAGCACTTGCAGTAAGATATTAAACACATCAGGATGCGCTTTTTCTACTTCATCAAACAATACCACACTGTAGGGTCGGCGGCGTACCGCTTCGGTCAATACCCCACCTTCTTCATAACCCACGTAACCTGGGGGTGCACCGACAAGACGGCTGACACTGTGTTTTTCCATAAATTCAGACATATCAATACGAATCATGGCATTTTCATCATCAAACAAGAAACTTGCCAACGCTTTGGTCAATTCAGTTTTACCCACCCCTGTCGGACCTAGGAACAAGAACGAACCGCTAGGACGATTGGGGTCAGATAGCCCTGCACGACTACGGCGCACCGCATTGGCGACTGCTTGTACCGCTTCATCTTGACCGACTACGCGCTCATGCAATTTTTCTTCCATGTGCAGCATTTTTTCACGTTCGCCTTGCATCATTTTGGTAACAGGGATACCTGTTGCAGCAGCAACGACTTCAGCGATTTCGTTTTCGGTGACTTTGTTACGTAGCAGTTTGACGCTTGGCGCTTCCCCTGCTTGCTCTTTTTGCTCAGCCAAGTCAGAATCTTTAATACGTTTTTCCAGTTGTGGAATGGTTTCGTATTGCAGTTTTGACATGGTCTCGTAGTCACCTTCACGCTGGGCTTTTTCATAGGCGATACGTGCTTTATCAAGCTCATCTTTGAGCTGTTGGCTACCTTTAACGAGGGCTTTTTCTGCTTGCCAAATTTCATTTAAATCTGCGTATTCTTTTTCAAGCTCGCTGATTTGGGTGTCGAGCAGTTTTAGCTGTGATTTTGCGCCTTCGTCATCTTCATGCTTTAAGGTTTCACGTTGCATTTTGAGCTGAATCAAACGGCTGTCTAGTTTGCCCAAGGCTTCTGGTTTACTATCAAGTTCCATTTTTAGACGGCTAGCCGCTTCATCCACCAAGTCAATGGCTTTGTCAGGTAGCATACGGTCGGTGATATAACGGTTACTCATCCGCGCGGCGGCAATAATCGCACTGTCTTGGATATCAACCCCATGATGCAGTTCATAGCGCTCTTTTAGACCACGCAAAATGGCAATGGTATCTTCCACGGTAGGCTCATCAACCAATACTTTTTGAAAACGACGCTCAAGGGCGGCATCTTTTTCGATATATTGTCGGTATTCATCAAGCGTAGTGGCGCCCACGCAGTGCAGCTCGCCACGTGCTAACGCAGGTTTGAGCATATTACCCGCATCCATCGCGCCATCGGCTTTACCCGCACCGACCATAGTATGAATTTCATCAATGAATAAAATGACTTGCCCTTCGCTTTTTGCTAGGTCATTAAGTACCGCTTTTAGGCGTTCTTCAAACTCACCACGGAATTTTGCGCCCGCTATCAGTGCCCCCAAATCAAGCGATAATACACGTTTGTTACGCAAGCCTTCTGGCACGTCACCATTGACGATTTTTTGTGCCAATCCTTCGACAATGGCAGTTTTACCCACACCCGGCTCACCAATGAGCACAGGGTTGTTTTTGGTACGGCGTGACAATACTTGAATGGTACGGCGGATTTCGTCATCACGCCCAATCACGGGGTCAAGTTTGCCCGATTCAGCACGTGCGGTTAAATCGATGGTATATTTGTTTAAGGCATCACGTTGGTCTTCGCTATTTTGTGTATCCACTTTATCACCCCCACGAATAAAATTAATAACTTGTCTTAGTTTTGGCTCATTGACCCCTGCTTTTGTGAGCAGTTTTGCGGTGTCGCCCGTCTCTGCTAGGGCAACCAGCACCCAGTCAGTAGATAAGAACTGATCGCCCGCTTTTTGCGCATGACGCTCGGCTAGATTTAAAATCTTAACCGTATTTGGGCTGAGATTGACATCACCTGTGGGTGTACCAATCACCGCTTGGTTGTTGAGCGATTGTTGCACTTCGGTTTTTAACTGATTTAAGTTTGCGCCTGCCTGTTCATACACATTGGCATTACTCGGTTCATTGAGTAGCACTGACAACAAATGAATCGGCTCAATCGCGGTATGATCACGAGTGACAGCGAGCGTTTGTGCCTGCTGAACCGCGTGTTGTAAGGCATTAGTAAATTTATCAAATTGCATTATTATTTTTCCTTTTAGCTTTTAACTAAAATTGATATGGTGTTTTGATAAATCGTTTCAATATCCACCTTTAAATTTTTTTAATTGTCAATGTTTTTTTTGATGATTGATGATGGCTGTATTTTCAATTATCACTTGTGTCAATAGCTTGCAGAATTCATCGTGTTACCTATTAAAAATTGACAATAAAAATGTCAATAAAGTCATGGATAACCAAAGCTTGGCTTAATATATAACTTCCAAAGGGATACACCTAATCAGTTTTACTGACTAAGTTGACTGACTGGGTTTTGTTGTTGGCTGATATGCGTTTCCTTTTAATACCTAATAGCGAATTAGCGGCTTGACTTTTATTATGCGCGTTGACCGTTATTTTTTAAAAAAATTACGCGAACTAAAGTTTAAGCCATAGCTAAAAATTGATACTAAAATTTTATGGACAATTATTAAAATTATATAATATTTTCAATGGTTTATTTTAAGATTACTTACATTACATTAACCTATCTACTACATGAATAGACAACAACCATGCATGGCGCATGTTACTCTGCAAAACGTCAAATGATAACGCCACATAATATATCAGTTCAGTGGCGCTGCTTTATTTGGTCAAATAACAATAACAGCAAAACAACAATCAGGAGTAATACCCATGCGCGCATTAACCTACCACGGTGCCAAAGATGTTCGAGTCGACAATGTTCCCGACCCACAGTTACAAGCCAAAGATGATATTATCTTAAAAGTTACTGCTACCGCCATTTGTGGCTCGGACCTACATTTATACCGCGGCAAGATCCCTGCGACCGAAGAAGGCGATATTTTTGGTCATGAATTTATGGGAGTGGTCGAAGAAGTGGGCGCTGACGTCACGGCGGTAAAAAAAGGCGATCGCGTGGTGATACCCTTTGTAATCGCCTGTGGTAGCTGCTTTTTTTGTCAAAATGATTTGATGGCAGCCTGTGAGACCACCAATGAGGGTCCCGGCGCGGCGATGAATAAAAAGCTTATCCCACCACCTTCGGCATTGTTCGGTTTTAGTCATTTATACGGCGGTGTGCCGGGTGGACAAGCAGAATATGTGCGTGTCCCAAAAGCCAATTTTGGTCCTTTCAAAGTTCCAGGCTCATTGCCTGATGAGAAAGTGTTGTTCTTATCGGATATTTTGCCGACTGCATGGCAAGCGGTGACGAATGCCAACGTCACCAAAGGTTCGACTTTGGCTATCTATGGTGCAGGACCTGTGGGCTTGCTATCAGCCGCTTGTGCCAAAATGTTAGGCGCGGCACAAATATTCATCGTTGACCACAATGACTATCGTCTGCAATACGCACAAGATACATATGGCGCAATTCCTGTCAATTTTGACAAAGTTGATGCCGCAGAAGCTATTATTGAGCAAACTGCGGGGCATCGTGGTGTCGATGCGGTGATTGATGCCGTTGGTTTTGAATCAAAAGGTAGCATAGTTGAAACGGTATTGACGACGCTCAAACTCGAAGGCTCAAGTGGCGCGGCATTACGTCAGTGTATGGCAGCGGTACGCCGCGGTGGTACAGTCAGTATTCCTGGGGTATATGCAGGTCCAATTCATGGTTTCTTGATGGGTGATGCGTTTGACAAAGGATTAACCTTTAAAATGGGTCAAACTCATGTACATAAATACTTGCCACAACTGCTGGAACATATTGAAAATGGGGATTTATCGCCTGAAGCGATTATTACCCATCGTATGAATCTATCGGATGCGGCAAAAGGTTATGAAATCTTTGAAAAACGTGAAGAAGAATGTCGAAAAGTGATTTTGACACCGTAATTTTACCTTGTCATGGATAGATTTAGCATGGTTAATTTAGAATGATAAAATGAGCGTTAATCAGCTTGATACCATGATTAAGCATTCCATCACTAGCCCCTCACAACTTTTAGCCAATAATTTAGCCAAAGTTGTGCAAGGGGTTGGTGATTTTTTGCTATTGTTAGATATTGATGGGACGCTTAGTGAATTTCACTCCGATCCCCAACAAAGTTTTATCAGCAATGATAATTTAGCAATTTTAGCGCAGTTACAAAATCATCTACCCCTTTGGCTAGTAACAGGGCGGTCGGTTGCTGATGCTAGGCGTTTGACAGCGCCGTTAAAACTGCCTGTGATTGGTAGTCACGGTTTGCAATGCGATACTCTAATCGATAGCTATTGTTTGGTGGATATTGATTCAGCGCAGCTACAACAAATTAATCAAAGTATCGTTAACGCCACTGGTAATCATCCACACTGGCGCATTGAGCAAAAACCTTTTGGTGTGGCACTGCATTTTCGTGAGCATCCCGAACTTGCCGATAGCGCTTTAACTATCATGCAAGCTATTGGGCATGATTTTAATGATTGGCAACTTAAAGCGGGCAAATGTGTGTATGAGCTATTGCCGCAAGGTGTCGATAAGGGCAGTGCCATTAACCATGTTTTAAAACACTATCACCCTCATTGCCGTCCGATATTTATCGGCGATGATGTGACCGATGAAGCAGGATTTATTGCCGTACAAAGTTATGGTGATACATCAAATAAGAAAGGTAGTGATATCAAAGGAATTGGTGTCAAAGTCGGTTGTGAACCCACCCATGCCCATTATTATGTGAGCGACGTCTCAGCCGTTACCGCGTTACTTCAAGGATTATTGACCCTATGTCAAAGTTGATTGTGTTATCGAATCGGGTTAATTTACCTAGTAAAAAGTCACCTAAAGCCGTAGCAGGAGGGTTAGCAGTAGCGCTTCAAGAAGCCCTTGCCAAAGATGGCGGTATTTGGGTCGGTTGGAACGGTCAAGTAGTGACAAATATCAGCGATATGCCCGATACCGTCAATCAATTTGCGACTGAGCAGCATGACAAGGTCACCTATGTCACGACGGCTTTTTCACCCATGCAATATGAAAAGTATTATTGTGGTTACGCCAATAATCGACTTTGGGCGGGGATGCATGACCGCACGGATTTGATTGTATCAAGTAGTGAAGATTTTAGCGTTTATCAAGCTGTCAATCGTATGTTTGCCAAACAGCTACAGCAAATCACGCAGCCTGACGATATGATTTGGATACAAGATTATCATTTTTTTGCGGTAGCAAGGCATTGCCGTGACTTAGGCATGAAACAGCGCATTGGCTTTTTTTTGCATATTCCGTTTCCCCAGTTATGGGTGTGGGATTTTTTGACTTATGGACAAACTTTAATCCATCAATTACTCGATTATGATGTGGTTGGACTACAAACCCAACAAGACGCTCAAAATTGTGTCGCGGTGGTTGAGCAGCTACTCCCCCACGCCAACCAGATTACTCAAACAAATGGGCGTACGCTGATTAGCCATGGCAATCATACCACCTTAATACAAGCCTATCCGATTGGTATCAATCCCGTCTATATTCATAAACTTGCCAGTCAACCGCTGTCCGACCAAGCTGTATTAAAAAATCTCAATTCAACCATCACCACGATTTTAGCGGTGGAACGACTGGATTACACCAAAGGCATTCCCGAACGCTTACAAGCTTTTGCCGCCTTTTTGCAGCGTTATCCGCAATATCTTGAACAAATTCAGCTGTATCAAATTGCTTGCCCGTCCCGTCTCGATATTCAGACCTACCAACAGTTACGACAACAAGTGCACACCCTAGTTGAGCAAATTAATAGCCAATTTGCTACTGCCAGTTGGCGACCGATTATCTATCAAGAAGACCCTGTCAGTCATGACAATTTAATGCCTTTATTTAGGCAATGCCAAATTTGTTGGGTTAACTCGCTAAAAGACGGCATGAATTTGGTGGCAAAAGAATACATTGCTGCACAGGATGAACAAAACGCAGGGATTTTGATTTTGTCTAAAAATGCGGGGGCAGCGCACCAACTTCAGCAAGCTATCTTGGTCGACCCGAATAGCAACGACAGCATGATAGAGGGCTTATACCAAGCATTGACCATGACCAAACAACAACGGGAACAACGTCACCAATCGCTACTAAAGAGCATCTATGAGACCGATATTGACACGTGGCGAGCGCATTTTTTGGCAGATTTGACCCACATGGAAAAAACTCCATAACCCAATGAAAGAGACAATAAAACAAACCATAAAACAGCCAATGAGAAACTCACAATGACACCAGTGTTGGATCATGCTTTACCTACCGACTATCACCAATCGGACTTGAGTAAATTAATCACCGCTATCTTGCAAGACTTTCGCAGAACGGTTGATACATCACCTAAACTAAGCGATGCTGCTTATGTCACACAATTAAAGCAAACTTTGTCGCAGTTGGTGCTTTTATCCGCTCAAATTGCCTTGCCCGCAAACGGTCATACTTTACAGCGCTGGCAAGTATTGGCACAGGTTGCCGCTTGTGATTTGAACTTGGTCAAATTTTTTGAGTCCCATCTTGATGCATTGGCGATTCTGGCAGAATTGGGCGTGGACGATATCGCTGAAGGCCTATGGGCCGTATGGGCAGCAGAAGGCGGTGATGAGCCACTGCGTTTTGATGGCGAAACATGCACGGGACAAAAACTGTGGTGTTCGGGTGCAACCTTTGTCGATCATGGCTTGGTTAGTTTCCGAGATGCCCAAAATAACGCCCAATTGCTGATGTTAGCCATGAACCAACCGCAAGTGACCATTGATGACAGCGGTTGGTACGCGGTTGGTATGCCCTACACGGCGACAGCCACGCTCCATCTAAAAGGTGCTAACGCCACCCAAGTCATATCAAATGCGCTTGCCAAAGGTAGCAGCCCTTATCTCGACCGCCCAGGATTTTGGCAGGGTGCGGCAGGGGTAGCGGCTTGTTGGTATGGCGCGGCAGCCCAGTTGGCACAGTTTTTATTGGACAGTTATCAGCAAAAACCCCAAGCCTTTAAAGCACTTTATCTTGGCGAAGTGTCGCAAGCACTCAGTGTCACCCAAGCGTACTTTTATCAAGTTGCGCAATTAATCGATAGTGAGCCTACCCAAAGTCATGCACTCCCCATCCGTATCTTAAGAGCGCAAGTGGAGACTACCGCCATGCTAGTGCTTGAAAAAGTTGGTAAAGCTTTGGGCGCAACGCCTTATTGTAAAAACGCCCATTTTGCACGGCTAGCGGCAGATTTATCGGTATTTATCCGTCAAACCCATGGCGCATTTGACAGTGAAGCGATTGGCAAATTGACTGCCGAACAGCTAGGCGATTCACAAGGGGCATTATGGCAACTGTAGATTCTAAGCCATCCCCACTGCATCCGATTGTGGGTGACCGTTTAATTGCAGGCGACGGCACCTCTGCACAAGACTGGCAAGCGTGGCAAGGGTTGCACAGTATCACCAGACTAGATATATCGACCCATTTTCCCACCCATCGGCGTGTGTGTATTTTTGCGCCGCACCCAGATGATGAGATTTTGGGCTGTGGGGGACTGCTGCAAGCGTTGGTGGCTCAAGGTAATCAGGTATTGATTGTTAGTGTCACCCAAGGCGAGAAAAGCCACCCTAACTCACCGCTGTATCCGACCGACAAACTGGCAAAAATCCGCGCACTTGAAAGCCAGCTTGCACTTGAAACGCTCGATAGCAGTTTAGATTTGCCCAATGTGTCGATGACTACTTTGAATTTTCCTGATGGCGAAGTTTTTGGGCGACAAGCGGATTTTTTTGACAAGTTAACATCGCTGATTCAGCACGCTGATATTTTAATCACCCCATTTGCGTACGATGGTCATCCCGACCATGAAGGCACTGGGCAAGTGGTGCAGCGTTTTGCCCATGCATTTAAAAGTCGCTTAAATTTGACCTGCTATCAAGTGCTGATTTGGGCATGGCATTGGGCAAAACCTGGCGATAGACGTATTCCATGGCACAAGGCATGGCGATTTGATTTAAGCGAATTGCAGGCGCAGCGAAAAAGTTATGCCATGCGCTGTTTTAGCAGCCAAATCTATGCTGACCCAACAACAGGAACAGCGCCTATTTTGTCAGATACCACGTTAACCAGGCTTAGCCAACCATTTGAGGTATATCTTCATGACTGATGTGTCAGCGTATTTTGCCCAAATTTATGCCGATAGTAGCGACCCTTGGCAATATGAAAAACGCTGGTATGAAGTGCGAAAACGCGCGATTTGCTTGTCATTGTTGCCCTATCCGCATTTTGCCAAGGCGATTGAACTGGGCTGTAGCAATGGCGTATTTAGTGAGCAGTTAGCCCAGCGCTGCGATTATTTGCGGTGTGTGGATGGGCAACTTGAGGCAGTCAAACTTGCCAGTGAGCGTCTGCAAAACCAGGCACATGTGCAAGTTATGCAAGGTTTGATACCGCAGGATTTGCCCAGTGAGCGATTTGATTTGATTGTGGTCAGTGAGATTTTATATTACTTGGCGCCTGCAGCCCTGACCGAAGTCATCGCTTGGCTCAACACTGCATTAACCGACAATGGCGTGATTTTAGCCTGTCATTGGCGCTATCCGATTGACGGGTTTCAACTGACAGGCGAAACAGTCCACGACAGTTTGCAACAACAGCTGCACTACCGTCAGCAAAGCCATGTGATTGACCAAGATTTTTTGTTGACCATTTGGCAAGCCAATCACCAAAGCCTTGCCAAGCAAGAAAATCTAGTGGAATAACTGAGAAAAGCATTATGGCAAATACTACTGTCCCACAGCGGCTACCCAAAAAAATCGGCATAGTCATCCCTGCCCATAATGAAGCCGATAGCATCAGCGCGTGTTTGGATGCCATTAAACAGGCGATTGCTCAGCTATCAAGCGACATAGCGGTACAAATGGTGGTCGTGCTAGATAGCTGTGATGATGATACTTTATCAAAAGTACAAAACGCCCACGTAGACTGGCTGCGCTGTGAGTTTCGCTGCGTGGGTAAGGTCAGAGATTTGGGCGTGCGTTACTTGATTGAACAGGGGGCTGATTGGATTGCTTGCACCGATGCCGATAGTATGGTGGAAGCTGATTGGTTAATGGCACAAATCAAACATCTAAAAGCTGAGCCCACAACTACGCCCACCACTAGGCCCACAGCCATGATATGTGGCGTAGTGAGCATCGATTGTTGGGATGCGTTGTCAGAGAGTACCAAACAGCAATACCTCGCCCATTATCAAGATTGTATGGATCATCGCCATATTCATGGGGCAAATTTGAGCTTTGCCAGTCAAGATTATCTGGCGGTGGGTGGTTTTGATGAATTAACTTGCCATGAAGATGTGGGTTTGGTGAAAAAATTTGAGCAAGCCAATTTACCCATTATTTGGAGTAATTTGGTACGCGTGGTGACTAGCAGTCGCCTTGATGCTCGTGCGGATGAAGGGTTTGCCCATTTTTTAAGGGGCTTAGAGAATCAGCCTTCGGCTTAAATAAGAATCCGCCTTTGTTTTAAATGAAAACCAGCCTTTGGCTTAAATAAAGGTAAAAAGTTGGGTTTAACACAGTTCACTTACAAAACTATTGTGATATTCCTTGCTATCTGCCGGTATTACTATATACTGGACAACAGCTAGAAAGCAGTCAGAAGTTTCAATCGCATTACATTAAGTCTATTCTAAGTTCGTTTCCATTACGCTTGTGTCCTAGATTTTAAGTCAATCGTGTATCAAAACTACCGCAATTCTTTCATACCGAATAGAATCGTGTTGTGGCTTAGTTCCAGCTTTAGGGTCAGATGACCACTTTTAAAATCTATCTAATCAAGGACAATCCTATGTCAAATACTGTAAACGGCACCGTAAAATGGTTTAACGAATCAAAAGGCTTTGGCTTTATCGAACAAGACAATGGCGGCAAAGACGTTTTCGCACATTATAGCCAAATCGCAAGCTCAGGTTTCAAAACATTGAGCGAAGGTCAACGCGTATCTTTCGTTGTGACCCAAGGTCAAAAAGGCGATCAAGCTAGCAATATCGTTGCTATCTAAGGTTAGCTAAGCCTACTATCGTAAATGGTTTGATAACGCGTGGCGTGAATAACGCTGCATTGATTGATTAGCCATTTGCCTAGATATCAGAAAATAGCTATCAAAAAAGCGCTTATTTATTATAAGCGCTTTTTTTGTGTCTTTTGCTCACCCAACTTTTTGGCTGCCTCGGCCGATAATTTGTGGGCTGCTGTGTGCGGTTAAAAAAGGTTATTGCGCATCCACTTTACGTTTTTTTTGTAGTTTGCGCTGTAGTGTGCGCCGGTGCATTTTTAGTACCCTCGCGGCTTCACTGATATTGCCTTGGCATTCATCTAATACTTGGTGGATGTATTCCCATTCGTGATGTTCAAGTGACAAACGTTCATCTGTGGCATTACCGATTGACTTTGTAGGGGCTGCTACAATATCCAATACTTTATAGATTTCATCTAGACTACAAGGCTTAGGCAAATAATGATATGCGCCCATTTTGACCGCACTGACGGCGGTCGCAATGCTGGCATAGCCAGTAAGCATTAAAATTTTGGCGTTAGGCGTAATAGCGAGTAATGGCTTAATCAGATGAATGCCGTTGTCATCACCGATGTTGAGATCCAATATAATAAACTTGGGTAATTGCTTCTTTGCCAGTTGTAGCGCGCTATCGGCATTGGTGGCAGTCAATACCTGATTGCCCTGTTTTTCCAACGACTTTTTTAAAATACGGCAAAACACCTCATCATCATCAATGATAAGCCATGTCTCTGCTAACAGGGGTGGGTGTTGCAACCTAGTCTCCTACAACAAACTGGCGGGCGCATCGATTACTGGTAACGTTATCTTCACGCACGTACCTGAATCATCTAACCTTTTTTGCAGGGGTGAATTTTGCTTATTGGTCAGCTCAAGGTGTCCGCCAACATATTCTATAACTGTTTTGGCAATCGTCAAGCCAAGCCCTAAGCCATGATCAGATTCGATGGCGATTTGGTGTTGGATACGCTGTACCATGCTACTGTCGATACCCTGTCCGTTGTCTTCAATTATAATCATCACGTTTTGAGCAAGCTGTACGCTAATACTAAGCATTGTGGCTTGTGCCTGCATGGCATTATTGAGCATATTCATCACAATAGAATACAGCTGTTCTTCACTCAAGGGCACATCGATCGGTTGTGGTGGTACATTGAGTGCTACTTCAACATGGGGGTTGATAAATTGCCAATCATTGACGACTTTGGGCAATAGCGTTTGTAAATTTGATGACGTTACCCATGCCAATGGCTCTGATTGCGCTGGCGGGAGCGCATTGGATTGGATATGGGATTTGAGCTTGTGCAGCGATTGGCGGCAGACGTCGATTTGTGACTGTAACAGTTTTATGTCATCCAACAGTTCGTCGTCTTCCTCTAATTGCTGGGCAATATCATCGCTTAGTAATTGCATCGACGCAATCGGCGTGCTCATCTCATGGGCGATATTGGCCGCAAGACTACTGATGGCAAGCAACCGACGTTGTTGGTGAATGGCTTGCTGCGCTTGCTCAAGCGCCTGATAACTACGGCTCATCGCTTGTTTAAAATAAACCGTTAAGGCAGTTAACATGATGGCGGCAAAAATAAACACCCCAAACATACCGAGTAAATGGAGTTTTTGACCCACCGCATGATCATGGTGGCTCAGGGTCAGCGGCACATAACAATACCATAACAGCGTATATAGCCCAACTGACAGCACCGACAAGCTGATGATGTGCATGGTTCGCATCACCATAGACGCCACAGCAATCACCGTCAAAAATAAGGTAATCAACGGATTGGCAGCCCCACCTGAATAATAAATAAAGGCTGACCACGCCAGTAAATCCCCGATAAATCCCGCCAACATGAGCCAAGATTGTTGTGGGTTAAAGTGTCGAATAGCCATTAGGCGTTTAGTTAGCTCAACGCTGACCCCATAAATAATGGTAATCGTGAGTAGATGATTGATTTGCTGTTTGGCAACGCCCCATTGGTCAGCACAAATCATAGCGGCGACCATAATAGCTAACCACGTATAGCGAGCAATCATGGGGGCTTTTGCGACGTTCTTGATGGCTTGATGCATGGGCAAACTTTTGACGAACCATAAAACAAAATTTTAGCATGAAGCAGCCGCACTGTGAGCGAACTTCGAGCGAATTAACGTGTCAAAAGTAAATCAATGGCTAGTCAATGCTAGGATAACCATCAATACACCAAAAGTTTTCTTCTTAAACCCTATGGATGATGGCATAATTTTTTTAATGTTAATTTTTAAAACTTTAAAGTGTGCTTATTTGCTGATTCAGTTACAATCAGATAAAGACTCACTTTATGTTTGTAATCAAAAATTTATTTGAGTGCCAACTCACCGCTATCTTTGACGCTTTACAAATAGATGAGAAATGTACCATGGTCAATTTTCCTCAAAGTGCTAAGAATTTAACCGTTACCCTGCTAATAACCAGCCTGCTGTTGCTGGGTTGTCAAAAAATGAATGCCAAAGAAAACGCTGGCTCTGCGCGTACTACCAGCAAAGCGGATGTATTACCGACCGATACGTTAGCAACCTTACAAGGTTTGAGCCAAATCAATCCCAAATTAGGCAAAATGGGTCATCATGTGATTGACCCCAACAAGCCAACTGTGGTGAAATTTTGGGCAAGCTGGTGCCCGCTGTGTTTGGCAACGCTCCAAGAAAGCAACGCATGGGCAAAGCAGTATCCCAATATGAATGTCATCAGCGTAGTCAGTCCAGGTCATTTGAGTGAAAAATCCCCCCAAGATTTTCAAACTTGGTACACAGTGCTTGCCAAAGACTATGCTAACCTACCGGTGCTTATGGATAACAATGGCAAGCTGATTAAACAATTTGGCGTGCAAGTCTATCCCAGTTTTGCGATTTTGGATAAACAAGGCAATTTATTAAAACTGGTCAAAGGCAATCTTACCCCAACACAAATCCAAGCCTTATCAGACAATGCTAGCAACGACTTTGCAGAACTCAAAGCCATGAATCAAGCAAAAACTCCGCCTAGCCAGTCTGACCAAGCTGATGAGCAGGCTAATAACCAAGCTAACAAGCAAGCCGCTAGCGCCAAAGCTTTAGCACCGATTAACCATAACGGTGTATATTATCAAGCAGATGGTAAAACTCCGATTCGCACGCATACTATCTATCTAGCGGGTGGCTGTTTTTGGGGACTAGAGGCCTATATGGAGCGCGTGGATGGCGTGGTCGATGTGATATCGGGTTATGCCAATGGCAATAGCGCGAACCCGAGCTACGAGCAGGTGATAGCAGGCTCAGGGCACGCAGAAACCGTCAAAGTTATTTATGATATCGATAAAACCAATCTTGAGACCCTCTTGGCGTACTACGTGCGAGTGATTGACCCGACCAGTCTCAACAAACAAGGCAATGACCGCGGGGCGCAATACCGCACCGGCATTTATTATACCGATGCCAATGATAAGCCAATCATTGATAAAACCCTTGCCGATTTGGCAAAAAAATATCCGCAAAAAATTGTGGTAGAAAATAAACCCTTGGCGAATTTTTATGACGCAGAAAATTATCACCAAGATTATCTGAGCAAAAATCCCAATGGCTACTGCCATATTGATATTAGCCTTGCCAATCAAAAAATCCCCGTTATCAAAGCCTTAGCGCCTGCCACGACGGTCACCGAGGCGCTCAATCCTACCCGCTATCAAAACTACGATAAAAATGTAAAAAGTCGGTTGACCCAAGCGCAGTATGATGTCACCCAAAACGCAGCTACTGAGCGCGCCTTTAGTCATCAATACGACCATTTATTTGCTAAAGGTTTATATGTGGATATCGTCAGTGGCGAGCCGTTGTTTTTATCTACGGATAAATATGATTCGGGGTGTGGCTGGCCGAGTTTTACCAAACCCATTAGCGTAAACGTCATTACCACCTCAACCGATAGCAGTTTTAACATGACACGAACGGAAGTGCGCTCGCGGGTCGCCAACTCACATTTAGGGCATGTGTTTGATGATGGCCCCAAGGATAAAGGCGGATTACGCTACTGCATCAATGGCGATGCGCTACAATTTATCGCTTTGGCAGACATGCAAGCGGCAGGCTATGGCGCACTTATGCCATTGGTAAAATAGCCAGTCAATTAGGTAGCACGTTGACTGGTAACGATATCAAAAACGCTTTGACAAGCCATCAGCTGCCAATGCGTTTTTAATAAGGCGTTTTTGATTATGCCGAGACTTTAAAATTTTTTAAAAATGCGCTTATAAAAATTTGGTCATCACCCTGAGCGGTAATATTTTCATACCAATTCCAATCGGCAGCCAAGGCCATGCTGGGACAAAGGCTTCATTCACTTTGGCTTCAATCGCTTCGACAATCGCCTCGACGCCCTCTTCTTCTGTACTTTCAAACGGCAAATATTTGGCACCGATATTGAGCTCGGTACGGATATACCCAGGGTAAATCGTGGTGACAGTTATCGGACGTTTTTCCTGCATCATATCAGCGCGAATGCCTTCGGCTAGATTTGCCAGTCCCGCTTTGGCAGCGGCATAGGTGGTAAGATGACGGGGTAAACCGCGCACCGCTGACATACTTGAGATGACCACCAACTGACCGCTGTTTTGCTGGCGAAAAATCTTCATCGCCGCCTCACACTGGGCAATCGCTGCGATAAAATTGACTTCAGCGGTATGGCGATTGGTCTCAAAGCGTCCATGACCAATGACGCGGCTATCGCCCACCCCTGCATTGACGATAATTTTATCAATCGTTTTCCCTCGGGTTTTGCAGTCACTCACAAAGCTATCAAATACCGTAAAAATCTGATTATAGTCGGTCACATCCAAAGTTTTGACAGAGGCTTTGACAGGGTACTTGCTTTCAATGTCTTGCTTCAACGCATTTAATCGCTCTTCTCGTCTCGCGCAAATTGCCAAATCATAGCCTAGATAGGCAAATCGGCGTGCCATCATCGCGCCAATCCCTGAGCTGGCACCGGTAATCAATACGGTTTTGCCTTGACCGATACCTTGTAGCTCAGCTAATGAGCGTCGATTGACCAGTTTTTTCATCACAAATTGACCGTATTTATCAATTTTTTGTAGCGCGTTTTCAAGTTTTTTCATCGTTTGGTTGCCTGTACCACTCAGTTATCGTAACAATAAAGAAAATTCATCAAGGAGTCGCTGATTTTATCATTACGACCCTTGTTTAGCCTACTGCAAATATCGCTATAGGCGTTAAATGCCTCACATGAAAAACTATAGGTACAGTATAGGTATATGGTTAATGATGACTGAAACCCTTTAATCCTACATACTGGTTAGCCCTTCATACTCATTATTTTTATAACATCCTTTTACTGGGTAATGTCAAATCTGTCGCCAAAGGCAAATATACAGGCTGGCAGTACCCTATATGAAGACAATAAAAAACCCAAATCAGCGCAAAGTCTCATTTGGGTTGTTTTAGAAATTTTTGGGTTATGCCAAACCATTGACCCATGTCAGTGGGGCGTTTTTCATCCAGTCACTCATCAGTGTCCACGGTTGTTCAGGGACGCACGCTTCATCAGGCTCACCTTCAATCGCGATTGCCAATGCTTTGGTGCCGATTTCTTCACTCACTTCAAAGGGTAACGGTTTAGCACCTTCGTTAATCTCAGTGCGTATATACCCTGGATATATCGTTGACACTTTAATCGGTAACTCAGATAGCAGCATATCGGCACGAATCCCTTCAGCAAGCTGTGCAATCGCTGATTTACTTGCCGCGTATACTGACATATGTTTTGGCAGACCACGGAACGCCGACATACTTGAGATAACCACTAAATGACCGCTATTTTGGGCGCGAAAAATTTCCATCGCCGCTTCACACTGGGCAAGACCTGAGATAAAATTGATTTCGGCAGTTTTGCGATTAATCTCAAAATTACCCTTGCCAATACGGCGACCCTCACCGACCCCTGCATTGATGATGATACGATCAAGCTTGCCAAACTCTTGGGCAAATTCATGAAACACTTTAAAAACCTGCGTATAATCAGTCACATCGAGTGCCTTGACACTGACTTTAATCGTCGGATTATCCGCTAACAGGTTGGCTTTGAGTTGTTCCAGGCGTTCGGTGCGGCGTGCACAAATTGCCAGATTATAGCCCATGCGAGCAAAATGGGTCGCCATGCCTGCCCCCAGTCCTGAGCTTGCGCCAGTAATCAAAATAGTTTTACCTTTGCCCACTTGGTTATCGATAAAACCAGATAAGTCAGTGTTCGGGGGTGTCATTGTGGTTTGAACTTGCTGCAGTAATTCCGGTAGTGTTTGCATTATTTCTTCCTTAATTATTTATTAAATTTTTTTAAACGTTAAAATGATAAGCTAAATTTTAGCGCCAAGTCACCATCTGCTCGCCTTGTTGATACAAATAGCTAAACTCATTAAAGGTCTGTAAAAAAACACCCTGGTCACTCACGCGAAATTGGTGAACACTGGCGTTGGCGATATGCCAGTTTAAATCAAAAGCTTGGACATCTGATAGTTTCATCACTTGCTGCATGATACTGGCAATCACGCCACCTGAGGTAAATACCATCGCATGTTCATGCTCCCCAGTTTGCGCCATCAAACGCTCAAAACCGTTCCAAGTGCGCTGTAAAAAGTGTTGCCAACTTTCATCATAATCACTGTCGTACTGACCGCTTTGCCAACGGCTCATGGCTTGGGTAAAAATCTCAGTAAAGCTAATTTCAGGGTGTGTTTGACTGGACAAATACGCCATAAAACTGGCCTTATCCGCAAATGGCAACCCCGCTTTATAAAGAATTTGCTCATGATTAAACTCATTAAAACTGCTATCTTCACCCAACAATAGCGGCATGGTCAAACTGGGATTTGCCTGATTTTTTAAAGCGTTTTGCACATGGTGGGTGATTTCGGTCAGTTCAATGCCTTCACGGGTGACATAATAATGGCTCAAAAAATGCTTGAGACTATCCTTTTGCCGCGCCATACTGCCTGACATCAGCGCGTGTACTTGCCGACCTGACTGGCGAAAACTATCACCAAGCCATTGGGTCTGAGCGACACCTTTTGGGGACAGTTGGTCATAATTGTCTGCGCCAAATGACGCTTGCCCATGACGGACAAGGCTGATGAGTTTCATGAGAATCCCTATGATTTATTGTTATTTTTTTCGATGAGTTCGATACAGCGGTCGTGCAAGGCGTTGACAATCACGCCAAAATCTTTGAACGCCGGATTATCCGTCTGCCCATGATAATAGCGGTAATAAATCTGCTGCGCAATCGCTGCCAAACGAAATACCCCAAACACTTCGTAAAAGCGCCAGTTGTCCACTTTCAGCCCTGTTTTTTGCAGGTAATATTCGACCACTTCGGCACGGGTCATCATGCCTGGCAGATTGGTCGGCTGACGGCGCGTAGCTTTCATCACCGCATTGTCATCGGCTTGAATCCAGTAAGCTAACGCACAGCCCAAATCCATCAAGGGATCGCCTATCGTTGCCATTTCCCAGTCGAGCACGCCAATGATGTTGGTTGGATTGCTTGGGTCTAAAATCACATTGTCAAAACGCCAGTCATTATGAATCACGCTAGTTTTGACATCGGTTGGGGTGTTGGCTGTTAACCACTGACGCACATCGGCAAAATCAGGCACATCAGGCGTGCGGGCTTGCTCATAGCGCTTATCCCAGCCCATGACTTGGCGCTCGCAGTAGCCTTCACCTTTGCCAAGTGCCACCAGATCAGGGTTTTGGGTGTAATCGACCTTGTGTAAATCAATCAGCGCATCAACCACCTGCCGGCACAGCTCGCTGACTTGCTGTTCGCTTAACGTCAATGCTTTTGGCAAATTGGCGCGGGGAATAATGCCTTCGATGCGATCCATGACATAAAAATCGCAACCAATCACGCGGTCATCGGTACACAGGGCGACCATATTGGGGACGCGTGGGTATTGTGATTGCAGTGCTTTTTGCACTTTGTACTCACGCACCATATCATGGGCGGATTTGGCTTTGGTACCTTTGGGTGGGCGGCGTAAAATCAAATCACGGTTGGCATATTTTAGTCGGTATGTCCAGTTGGATGCGCCCCCTGAAAACTGGGTGACTTCTGGCTGACCTTGCAGAGCGATGCCTTGGCTCATTAAATACTCGGTGACCGCGTTGCTGTCAATCTCTTCGCCTTTGCGTACTGGGTTTGCAGTATCAAGCATAGTTTCATCCTTGTTTTTTTATCTTGTTTTTTAACTTGTATTTTTAACTAGGTCAAATAGCAAAATGACGTAAACTGACATTACGTCTTTTTTGTTAACTAGCTATTAGTTATCTATTAGTTATTTGGTCGTCGCTTGTTGGCGTTTTTTCACTTCCAGTTTGGCAATCATGCCTTTATGCACTTCATCAGGTCCATCGGCAAGGCGTAGGCTGCGGGCTTGATTAAAGAACATCGGCAACAGCGTATCTTGGCTTACACCCATCCCCCCATGCAGCTGAATCGCCATATCGACGACTTCTTGTAGTACCGTTGGGGCGACCACTTTAATCGCTGAGATTTCGGTCAACGCTGCTTTGGTGCCAAGTTTATCCATTTTATAGGCAGCATACAGGGTTAACAGACGCGCTTGGTCAATTTTGACACGGGCATCAGCGATACGTTCACGGTTGCCACCTAAATCAAGCAGTGGTTTGCCAAATGCACTACGGCTTAGCCCCCGATCGACGGCAAGCTCCAGCGATTTTTCTGCCGCGCCAATACAGCGCATACAGTGGTGAATCCGACCCGGTCCTAAGCGCCCTTGTGCAATCGCAAATCCCTCGCCTGCCCCGCCGATGACGTTGCTAAGCGGCACACGCACATTGTCAAAATGCATTTCGCCATGCCCATGCGGTGCATCATAATCATTAAATACTTTGAGCATACGTTCAATCTTGACGCCTTTGGCATCAATAGGTACCAGTACCATGGTGTGCTGATGGTGGCGATCTTTGCTCTCATCTGGGGTGTGTGCCATAAAAATAATAAGTTTAGCATTTGGATCGCCCAAACCTGAAGACCACCATTTGCGACCGTTGAGCACAATTTCATCGCCTTCGACAATCGCCGTGGCTTGCATATTGGTGGCATCACTACTGGCCACTGCAGGCTCTGTCATGCCAAACACGGAGCGAATTTCCCCTGCCAATAACGGCGTTAACCATTGCTGTTTTTGGGCGTCGTTACCGTAGCGCCAAATCAATTCCATATTGCCACTATCGGGCGCATTACAGTTAAACACATGGGGGGCAATAAGACTTCTGCCAGACAACTCAGCAATATGGGCGTATTCTTGAACGCTTAATCCTTGACCCAGTTGCTCATCTGGCAAAAACATATTCCATAAATTTTGCGCACGGGCTTTGGTTTTTAATTCTTCAAGTTTGGCAGGCCATTGCCAAGTCGTCCAATCGCCTGTGGGATTAAGCTTATGCGCGGCTTGCCAAAATTCTGCTTCAATCGGTTCGATTTCGGTTTCAATAAAAGCTTTGGTACGGGCGATGTAGTCTTTTGCTTTATCGCTAAGTTGGAATTCCATTGGGCGTTGTCCTTATTTGGCTAAAACAATCATTGAATCAGCTTAACGGATTTATTATCATGAATAAAATGATTTTAATTAGTAGAATACTATAAATAAAATTCATACAACTGAGGTATATCTGGTGTTATCCAAATGTTGCATAAAAACCCGTTAAAGCAGCTTGATTTAAATTTGCTTAGGCTATTTATTTATATTTTTGAGCTTAAAAATCTTACTCATACTGCAGAAGCTTTGCATTTGAGCCAATCTGCCATTAGCCATGCGTTAGGTCGGTTACGCCAAGCGCTGGGGGACGAACTTTTTTATCGGGAAAAAGGTGAACTGCACCCCACCCTGTATGCCAAACGGCTTTATCCCACCGTCAAACAAAGCTTTGAAAATCTCGAACAAATATTTCAAACTAACCATTTATTGAGCGAGGACAAACTTGGCGAGCTGGCGCAGCAGAGCTTTGCTACGTTGACGATTGCCATGCACGATGAAATTGAATTGATTGTGTTTAACAAATTGGTCAGCCAAATTCATCAAGTCCTGCCCAATTGTCAAATCACCAGTAGCCGGCTCAATCGCTCAGCGCTTGTGCATGAACTAAAAGTTGGACAGCTGGATTTTGCCATTGATGTGGCGCGGGTGGTGGATAGTGAGATTGTGCATCAACCCTTGTTGCGAGATGAGTTTGTGCTGGTGTTGTATGCGCCAAATTTTGCGGCTGAATTGGCGAATGAACCAACTATCACCCAAGCCCAGTATTTTGCCAGTCAACATATAACTGTGTCATCAAGGCGGCTAGGTCTGTCGATTGAAGATAGTTTATTGTCCAAAGCAGGTTGGCAGCGGCAGAGTAAAATCCGTTGCCAACATTATGCCACGGCTTTTCAATTGCTAAAACAAGACAAGCTATTGCTTACCTTGCCGCGCCAGTTAGCCACCACATTTTTGCCACCCGCCCAAGGCTGGCAGATTTTGGATTTGCCAATTGAATTGACTCATATCGAGTTACACGGCTATTGGCACCAACAACAACAGGTTGACCCGCTGTATGGGTGGCTAAGACAGCAGATTTTTAGTGCGTTTCATTAGCGCGTTGCGCTTATTGATTATTTATAGGCTATTGATGATTTATTCAGACAATAGCTGCTCAATACGGCCAGCGTGACGCTCTTGCTGTTTAGCGAGAGTCAAACGATTGGCGATGATGATTGATTTTAACTCCGCTAATGCCACGTCGAAATTGTCATTAATCACCACATAATCAAAATTCACGTATTGCGACATTTCATTGACCGAACCGGCAAGACGTCTTTCAATCACTTCTTGACTGTCTTGTCCGCGATTGGAAAGCCGCTGGCGCAGCGATTGGCGGTCGGGCGGTAGGATAAAAATGGTCGTGGCATCGGGACGTAATTTTTGCACTTGCAGCGCGCCCTGCCAGTCGATTTCTAAGATGACGTCTAAGCCATTGCTCAGCATAAATTCTACTGTGGACTGGGCGGTGCCATAGTAGTTTTCAAACACTTCGGCATGCTCCAAAAACTCACCTTGCTTAATCATATCAGCAAATATCTCGCGGCTGACAAAGTGATAATGCTGCCCATCAATCTCACCAGGACGCGGCTGGCGAGTCGAATGCGAGATACTAACCGCCAAGTCATTGGTCGTTGCAATCAGCTGTTTGACCAGCGATGTTTTGCCAGTACCGCTTGCTGCGGTGATGATAAATAATGAGCCTTTGGTCATGACATATCCTTAGGGGTTTGATTAAATAAGTAGTAGCCATTTTTGAATCGGCTATTTTAGCAATTTTTGCTAACAATTTCTGCGTAATTTAGCCCTTCAATACCGATTCGCTGATTTTTTACGTTTAACATATTTTGCGTGTATGAACTCATGGTAAACTAGCCACATGAATCATCAATGACTGAAGAACTGCGTTATGAAAATTTTACTCGCCAATCCCCGTGGTTTTTGTGCTGGGGTCGATAGAGCCATCGAAATCGTTAATGTCTGCCTTGAGCGCTTTGAACCGCCTATTTATGTGCGCCATGAAGTGGTACACAACAAGTTTGTGGTGGAAGACCTTGCCAATCGCGGTGCGGTATTTGTCGAAGAGTTGGATGAAGTGCCAGATGGGGCGATTGTGATTTTTTCAGCGCATGGCGTATCCAAAGCCGTGGAAGATGAAGCCGAACGCCGTGATTTGACGGTGTTTGATGCCACTTGCCCACTGGTTACCAAAGTCCATATCGAAGTCAATAAATTTGCTAAAACAGGCGTAGACGCGGTGTTGATTGGTCATGCAGGTCATCCAGAGGTAGAAGGCACGATGGGGCGCTTCGATCCACAATACGGTGGGCGTATTCACTTAATTGAAGATGTGGTGGATGTTGCCAATCTTGACCTACCGACCGATACTGATTTGGCATTTGTCACCCAAACCACCCTATCGATGGATGACACCGCAGAAGTGATTGATGCGCTAAAAAATAAATTCCCAAAAATCCATGCGCCGCGTAAAGATGATATTTGTTATGCCACCCAAAACCGTCAAGATGCGGTCAAGGAGCTTGCGGCGCGTTGTCAAGTGGTGTTAGTGGTGGGCTCACCCAACTCATCCAACTCTAACCGCTTGCGTGAACTCGCGGAGCGCTTGGGCGCCAAAGCGCATTTGATTGATAATGCCGGCGAAATGCAAAAAGACTGGTTTGCCGGTGTGGATACGGTAGGCGTGACTGCGGGTGCATCCGCGCCTGAAGTATTAATTCAAGAAGTGTTAGATACCTTACAATCTTGGGGCGGCGAAAAACCTGAAGAATTATCAGGTATTTTGGAAAACGTGATTTTTAGCTTGCCCAAAGCATTGCGTTCACCACAACTGCGTAATCCTAGTGAATCCAAGATTTAAAAGAGATATAGCATCGGATAGATAGCAAGTAAAGCCGGGTATAAGTCTGCTCGGCTTTTTATTGGTCATTTAATTATTGAATATTTAAATCCTGCTTGCATCATTATTTTCATTTTTTAAAAATTAAAAAATTGTGCCGCTTGTGCTTGAAATAGTTTTGCATTCACCCTAACTATGACAACGAACCATCATAAATTGGGTTAATTATTTTTATTGTTATTCTTATTTTTAGGAGTTACTTACTATGGCAGATTCAAACAAACCTGAGCCAAAAAAACATAGCTTTGAAGCTGAAGTCGCGCAACTATTACATCTAGTCACCCACTCGCTTTATTCAAATGCGGATATCTTTGTGCGTGAGCTGGTCTCAAATGCGTCTGATGCCTGTGACAAGTTGCGCTTTGAAGGCAATCAAAACGACGCGCTGTATGAAGGTGACAGTGAACTACGCATTCGCATTGATATTGATAAAGATGCCAAAACCATCAGCTTTATTGACAATGGTATCGGTATGAACGAAGCCGATGCGGTAGAGCATTTGGGTACTATTGCCAAATCAGGCACCAAAGCTTTCTTAGAAAAATTATCCGATGCACAAAAACAAGACGGCAATTTGATTGGTCAATTTGGGGTGGGTTTTTATTCAGGTTTTATCGTAGCGGACACCATCACGGTGGAATCGCGTAAAGCAGGTGAGCCTGCCAGCCAAGGCGTACGCTGGGTTTCAGACGGTACCGGTGAATTCACCACCGAAACCATCGAAAAGCCTACCCGTGGCACGACAGTGATTTTACATATCACCGATGAACACAGTGAATACCTTGACCGCCAAAAAATCAAATCTTTAGTCAATAAATACTCTGACCATATCAGCCTGCCAATCCAAATGCGCAAAGAAGTTTGGCAAGAAGAAGAACTCACTGACGCGCAAAAAACTGCTAATTCAGAACCAGGGGGCGAAACTGTCAAAGGTGAGATGCCCCAAGGTCAAATGATAACCACTGACGAATGGGAAACCATTAACCAAGCCAATGCCCTATGGACGCGCTCACCTTCAGAAATAGAAGACGAAGAGTATCAAGAATTTTATAAAAATCTTACCTACGACTATGATGAGCCGCTAACTTGGACGCACAACCGTGTCGAAGGACGTCTACAATATACCCAGCTGCTATATATCCCTAAAAAAGCGCCGTTTGACCTGTACCAACGTGAGCAAAAACACGGTCTAAAACTGTACGTCAAACGTGTATTTATCATGGATGATGCCGAGCAGTTATTGCCGATGTATTTGCGTTTTGTCAAAGGGGTGATTGATACCGCTGATTTACCGCTCAATGTCAGCCGTGAAATCCTGCAAGAGTCTCGCGATGTCAAATCTATCCGCGATGGTAACGCTCGCCGTATATTGACCGTGCTAGCTAGCCTAGCCAATAGCGATGAAGCCGAAAAACAAGAAAAATATAAACAATTTTATGCTGAATTTGGCAACGTCTTAAAAGAAGGCTTGGGTGAAGACCAGAGCAATATGGATAAAATTGCCAAATTATTGCGCTATGCCACTACCACTGATGACAATGTGGTCACCAGCTTTGACGACTATAAAGGTCGTATGAAAGACGGTCAAAAGGCGATTTATTATCTAACAGCTGAAAACCTTGCCGCCGCCAAAGCCAGTCCGCAACTTGAAGTGTTCAAGAAAAAAGGCATTGAAGTCATCTTGATGACCAACCCGGTTGATGAATGGGCAATGAACTTTATGTTTGAGTACGATGGCACACCGCTACAAAACATCGCCAAAGGCGCGGTAGACTTGGGTGATTTGACCGATGAAGCCGAAAAGGAAGAAGCCAAAAAAGCGGAAGAAACCTTCAAGCCTGTGGTAGAAAAACTCAAAGGCGTGTTAGGTAGCCGTGCTAAAGATGTGCGCGTGTCAAATCGTTTGGTGGATAGCCCTGCTCTGCTCGTTACCGCTGATGGTGAACTATCACCACAGATGATGCAAATGCTCAAACAAATGGGTCAGCCTGTGCCGGAGAGCAAGCCAATTTTGGAAGTCAACCCAAACCATCCACTCATTCAAAAATTGGAAAGCGCAGAGCAGTTCGATGACCTCGCGCAAGTGATTTTTGACCAAGCATTACTTGCCGAAGGCGGTCAGCTTGAAGACCCAGCCGCTTATCTAAAACGCATCAATGCGTTGTTGATGAAGTAAGTTATTTTGCTGGCTTCAAAATAAAGCCGATAAATAAAAATAAATAAATACCGAAGCCTAGGCTGTTACTTAGGCTTCGGTTTTTTTTGAAAACCACCGCCATCGTATCGGCTAGTGGTTGTAAACACTATTATTTCATCAGCGCTCTGCCAGCATACATTGTTTGGGGATTTGCTTGCGATTGAGTGAGGTGATACAGCCCCAACTACCATCGACTTTACTATCACCAATACGGTACATGGTCAGCGTCTGACCATTGAGCCAGCGATTGGGAAACGGCACGCCTCGTACTGTCGCTTGAATCATGCAATGACTGTCAGTTGGAATACTTTCTGCTTGGGTCAACACTTTTAACACCACTTTTTGGTTATCTGTGCTTAGCGGTGTATTGACAGGACATTGACCGGTGGCTTTGTAGATGGCATCGACTCGTCCCTGTGCGCTTTCTACGATATCAAGCACCTCAAACAGCGTGGCATTGGCTTTTTGTTTGGCATAAATCGGCAAAAACTGCACTTGAATCACAAACAAAGAAAACGCATAAAACCCAAACGCCAGCGCCAAACCTACCAAACTCACGCCGCCGTGCCTGCGGATATGAGCCAGCTGTTTTTCTTCATCCCGCGGATACATTTCAATCGCATCGGCGATTTCACGGCGCGCCATCCGATAATAATAAGCATCGCTCCAACGTGCTACCATTACCGACCAAAACAGCCAAATCGCAAGCCCAATGCCAATACGTAGCGGCATACGAATCGCTTCATCAAGATTGCGTATCAATAAGTACTCTATCGCCACCAAAATGATGGTGACATTAAGCTGAATAAATGACCATCCCGCCACCGAATAGACAATGCTATCTAAGAATCGCTTACGGTATAACAGCCAAGGAAACGTCATCAAAAAACCTGCCCAATGCCACTTTGCCGTCAATCGCCCTGCTTGATCAAACTGGGCAAAACGCTTGAGATAATACGCCTGCGAACGATTGCCGATAAAGGCTTTGTCATACATCAGACGCTGTTTATCAGTTAGCTGTGGCTGCCAAAATGGCGGCGGTGATGTTTTTTCAAGAAATAACATGGCGATTAGGGATTATCCATTGGTTGTTTTCACTTGTTGAGGTTTTCACTTTTTGGGGTTTTCACTTATAATAGCCGAATTTTATCACAACCACCCCTTATCACACCAACTACGATTTTGCAAATGATGACACCCCAACACACCCAAATTTCTGAGACAGTCGATGCGGCTAAACCCGATGCCCAATGCCTTTCTCCCAATCCATCCACTGCCCTACAACCAAATGATGAAAACCCTGATTCATCCCTGCACTATCGCGCCATTCAAACTTTTATGAAGCGCAAAACCCATGTGGGCAAAAAGGCAGAAGCTGGGTTACAGTCAGACTTTGCCCATTTTTTTGTTCAGCCCAATTTGGATGCAATTCAAGCAATGGATATCGGCGGCATAACCAATTTGCGTGAGCTATTTTCAAACCCTGATGCGCCTTTGACACTCGAAATTGGCTTTGGTATGGGCACAAGCTTGGTGGAAATGGCAAAAAATGAGCCAACACGAAACTTTGTCGGCATTGAAGTGCATGAGGCAGGACTGGGTAATTGTGCATTTTTGGCAGGGGAACTCGGTCTAAATAACCTCAAACTCATCAGTGGCGATGCCATTGCCCTGATGCAGCAATTACCGGCGGCGCATATTGACACGCTGCAGTTGTATTTTCCCGACCCTTGGCAAAAAAAGCGCCATTACAAACGCCGTTTTGTCAGTGCTGATCGCATGAGTGTGGTGGAACAGGTGCTTAAAAAAGGCGGCATATTTCATGCTGCCACCGATTGGGAACATTATGCCCACTGGATGATTGAAGTCATGGATGGTTTAACCGCGTTTGCAAATGTAGAAGGCAAAAACAGCGAAGGTATAGGTAACTTTTTGCCACGTCCTGATTTTCGCCCACTAACTAAATTTGAAAAACGGGGTATGGAGGAAGGTCGCGCTATTTACGATATTATGTATCGCAAAGTTTAGCGCGTTGACAATTTTATGCCATAAACAGGATAATCACAGCGATTATCCTTTTTTTATGCCTAAAATTTTTCTACAATGTGACTTTTCGTTATTAGATGGTATCTATCAGGATGTCGATTAGCGTGTGATGCCAATTGTAAAATCTCTATGACTGCTATCAATTTTTAGTGGTTTTATTACCTTGAATCGGGATGACTTTAGGAGTGATGGGATGACACCCGTTTATATTACATTTACGTTGTATTTGATTTTGGTATTGGGCATCGGGTTTGCGGCATATTTTGCCACGCGTAACTTTGATGACTATATTTTGGGTGGCCGTAGTCTAGGCAGTTTTGTGACCGCGATGTCGGCGGGTGCGTCAGATATGTCAGGATGGCTGCTGATGGGGTTACCTGGGGCGATTTATGTATCGGGGTTGAGTGAATCTTGGATTGCGATTGGCTTGGTGATTGGTGCGTATTTTAACTGGCTTTTGGTGGCGGGTCGACTGCGGGTGCATACTGAGTTTAATAACAATGCGCTGACTTTGCCTGAATACTTTCACCACCGTTTTGGCGCCAACAATAAATTGATTAAAATTGCTTCAGCGGCGATTATTTTGTTTTTCTTTACGATTTATTGCGCCTCAGGCATTGTCGCAGGTGCGCGACTATTTGAAAGCTTGTTTGAAATTGACTATGCCACGGCTATGTGGCTAGGGGCATTTGCCACCGTTATCTATACCTTTATTGGGGGCTTTTTGGCGGTAAGCTGGACGGATACGATTCAAGCAAGTTTGATGATTTTTGCGCTGATATTCGCGCCCATCATGGTTTATTTAAATTTAGGCGGTATGGATGAGATTCATGCGGCGGTCAGTATGGCGGCACAGGCAAACAACAAAAACTACGGTAACTTGCTGTTTGGTACGTCATTCGTCGGTATCATCAGTGCGGCTGCGTGGGGCTTGGGTTATTTTGGTCAGCCGCATATTTTGGCGCGTTTTATGGCGGCAAATTCGGTCAAATCACTAAATAATGCCCGCCGTATCGGTATGACTTGGATGATTTTGTGCCTAGCAGGCGCGGTGGCGGTCGGTTATTTTGGGCTTGCCTATATGACGGTGCATCCTGAACAAACTGCCATCTTAAAAGATAACAACGAGCGTATCTTTATCGGTTTGGCACAAGTATTATTTAACCCTTGGATTGTCGGTGTGGTGTTGTCGGCTATTTTAGCGGCGGTCATGAGTACCCTAAGCTGTCAATTATTGGTATGCTCAAGCGCGATTACAGAAGATTTTTATAAAGGCTTTATTCGCCCTACTGCCACGCAAAAAGAGCTGGTTTGGATTGGTCGCTTCATGGTGCTTTTGGTCTCAGCAATTGCCATTGTCATCGCCCAAAACCCAGACAGCAAAGTGTTGGGATTGGTCTCGTATGCTTGGGCAGGTTTTGGCGCGGCGTTTGGTCCTGTGGTATTGATGTCATTATTTTGGCGACGTATGACTGGCACAGGTGCGTTGGCGGGCATGCTTGTAGGCGCGTTGACGGTCATCGCTTGGAAACCATTAACCGGTAGTAGTCTGTATGAAATCGTACCAGGCTTTATTTTAGGCATGATTGCCATCTATGTGGTGTCGCTGTTAACGCCAGTGTCGGATAAAGTCATGGCACGTTTTGATGATGCCGATAAAGCCTATAACGATGCTCGTTAATATTGGATGCCAATTTAAATAGTCATTTAAATGACAAAAAGGGTGATACAGCTATCGCCCTTTTTTTGTTTTTCTTTTTCATTTTTTTATTGTCAAATGACAAACAACCAAATGACAAGCAACAAAAAAGCCAAACATCAAAATGCTTGGCTTAGCAAAACACGGGACTTGTCAAAATAGCGTGCGTTAAGTTATTTGCAAATGGTGGCGATGAAGAGACTTGAACTCTTGACCTCACGATTATGAGTCGTGCGCTCTAACCAGCTGAGCTACATCGCCATGTTTGGCAAATTTGCAGGATTTAGGCAGAATTTTGAAAGTATTTCTTGCCTGTCATGGGGTGCATATTATGCGTATTTAACCCTATGTCGTCAAGCATTTTGTCACATTTTTTTTCATTTTTTCAAAATTTAATTTTTTGCCTGTCGTGGCTGAGCATTGGCTGAGTATTGGCTTCAAAATCACTTGAAATGACAAAAACCCGTGAACGTCACTTGAATTTTTGCATATATTTACCATAATAGTATCAACGTGCCAAAATATTATATTGGTTACTGTGATACTCCCCTAATCTCTCAACCTTATGATTTATCACAACTATAAAAACCCATAAAAGGAAGCACTCTTGAGCGATACCATCAGCAGAACGGTCGATTTATCATCTCTAAAAGCCCACCAACTCAAAACCTTACTTGGCGAATACAATAACCACATTAAGTACCTTGAACATCGTCTGTCAGTCCACATTCACCAACGCAAAACCGATTTTGTGATTTCAGGTGAGCTTGATTCAGTCACACGTGCTGAGCGTATCTTGGCACAGCTTGCCGATGAAGCACAAAGCAACGACGTCATCTCGCCAGAAGATTTGCACCTGCTCGTGCAAACGAGTTTTAGCCGCGAGCAAGATTTAGCGCTAGAAAATGATGCCGCTAGTGAAAATGGCAGCGAGCGCGCAGATAGTACTGATTTCACCCCAATTAGTTTGAGAACCCGTAAAGGAAAAATCATTCCCCGCGGTTACAACCAACAGCAATATGTCAAAAAAATCTTACTGTCTGATGTTTCGTTTGGCGTAGGGCCTGCAGGGACGGGTAAGACTTACTTGGCGGTGGCTTGTGCGGTGGATATGCTAGAGCGCAATGAGATTGAGCGTATTTTGCTTGTGCGCCCTGCGGTAGAAGCAGGGGAAAAACTGGGCTTTTTACCAGGGGATTTGACCCAAAAAATCGACCCTTATTTACGCCCACTTTATGACGCTTTATATGAAATGCTAGGGTTTGAAAAAGTGGCAAAACTGATTGAAAAACAAGTCATTGAAGTAGCCCCCCTCGCCTACATGCGCGGTCGTACCTTAAATAATTCGTTTGTGATTTTGGATGAAGCACAAAACACCACCCCTGAGCAGATGAAAATGTTCTTGACTCGTTTGGGTTTTGGCTCACGGGCGGTCATCACGGGCGATATGTCACAGGTGGACTTACCTCGCGGCACCAAGTCAGGCTTGCGGCATTCGCTAGAAATCTTGGCGGATATTGAAGAAATTCATGTGACGCGGTTTGATAGCAAAGATGTGGTACGCCATCAATTGGTTCAAAAAATCGTGCAAGCCTACGATAAATACGATGAAGCGCAAGAAGCGATTAAAGAAGCCAAAAAGCAATCGCGCCTACTTGAACAAAGCCAAGCACAGTCCCAAGCCGCAAGTTCGGCTATCGGGGTAACGGATAACAACGCCCCGATTGATAAAGCACCGGTTGATAACGCTCCGATTAATAACGCACCCATTGATATAGGTATTGCGGAGTAGCTTATGTCATCAGCTTTGCCAACCCAAATTGATTTAACAGGTGATTTAGCAGGTGCTTTGCCGCAAGCGCCGATGAGTCAAGTGCCGATGAGTCAAGTGATAATTAGTTTCGCTGAAGACTTAATTGAACTGCCAAATTTTGGCGAACTTGAAGCCTTGTACCAACAAGACAAGATTGTCGCTATTTTGCAACAAGTGATGCATTATTTTCAAACCCACGGAGATACCACCGAAATACCTAGTCAACTGGGTGAATTTATCTTTCAAAAAACCGTTGAATTAGAAATTTATGTCACGGAGCCTGTGGAAGCTCGCGCCATCAATTTGGATGCGCGTGGCAAAGACTACGCCACCAATATTTTATCCTATGCCAGTGAATTGCCTGAAGCTGTACTAGAATTACTGCCTGCATTGCCGCTAGGTGAATTAGTGATTTGCCATGCGGTGGTGGTCAGTCAAGCCGCTGAGCAAGGCAAAACGGCTCAGCAGCATCTGACCCATTTGCTGGTGCATGGTATGCTGCATTTGCTGGGTTTTGACCATGAACTTGGGCAAGCTGAGCAAGATGAAATGGAAGCGATTGAAATCGCTGTCCTTGATAAGTTATCCGTTGCCAACCCTTATGAGTAAAATTTCAATTGAGTAAATCTATCACCAAATCAGGTATTGGCATTATCTACGCGGGCGGCACTTTTGGCAGTTATGGCAAACCGCTTGCTAGCTTAGATGCCGATATTTTTTTACCTGTGTTATCACATATTTTACACACCCATTTTGCCACCTACCCAAACCATGCACACGACCCTGTGGATTGGCAAATATTGGATAATGATGTCATTAAAGACAGTAGCCAGTTAACGCCTGCCGATTTTGCGCATTTTTATCAATTAATTGTACAAGCCATTGCGCAAGGGATTCGCCAATTTGTGGTGCTAACAGGCACCGATACGCTCAGCTACCTCGCGGCTTTTTTGGCAGAGTGTTTTGCGGGTAGTCATATCAGTATTGTGGTGACAGGGGCAATGAGACCTTTGCTTGATAGCAATGTGTTAACTGATTACCTTATCGACACGCAGAGCGATGCCACGCAGAATTTATTTGATGCCTGCAAATTAGCCCGTCATGGTGAGCCTGGGGTACGGGTGTGTTTTTCTGGTGAAGATTGGCCTGCCCAAACTGTGCAAAAAATTCATAGCCATGATTTAATGGCGTTTGTGGGGCACCACCGTGCTGGTTATCCCGCCAATAGCTATACCGCAAAAATCACCCAGGCTCAGCATCAACTTTGGCTAGAAGATCGGTTGAGTGAATTGCCGCAAGTGTTTGACAGCTTGTCCCATGCCAACATTGCCACACTCTATTTGACGCCCGTAGATACGCAGTTGCTCGCCACTCGCTTGGATAATTTATTGTCTGAAAAACCTGATGCCATCATTATTTTGGCATTTGGTGCAGGCAATGTGCCGTATGCCGAATCCATCAAAAACCAATTATTACAGGCGAAAAAACAAGGCTGTCTGGTTGCAGTGACGACCCAATGCGCGTATGGCGGCGTCAGCCAAGCGTATGAAGCGGGGGCATGGCTGGCTCAATGTGAGGTTTTGATGACGGGACGATTGACCTTACCTGCCATATTTGCCCGTCTGCTTTGGTTGATTGGCAGTTATGATAACCCTGCTCGCCGCCGTCAGCGCTGGGCGCATTGTCTAAAAGATACCCACACCGTCGCCTAATAACTGATTAGTTGTTATACTAGGCTTTTTTATCGTAGGTTTTGGCAAAATTGGCTTTTTTATGACTGTAAATACTTATGCGATCAGCATCGAATTTATTGGTACTCGCTATCGCGGCTGGCAACGACAACAAGAAGTTGATAGTATTCAGCAGCATGTTGAAGCAGCGTTATCAAAGATAGCCAATGAACCCATAGAAGTCATTGCTGCAGGTCGTACTGATGCCGGCGTCCATGCGTCAAATATGATTGCCCATTTTCAAACCAGTGCCACGCGTCAGCCTTATAATTGGCTGCGTGCCGCAAATTCTCTACTACCTGATGATATCGCGGTGCGCTGGATACAAGTGATGCCTGCTGAGTTTCATGCGCGCTTTTCTGCCATTGCTCGACGCTACCGCTATATTACCCTCAATCACCCCTTTCGACCTGCGATACTCAATCAGCAAATTACTCATGAATACGCCCCACTGAATGTCCAACTGATGCAGCAGGCAGCGACCTATCTGGAAGGCACTCATGATTTTACCAGTTTTCGTGCCGCTTCCTGCCAATCTAATCAGCCTGTGCGCCATGTCCATTTTGCCAAATTGATTCAGCATGGTGAGCTATTGGTACTGGATATCCAAGCCGATGGTTTTTTGCATCACATGGTGCGAAATATTATGGGTACGTTATTTGAAATTGGGCGCGGTGAAAAGCCAGTCGCATGGATTGAAACATTGCTACTGAGCAAAAACCGGTCACTTGCGGCAGCGACGGCCTCTGCTGATGGGCTGTACTTTATCAACGCGCTGTATCCACCCCAATTTCAATCACTGTTGCCGGTAACAAGGCTATCCCCTATTTGGCTAAATTTGCCTGAATAAGGGCGCGATGTGCGCAAATCTTCTAGCTGTTTTTTTCAATTGATTGATTTAGGGCTTAAAAGTTGCGATAACACACGCATCAGCGTATAATCTGCATTTATACATTTGACTCATAGATATAGGTATTATGGCAAAAAAAGACGATGTAATTGAATTTGAAGGCGAAGTGGTTGATACTTTACCTAACACATTATTTAAAGTGCGTTTAGAAAATGGGCATGAAATTATTGCGCATATTTCTGGAAAAATGCGTAAAAACTATATTCGTATCTTAACAGGCGATAAAGTTAAAGTTGAAATGACACCTTACGACTTGTCGAAAGGACGTATTACTTACCGCGGTCGATAGTTGTTTAGCTAGATATAGTCAGTAAAAAGAGGGTGTTAACTCATTGGGTTAACACCCTCTTTTTTTCGTGACTGCTCAGGTCAATAAATTCTTACAAAAATGTGATTCTATGGTTGTCAATTGTTAAAATTTTGATTATTCTTTGACTGACGAAAGGAAGGTATTACGTCAATTCTAATTTATTGATAAGTTTTTATTAAATTAGCTGTTAGACGTGATGATTAAAATCAAACAGGGAGCTTCACATGTCATTTAAAATTTCTTCTCTTGCGCTAGCCGTTGCTACGCTTTCTACTGTTTCTATCGCAAACGCCGCTGGTCTAGACCGCTCTACCCAACCAAGCTGGGCTTTTACCGAGCAAGGTACTTTTGCCTATGTTGAGCACATTACTATTGATCCAACAATCGAGGGTAAAGATAACGCAAAGGTTGCGACGACTGAGGCAAACTTTACCGCTGGTCGCAATGTCCCTGATATGGCCGATGACTACCAGTTTTTAAATTTCGGGGCAAAAGCCGATGTCAATGATACCATCAGCGTAGGGGCATTTTTTGATCAGCCTTGGGGCGCAGATGTTAATTACTCAGGTGACAATAATTTTGTGGGTGCGCCAACAAATGTTGTTAATGGCATTTATTCAGATGTCACCAAAGCCTTACAAGCCAGTAATTCTGAGGCACTACCCGTAACCAATGCCAATGATTTGCAAGGAGTGATTGACACAATTAATGCAGGACAGGCGAGTTTACCCACCCTACAAAACCAGCTTGCTCAAGTTAATGCAGGTTTAACCACCCCCAATTTGCCCACTGCCGTTAAAGATCAATTGACGTTTCAAAAAACCCGGCTTGAAACAGGTATTGCTACTATCAATAAAGGGGTAGCAAGCCTACCAACTTTATTACGGGCGCAGGAAGTCACAGGCAATCTGTCGAAAGTTGATGGTGGTACCAATGTGAGCATCACTAGCCAAAATTTCACAGGACTGTTGGGGGTAAAACTGGGTGAAAAGAAAAACATTCAAATCTATGGTGGTCCTACGATTCAGCGTTTAGAAGGTGATGTCCACTTACGTGGTAACGCGTATGGTACTGCATCAGGATATGATGCAAATATTACGCGTGATACGGCTTATGGTTGGATGGCTGGGATTGCTTATTTAAAACCTGAAATTGCCCTCAAAGCCGCGTTAACCTATCGCTCTGAAATCGACCATGATGTCAATATGGCGGAAAATTTTCCTGCACTTGGTGCAGCGGGTGTCGGCACCAATGAAATTACTATCACCACGCCAAAATCTGTTAACTTAGATTTCCAAACAGGTCTCAATCCAACAACCCTTTTAACTGCAAAAGCGCGTTGGGTTCCATGGAGTGATTTTGCAATTAAACCAAAAATTTATAATGCAGCAGCAATAGCTAGTGGAAATGGTGACCTTAATTTGGTTGATTATTCTAAAGACGCTTGGACTGCTGAAGTCGGTCTAGGTAAGAAACTATCGCCACAATTGGCTATTTCGGGCGCTGTGGGTTATGACTCAGGCGCAGGCAATCCCATCACTTCTCTAGGACCTGTCGAAGGTAACTGGAATGTGGGCTTGGGGGCAAAATACAATTTGACACCTGAATGGGCTGTCTCAGGTGGCGTTAAATACTTAATGTTTGGTGATGCCAAAGCAAATCTACCCGATGGTAGTATTGTTGGCGATTTCCAAGATAATGATGGCTGGGTATATGGTCTACGTTTATCTTACCAAAAGAAATAAGCTAACTTTCAATAACATGAAAGCCAATCTGTTCATCAGGTTGGCTTTTTTTATGTGTCTAGTTAATCAATATTGACACAGTAAGCCTTTCATGATTATCACATAGATGCCGCTTCAACGATATATTCTATAATTTAATTTGCAAGATTGGTCAGTGCTATGGTGAGATTGCCAATGCTTGGTACCGTGACGCCATTGGTTTTTTTTGGGTAAAGTTTGGCTTTTTGCACTTGTTGGCAAATAAATTTATCCACCTCTGGATCACCCGATGTTTGCGTAATCCTGCATTTTTCCACGCCACCTTGGGCATTGACATTGAGTTTTACTTGTAGGCTGGATAGCTGTTTTAGTGTCACAATACGGGATAAATTGGGTGGTAACTGCGTGTTAGGTCTTTTCTGCCAACTTGCCTCCGCATTGCCAAAGGTGATGGGTGTTGCTGGTTTTGGTGACGAATTAATAGTTGGGACAGCGGGGAAAGCTGAAATAATTGGGCTAACGGGCCGATTTGGCGTTTTTTGTATTTGAGAACGCATCGAGTCTTTAGATGATTTAGCAGATAATTTAGCACGCTCATCGTGAGTTATAGGTTTTAAAGCATACTCAGCATTGGTATGGCTTTGGTCAGTAGTAGCTGAGTTGGTGATAGTAGCTGATTTGGGTTGAGCAAGAGATTGGCTAGTGTTTGAACTTATGTTACGTTCTATTTGCACCGCTTGCTGTTGTTCATAGTGAGCGTTATTTTCATGGGCGTTTATTAATGGCGGGTTAGGAATATCCAGGGTTTTTGCTTGATTTTCAGTTTGAATATGACTTGCTGTAGATAACGCAGTTTTAGGTTGACTGGCTTTTTTTTGGTGAGTCGAATTATCTATCGTTGGTCTGCGTTCGTTTGGCTTGTGGTTATTATCTTTTGCTGGGTCATTTACCGGTTTAGCGGGTGTAGGGTTTGGTGTTGGGAACGTTTTTTCTTTAATATCAGCCGCTTGTGTGTTAGTGCTAGGATAAGCTTGCTTGGTAGGGTTTGCATGATTAATGGCGACAGGCGGTTGTGAATGGTAGGTCTGTGAAGGGTGAGGCTTCAGCTGGATAAAGCTGATTTCGAGCGGCTGTGTGGTTTGCGGTTTGATTTTTAATGGCGTTTGGTACTGAAAAAATAGATATAGCAGCAGCCCATGCAACGCGGTAACGATGCCAACTACCACTACCCTAATATATAGTTTTGACGATTTGTTATGAGATGATGGGGTAGATAGCATAACAGGGGAATCGCTTGATGCACGCTTTAATGATGACAGATGATATTGCCATCTTAATTTGACTTCCTCCCCTCCCTAAAGCGAGGGGATTCCTTCTGCAAGACGGTGAAGCCCCACCGCAAACCTTAAATAGTGGCAACCGCCCGTACGACACACCGTACATTTAAGGTTCTTATTTTAAACTAATCCTACCATTAGGATTGTCAATAGACACGGATTAGCTTAAGTGTGTGTTTGGAGTGCCTTACCAGTTAAGTTACTGCGTACTCGCAATTTAGTCTTAACTTAACTGTTGAGTGCAAGACATTAAATATAGTGATATGAGTATAGCAAATCTTATAGAGTTAAGCAATTGCCTTATATCCACCACCTGAAGTCGGTGGTTTTACGGCAAGGTCAGATAAAGCCGCTTGTCCAATAATGACGCTTTTTTGCCTATCAATTGATTCAGCGGGCTTGGCAAGGCAGGCATTTTTTGCATGGGTGGCAATCCAATCTTTATGCAAGAAAAAACCTAAAATGAATAAAATTCATCATTTTTAAATTTTAATTCGTTTTTATTCATCTTAATTTTAGCGTATAACTGTCTTTGTACTTTTAGCCGTGACGATTTTTAGTAATCGTAGGGTGCTAAAAGAAAATTTTTTGCGCGACTATTACGGAGATTATAGACATGACTTTACCGATTGATTGTCATATCAAAACCACTGCATTTGATGAAAACTACCAACCTGCCAAAGATACTAGGCTGACTACCAACTTTGCCAATCTGGCACGGGGTGAACACCGCCAGCAAAACTTACGCAATACCCTGCAAATGATTAACCATCGATTTAATGACTTGGCACATTGGGACAATGTGACGGGCGACCGCTATCAGGTCGAGCTTGAGATTGTCTCTGCCAATCTTGAGATAGCGGGTACGGGAGACAGCTTTCCGGCTATTGAGATTTTAAAAACCGTTATCTTTGACACCCAGACCCAGCAGCGAATCGATGGCATCGTGGGTAACAGTTTTTCTTCCTATGTGCGCGATTATGACTTTAGTGTATGGCTATTGGCGCATAACAAAAACCAGCCATCGTTTAGCGTGCCTGAGCGCTTTGGGGATTTGCATGGTAAGTTGTTTGAGTATGTGCTGAACTCGCCTGCCTATCGTGAGCAATTTAACAAACCACCGGTGATTTGTCTGAGTGTATCGACCACTAAGACCTACACCCGAACCGCCAATTGTCATCCGATTTTGGGCACTGAATATGTACAAGACGCGTATTCGCTGACAGATGAGTACTTTAGCAAAATGGGGTTATCGGTGCGTTATTTTATGCCGCCAAAATCAGTGGCGCCTTTTGCATTTTATTTTAAAGGTGATTTGCTCAATGACTACACCAACCTTGAGCTTATCAGCGCGATTAGCACGATGGAAACGTTCCAAAAAATCTATCGTCCTGAGATTTATAACGCCAATAGCGTGGCAGGTCAAAGCTATCAGCCGAGTTTAAATCATGAGGATTATTCACTGACCAAAATCGAGTATGACCGTGAAGAACGTAGCCAGCTAGCGATTCAACAAGGTCAATACACAGAAACCCACTTTATTAAACCCTACCAAACCTTATTACAAAACTGGTTAAATTCGCAAGTCGCTTAACCCAAGTAACTTAACCCAAGTAGCTTAATAAGTCGCTTAAGCAGTTTTGCTAACACCAAACAATTAAAGAGAAAACAATGACGACACTTTTTCCAACATCAACGGCAGGTAGCCTGCCTAAACCAAGCTGGCTTGCTGAACCTGAACAACTTTGGTCACCTTGGAAGCTGACAGACAGCGCGCTTGTCCAAGGCAAACAAGACGCGTTATTGGTATCATTGCAGCAGCAATTAGCGGCAGGCATTGATATTGTGAGTGACGGCGAGCAAACCCGCCAACATTTTGTCACCACCTTTATTGAGCATCTAGATGGGGTTGATTTTGCCAATCGCGCTACGGTAAAAATTCGCAATCGCTATGAAGCCAGTGTGCCGACTGTGGTAGGTGCGGTGTCGCGCCCGCAATCGGTATTTGCTGAGGACGCCAAGTTTTTACGTCAGCACACAGACAAACCTATCAAATGGGCGCTACCTGGACCCATGACCATGATTGATACCTTAAGTGACCAATACTACGGCAGCCGCGAAAAACTGGCTTGGGAATTTGCTACCCTACTCAACCAAGAAGCCAAAGAACTCGAGGCGGCAGGGGTTAATATTATTCAATTTGATGAGCCTGCCTTTAATGTATTTTTTGATGAAGTTAATGATTGGGGCATTGCGGCACTTGAACGTGCTATCGAAGGGTTGAAATGTGACACTGCCGTCCATATCTGTTATGGTTATGGTATCAAAGCCAATACTGATTGGAAACAAACCTTGGGCAGTGAATGGCGACAATATGAAGCCATCTTCCCCAAACTACAGCAATCGGCGATTGATATGGTGTCGCTAGAATGTCACAATTCGCGCGTACCGATGGAACTTATCGAATTGATTCGTGGCAAAAAAGTGATGGTGGGCGCGATTGATGTGGCGACGCATCAGATAGAAACGCCTGAGCAAGTGGCAGCAACGCTACATAAAGCCTTGCAGTTTGTGGATGCTGAAAATTTGTACCCTTGTACCAATTGCGGGATGGCGCCGCTCCCCCGTCATGTGGCACAAGGCAAGTTGTCTGCCTTAGCACAAGGCGCCAAGCTTGTCCGAAATGACTATTTAGCCACGCATCAATTGGACGACCTCATAATTTAAAAAGTACTTTGGAAAAAATAATGGTTGACGTTACTGATTTTAGAAATGCCATGTCGATGTTATCGGCTGCGGTCAATGTGGTCACTACTGATGGCCCTGCGGGTCGTCATGGCTTTACTGCATCGGCGGTGTGCAGTGTAACCGATACCCCACCGACCTTGCTCGTATGCATGAATACCGCCTCACGCTCGTATGAATATTTCGTGCAAAACAAGGTATTGGCGGTGAATGTGCTTGCCGATCATCATGCACCATTATCTGCGGTTTTTGCATCAAAACTCGAAGCGCAAGCGCGCTTTGAGCATGGCACATGGCATACCTTGATGACCCAATCACCGATTTTGGACAATGCCTTGGTGAGCTTTGATTGCCAAATCGAGCAAATCCAAGAAGTCGGCACACACGGGATTTTTATCTGTCGTATCGAAGCCATACAACAAGGCAAAGACCAGACAGGCTTGGTGTATTTTAACCGTGAATACCATGCCGTCAATAAAATTAAAGTCGATACGCCCAGCCAACCATAATGCCAAGCACAGAGTCAGATTTTGTACAATCCAAGCGAATTAATGCTAAAGTAGTCACTCTTATCAATAGTTACAGAATTTAGGATGGGTAATGGCGATTATTAAGTCTTTGTTGGACACGGATTTATACAAATTTACCATGCTACAAGTGGTACTACACAAGTTTCCACAGACGCATAGCGTATATGCGTTTCGCTGTCGCAACCTTGAAGACACCGCCTATCCTCTATCAACGCTACTCGATGAAGTCAATGCCGAGCTCGATGCGCTTTGTGAACTACGCTTTACAGCTGATGAGCTGCAATACCTTCGTGGTCTGCGCTTTATCAAAAGTGATTTTGTTGATTATCTGGAATTATTTCAACTCAAACGGCGTTTTATCAAAGCGACCCTTGATGCCGAAGGTCGGTTAGACATTCGTATTGAAGGCCCGATGATTCAAGCGATGATGTTTGAAATCTTTGTGTTGGCGATTGTCAATGAACTGTATTTTAGTCACCTTGATCAGCAATCGGCTTGGCAAGTCGGTGAACAACGGCTAAACGATAAACTGCTACTGTTACAAGATTATCGTCGCCAAATGGCGGCTTATGACGTCCCGTTTTTGGTATCAGATTTTGGTACGCGTCGACGTTATAGTGTCGCTTGGCAAGAACAAGTGATTGAGCGGTTGATGGCAGTGCCGGAAATATTTCGCGGTACCAGCAATGTGTATTTTGCCAAACAGTTCGATATCACCCCAATTGGCACAATGGCTCATGAATTTCTGCAAGCCTTTCAGGCGCTCGATGTGCGCTTGCGTAATTTCCAAAAAGCGGCACTCGAAGCTTGGGTTCAAGAATATCGAGGAGACTTAGGTATTGCATTGACAGACGTGGTCGGAATGGATGCCTTTTTGCGCGATTTTGACTTGTATTTTGCCAAGCTATTTGATGGACTGCGTCATGACAGTGGTGACCCGTATGAATGGGGCGAAAAAGCCTACGCGCACTACCAACAACTCAAAATTAACCCAAAAACCAAAATGTTAAATTTTAGCGATGGGTTGACGTTGCAGAAGGCGTGGGCGCTGTACTTGCATTTTAACGACCGTTTTCAACTTGGGTTTGGTATCGGGACTCACCTGACCAATGATATGGGGCAAACACCGCTCAACATCGTCCTAAAACTGGTTGAATGTAACGGGCAATCGGTTGCCAAAATATCCGATAGCCCGGGCAAAACCATGACCGATAACGATACCTTTTTGGCATATCTGCGCCAAGTATTTGATATCGCTGAGTAAAAATTCTAAAGCGCTCATTGCAAAAAACCAATAAACTAAATCTGCGCGTTCAATCTCACGCCCAATCATGGCAATGTATGCCATGAATTTGGACGATTGAACTATTATTGCACATCAATACACCAATATTTGGTAGTCACATAATCTTCAATCCCATATTTTGAGCCTTCACGACCGAAACCGGATTGCTTCACACCGCCGAATGGTGCAACTTCAGTTGATAACAGTCCTGTGTTTTGCGCAACCATACCATATTCGAGTCCTTCACACACTTTCCACGAACGCGCAACGCTTTGGGTATAAGAATACGCCGCTAGTCCATAAATCGTATTGTTGGCATGGGCAATCACTTCGTCATCGGTATCAAAAATAAATACCGGGGCGACGGGACCAAAAATCTCTTGGCTAGCGATGTCCATGTCATCGGTGATACCCGTGATAATGGTTGGCTCAAAACTTAAATCTGACGCGCTGTGTTTCTTTCCACCGGTGACCACGGTCGCGCCTTTGTTGACCGCATCTTCAAGTAACTGCTCGACTTTGTCCATTGCATCTTGGTTGATGAGCGGACCGATATTCACGCCCTCTGTCATACCGTTACCAACTTTTAAGGCTTCTACTTTTTGTTTGAAGATGGCTAAAAATTTGTCTTTAATACTTGATTGCACATACACGCGGTTTGCACAGACACAGGTTTGCCCCGCGTTACGGTATTTGGAAGCAATAAGACCGCTTGCCGCTTTTTCTAAGTCGGCATCATCAAAGACGATAAATGGGGCATTACCCCCTAGTTCCATCGAGAGTTTTTTGACCGTGGAGGCGCACTGCGCCATCAGCACGCGACCAACTTCGGTAGAGCCGGTAAAGGATAGTTTATGGATACGTTCATCTTGGGTGAGCACTTCGCCAATGACGGATGACTTGCCGGTGACGATTTGTAGCAAGCCTGCAGGTAAGCCTGCACGTATGGCAAGTTCGCCCAGTGCTAATGCGGTCAAGGGTGTTTCAGTGGCAGGTTTGACAATTATGCTACAGCCAGCAGCTAAGGCAGGGGCAACTTTGCGGGTAATCATGGCGGCAGGGAAGTTCCACGGGGTGATTGCGGCACAGACACCGACGGGCTGTTTTAACACGACGTAGCGTAAGTCTTGGTTGGTTGAAGGGATGACATCGCCATAGATGCGTTTGCCTTCTTCGGCAAACCAGCGGATAAAGCTGTTGGCATAGCCAATTTCACCGCGCGATTCGGTGAGTGGCTTGCCTTGTTCGGCGGTCATGATGGTGGCTAAGTCGTCTTTGTGTTGGTCGATTAAGTCGGCCCATTGGGTTAATATGTCTGCTCGCTCTTTGGCGGTTTTTTGTGCCCAGGCAATTTGTGCGTGATGCGAGATGGCAACGGCGTCTGCAACTTGGGCTTTTTGTAGACTCGGTACGCTACCAATCACTTGGTTGTCAAATGGGTTGGTGACGTCGATGGTTTCGCCATTGGTCGCCCCTATCCATTGGTTGTTAATGAGTGCTTGGGTTTGCAGTAAGTTAGGGTCTTTTAGGTTTAGCATGTCAAGTCCTTGTGTGGTTGTTTATATTATCTGACTCATTATAGGCTGTTACCTACGGTCTGCAATACCCCTATAATGTTGCATTATATGTCTCGCCTGCAAACATTTGAGATAAACAATTGAGAAAAAACCGAGTTGATTTACTCAGCTCGGTTTTTTTATAGCAAGGTTCAAACTGTCAGCAACCTACGCTATTAGCATCTGATGGCTTAAAGTGTTATCACATACACATCAAGTTTATCAATTTGGCTGATGAATAACTGCCCGATTAAATAATGCAAATATTGAGTAAAAATTTTAATTTCATGCAATAAATTGTTATGCCAAAAAAACACATACCAGCAAATACCAACGCTGCAATGCCTTTTAAAATTTCATACAGCGCGACTAGCAGCATGGATCGACTGGTTGCAGCGTGGTTATTTTTTGATGAAAAAAACATAGTTTTCTGATTATGATCGTTTTTGATTAGCCATCGCCTAATAGGATTGATAAATTATCATACCTGTCTTAATTTAATCAGGCTGTACCATGACATTGACCGTTTCGCCTTGAAAGTCAAGCGTTTGAATCATCTGCCAGCCCCAGTGTTGGTAGCGCGCCGTTTCATCACTGGCATATAAATAAACCTTGTCAAAGCCTAATCGATGCGCTTGTGTCACCGCATAGTTGGTCAACTGCTTGGCATGGCCTTGCCCGCGATACCGTGGCTCAACATATAAATAACCCAGCCAAGGATTACGGGCGGCTGGTTGGCATTGACCCATCTCATCAAAGCTTAATGTCACCGCCCCGACCAAATCGTTGGGAAAGCGTTTATCAGTGTCAACTAACAGCCAAGTGCGAGGCATCGCCGCGCTAAATTCTTGCGCAAAAAATTGTAGCAAGTCTTCACGCCTATCATAGCCCCATACTTGCCATTGTTGATCTACTAACGCATCAAGATAGTTGGGATGGTTTGTCAAACTTAATAGGTTGAAATGCGCGGGTAAGGTTGTATCTGTCATAAGCTTTTGATGCTCTAATTAAGCAAATTAATTGCAACAAGGTGAAAATTGATGATTAACCGTTAATTGTGACAAGCTCAGCCAATAGCGTTGATTGCGGTAAAAAAATGACTCGTGCATACTATCAACTTGCGCAAATTGCTCTGCCAACTGACCGTCAAATTCTTGTAACGGTAAGTTTAAGGCTTTCAGGTTGGCTTCATACGCCGACCACTGTTTTGCCAAGTCATTTTTATTGGGTATCCCGTTTTTTAGTAAGTCTGGAAAATATAATTGACAAAAATCATTAATCTCATCATCACTCATGTCACTAAACGCCGATGGTGGGCAAATATCTAGGGCAAGAGGCTGCGCCGACCAAGTCACCGCCGCCAATGGCAATGCATAGCTGATTGCCAAGCGGTAGTCCTGTGTGTCTACCTGTTTTGGCTCTGTTAAGCTTTGCAGTACCAATGGCTCAAGTCTCAGCTTGGCAGGTTGCGCCGGTTGGTGATACAGATAACTTGTTTGGGCATTGTCAAAAAAATAATCGGTAAGCTCACTGTCCAACATAGTGCGTCGTCGGTGTCGCTGCGCGCTTGTGATGCCTAAGTCAAACAAGTGAATGGTTTGACTGCCAAGGGTTAGGTGATCGACATACATGGCTAAGCTCCTTATGGAGTAGACACACCGCGGGTAATCGACTGCGCAGGCGAGCCACTCCAAACGCTATCGCTTGGCAACTCCTCACCTTTCATCACCAGCGTCATCGGTTCAATGATGACGTTATCATGAACTTGGGTGTCATACAGTACCGTACTACGCGAACGCACTGTGACCCCATTACCGATTTTGACGGTGCCAATTTTCATAATACGGTCTTCAAACAAATGGGTTTGCGGCCCGGTATGGTTGTTTAACTCACAATCATCGCCAAGGCTGACACAGTCAAACTCCGTCATATCGGTGCTATCAAGCCAGGCACGTTTACCGATTTTGGCACCGAATAACCGCATCACCCAAGGCAAATATACCGTGCCACGTAGGTAGTTATTGATACTGGGTACCACAATTGCTTCGTATAGACTGGTCACCGCTTCCGATAGCCACACAAACAGTGTCCACATCGGCGCCGAACGTGGGCGATAACGTCCAACCAATAGCCATTTGAGCAGTGCCACAAACACAATACTGCCAAGTCCATACAGCACACCACAGCCCAATAAGGCTAGCAGCGCAATGCCCGTGTTATAGGCATCTTCCATATTAAGCACGACTTGGACTATCGTATAACCCACCCCAATGGTAAAGGCAAGCGGCAAAACAATACGCAGTCCTTCAATCAAGGCACGGCTCATACGCCTGCCGATACTAGGCGCAAAGGTCAACGCTGGCGCATAACTGTTAATCACTTCACGCGCTGGTAAACGAATCGCTGGGGTACCAAACCAGGTGTCGCCTTGTTGCATTTGCTCATTAACAGGCACGCGAGATTGCACACCAATGAGCACATTATCAGGGATGTTACTACCATCTGGTACATAGGCGCCATTACCAATAAATGAGCGATTGCCCACCACGGTTGGTTTTAGGTGCATCCAGCCTTGGCGCACCTCTTCATCACCGAGCATGACCGCATCGGCGATAAAGCTGCCTTCACCCAAGGTGAGCATATCAGGTACCACGCCCATAGCCGTCGAGATTTCGGCATTCTTGCCCACGGTTGCCCCAAGTAAACGATACCATGACGGCGCATACACTGTGGCATATATCCCATGCAAGGTCTGCAAACTTGCCTCTTGGATTAAATTGGCCAGCCATTTACGGCGATATAGACTACCGTGTACCGGATGCATACCAGCTTGCAACTTTGGTACGGCTATCCAACGAATCATGGCAGAGACAATGACTGTTAAAAAAATCATCACCGCAGTGGCAGGAATGGCCAACACAAAATAGCGTAACATGATCCAGTGATAGTCTACAGTCTGGAAAAACGGCATCACAAATTTATCATCAAACCAATCCACCATGATAAAGGTCGGGAAAATAGGCATAAAGAATAGACAAGCAATCGCCATCATCCCTAAAATGTAATATAAATGCAGTCCCAGCGTGATCGTTTGCGGATGTGAGGCAGGCATCGGCGCAGGTTTGTTCATGGCTTGAAGCGGCGCCCCTTGCCACGCACTATTTTCAGGCAAAACAGCCCCGCTTACGAGGGCTGATAACCCGTCTAAATGACTGCCCTCTTTCATCATGGTATTGCCTTCAAGCACGGCATACGAGCCCACGTAGGTATGATCGGCCAAGTCAATATTACCAAGGTGTAGCCAGCCTTTTTCCACATAGGCGTTATCAAGATTGACCCCATTACCGATATCCACATGACTGCCAATACTCAGTAAATGCGCATTGCGAATAGTAATTGAGCCAATGTTGACATGCTGTCCCACCGTCGCGCCCAACGCTCGCAAATAACTGGGGTAAAGACTTGAGCCTGCGAGCAAATAATTTGGTGCTAAATCGGTCAACCGGTCGGCAAGCCACCAACGGGTATATACCATGCCCCACAATGGATATTTCCCTGCTTTTACCCCAGTCATCAGTAAGCGATTGCCGATAATCGCGACCACAAACCCCAAGACTTCCACCACGATAAAGGTCAATAACGACCAGACTATCGCTAATATCATTGAATCATTGGAACCACCGGTAAAATAATGGTAAGTAAAGAAAGGTGCCAGCCACTTCATGATTTGTAAGGCGATAATCACCGGCAAATACAGGGTTTGCAATACCGTTGCTGTCAAGCGCTGCATGCTAGTTGCTTGATAGCGTTCATGCTCTTGGCGATCTATTGATAAAACATCTGACAAATTGCGCTGTTGACTTCGCATTTTTTCGCTAATGCCTGCCACCGTGCGCGCTTGGTAGATATCAGCAATGGTCAAATGGCTATAGGCAGGCACTTGACGTAGCTGGGAAATCAGCCGAGCCACTAAGAGCGAATGCCCGCCCAAATCATCAAAAAAGTCGGCTTGTCGTGAGATGGCCTGCAGACCTAACAAGCTTTTAAGTTTATCAAACAACACGGCTTCAGCCTCATCCGTAGGCTCATCGCCTGCCACATCGCTTTGCAGATCGGCTAACGGCATGGCTTTTAGGGCTTTGCGGTCGATTTTGCCCGATGGCAAACGCGGTACTGCACTATCTTCAAGCCACTCAAAGCGTGCAGGCACCATATAGCTTGGCAAGCGTTGCCGCAATAAATGGCGTAAATCTTGTTGACTATAGCCTTCGCTTGATTGTTGTTTTTCGGCGTCATCTGCCACCACAAAGGCGACCAGTTGGTCAACCTCATTGAGTGGACGCAACACCACCGCTGAGGTACCGATATTGTCAATATCCACCAACGCCGATTCGATCTCGCCAAGCTCTACCCGAAAGCCACGGATTTTGATTTGGTCATCGGCGCGCCCAAACATATAGATGTTGCCAGTGGCATCAATTTTTGCCAAATCGCCAGTGCGGTATAAGATTTTTTCATCGTCAGTCTCAGCGACTGGGTTATCAATAAATTTTTCAGCCGTGAGTTCTGGGCGACCCAAGTAACCGAGCGCCACACCACGACCAAAGATACACAACTCGCCCGTTTCGCCCAAGGGTAAAATATCCCCGGTTTCGCTTCGCACCAACATACCGTAATTGGGCAAAGGAATCCCAATGGTGACCGGCTCATTGGGCTCAAGCAGCGCCAGACTTGCCGACACCGTGGCCTCAGTCGGGCCATAGGTATTAAACAATTGGCGATTGGGGATATTAGCAGGTTTGGCAAAACGACGCACCACCGCATCGGGACACATCTCACCGCCCAAATTCATGATGCGAATACTGGGCACATCATTAGGCAATAACGCCACCAAGGTGGGTACGGCATGCAGTACGGTGATATGTTGTTCGGTTAACGCTTGATACAACGCCTCAGGGTCTGCCACAATCGCTTTTGGCGCAATCCAAAGACTTGCCCCAACCAAATAGCTGATCCAAATCTCTTCAAACGACATATCAAACGATACTGAAAACCCTTGATACACTTTATCGTCAGCAGTAATGCCTAGACGGGCATTTTCTGAGCGCAAAAAGTGGCAAATACAGGCTTGCGACAACAAAATGCCTTTGGGTTTGCCCGTACTACCCGACGTGTAGATGACATAGGCAGGGTCGCTTGGTTTTACCTCACCCCGTCGTCGCCAACTGTGCTGTGGATAATCGCTTATACTTGGCATACTGCTCCGCAGTTGTTCTACCGTCCATAGGCTTATCGGTAGCGGTGCTAACAGCTCAGTAACCACCGGCGCTAAATCATCGGATGTGACCAGCCCCACAGCATTGGCATCTTCCAGGCAGACCAAAATCCGCTCGGGCGGGATATCGGCATCCATCGGCAGCCAGCCGGCGCCCGTTTTGGCAATCGCAAGCTGGCTAATCAGTAAGTCTAAGCCACGATTTTGCCAAAGCCCTACCAACTGCCCTGCAGTTACCCCTTGCGCCATCAGTCTGTCAGCCAGTAGATTGGCAGCGTCATCAAGCTGTTGATAAGTCAAGCTTTTACAGCCAAAGGTTAACGCGGTTTTTTGTGGGTAAGCTTGCGCGGTTGTCTCAAAGATATCTGCAAGTGATTCATTTTTTATAATACTAGGGACAGTCGCACCACGCACAATCGATAAGGTAGGATGGGTTTGGGCAACAGAAAGGTTAAAGGGGTTTAACACCAAATTATTCATAGCAATAGGCTCTTTTTTCGCCGGCTATTTCGCTTCGCCGATTTCAATTCATCAGTGCCATGATAAAGGGTCGTTATTAGTTCGAAATTAGCAGATTCCGCACTAATGTAATTTTATGTAAACGCGATTTGTGCCATTTTTGAATAAAAAAAAGACTGGTATTGACCAGTCGTTTAAGGTGTTTAGATGAAGTTTAGACAAAGTTTTTAGACCTTGTTTTTTAATCCTTGTTTTTTAATCCTTGTTTTTTGCTTATTTAGCAATACCGCCATGACCTGAGCACGCACCACGGGTTGACTTAGCATTCGATACTGCGCCATCTTTACATTTAAAGCCAGTGTTTACTGTAGTGTTTGCAGGTACGGCTTTGGTGGCTGGCACAGCGGGTGTCGCTTTAACAGGCATAGGTTTAGTAGCTGTTTTGGTAGTCGTTACTGACGCTGTTTTTGCAACAGGCGCAGTGCTTTTCACAACAACGGCTGGTTTTGCAGGGGTCGCAGGCATGGTTGATTGCGTAGTAGCGGCAAAGCTTGCAGTCGCAACGGCACTGGCTAGGGTTAATGCGATAACTTGAGTGATTTTCATAATATAATCCTTTAAACAATAGGCAACGGTGAGTATACGTTTACCAAACAAGTCTTGATAATCGCTTGTTTGTTAGGGTTATTATGACAATGCTCACTTAGGCAAGACTTAGAAAATGAAATTTTATCGCCAAATTTTCTCAAAAGATGTAAGCAATCTTGCTATAGTTTCTCAGCAAGTAGGTTTACCACACCCCTATATGCTAAGTTGTCAATGTTACAAGGTCTTAGCATTAAATATTACAAGGATTTACTATTATAAGGCATTTATACGGTGATATCCCACGTGACTGTGACATCAAGCCCAGTAATGCTGGTAGGTTGGGAGGGCGGGTAGCGATTTTGCATCATAAGCTTACCACCACTATTGGCAATCAGATTGCTCACAATGGACAAGCCGAGCCCAAAGCCGTTTGCCGTATGGTCGGTTTGTGTTTGATAAAATGGCTCAAGCACTTTGGCGATGTCAGCCTCTTCGATACCCTGCCCAGTGTCTTTTACCGATAACACAGCTTGCACAGTGGTGCCACTGACTTGTTGGTAGACGGCGACATCAATACTGCCGCCGCTTGGCGTGTATTTAATGGCATTTTCAATAAGATTTTGGGCAATGATGTTAAAGCCTAATTCACTTATTGGTAATTGAACATCCATTAACTCATCAACACCCAGATTGAGCTGTTTTTGCTCGGCCAATGGGTAATAATCAATTAATAGCTGTGAAATAATCGCACTGGTTGAAAACGCCGTTAACTTTTCAAACGGATGCAGTTGTTCAGTTTTGGCAAGTAGCAATAACTGGTTCATTAAATGGTTATTTCGCTTGATACTGGCGAGTAACTCATCAACCGCCTGCTCAAAATTTGGTGTGCCAACCGTTAAATTTTTAAGTTGTTCTGCTTGCAACAACACGGCGGTCATTGGCGTACGCAGCTGATGCGAGGCATTGGCAATAAAGCGCTGATTGCTTGCCATCATGGTCATTAAGTCATTAATCTGCTGCTGAATCAGTCGTAAAAACGGCTGAATTTCGGTGGGCAGATTAGCAACCAAGTCATCATTGATAAGTAAGCTTAAATCATTACGGTAGGCAGTCTTGGCAAGTTTTTGTGGCGAGTTGGCACTGTGCTGCAAAATCTCTGTGACGGTGCGTAATGGTAAGAATAGCTGGTTGATGGTTAACACCAATACCAACACGAGCAGTGGAATCAATAATAGTAATGGCAAAATAATTTGTTTGGCGCTTTGCCAAGCGAGGGTATGACGAATGCCAGATTTTTCGGCAACCAGTAGCCGCCTTGTCAGCAAATTATTGTCTGCATTGTGAGGATCTGCCGTAAACAAATATACCCGCCAACCCCCTGTCTTGGTTTGTATGTCATACAGACCATCAGCCCGATTTTTCAACGCTTCTAACTGACTGACACCAAAAAAAGATTGCAGCCGTGGGTCGTGCAGCCAATAAATAATGGTTCGATTTTTTTGCTTATCGTTATTAAATAATTCAATATCAATGGCATTTCTATCATTATCGCTTTTTACCTCTGATAACGACGGCAAATCATAGTTAAAGTTTACATTGACTTGATCTTGTTGAAACGTCAAATCATGGCTTTTTGCCAAGCTCACCAAACTCGCTAATTTCATATCTTGTAGTTTTTGGGCTTGTTTGTAGCCTTGCCACGCACCAAACCCTGCAACCACACAGCTAAAGAACAGCACAACGATTGTCAACGTGACCACCAATCGCCATTGTAGCGAATGGCGAAATTTGGCTTTTGGCATTGTCGGTTGACTGTTAGCTAACGGGGCTAAAGTAGTAGTGAGCGGCTCACTCACGATTTTTTATCCACAAACCAGCCCAAGCCTCGAATATTTTTAATAACATCGGGGCTTAATTTTTTGCGAAGGCTATGAATGATAAATTCAATGACATTGCTTTCAATGTCATTGTCCCAAGCGTAAATTTTATCTTCAAGCGCTTGCCGTGATTGCACCGCGCCTGCATGGCTCATTAACGCGTACAGTACGGCATATTCTCGATTGCTTAAAAATTTCCACTCGCCTTGAAACTGCACTTGCCGGCTGTCCATATCAAGTGTTAATACATCATTGCTGAGCTGATTGGACTGATAGCCAAGTTGCCGACGTTTAACTGCACGAATGCGCGCGAGTAGCTCACTTAAATCAAACGGTTTAACCAAATAATCGTCTGCGCCCAAATCCAAGGCCTTGACCCGCTCTTGCACACTGTCATTGGCAGTAATCATAATGATGGATAAATCTTTGCCATACGGCTGTTTACGCGCATGGGCAATTAAACGAATGCCATCTTGATATGGCATATTCACGTCCAGCAAAATCACTTCATAGACGTTATCTCGTATCGCAAAATTGGCTTGTTTGCCATCGGTGACCCAATCAATCGCATCGCCATTGACTTCAAAGGCGCCTTGCAAGGCTCGCCCAATTTGTTTGTCATCTTCGGCTAATAAAATACGCATAATTTCCAATGTTTATATTTTAATGGCTTATCTTATGTCAGTTAACCGCTGAATAAAAGGCCTAACAACTTAAAACTCACTTAGCGAATACTCGCCATCGCTACCACCGATCACTTAGCGTTTGGTAATTGACGCTGCATAAACGCATTGACCTTGTTAAAGGTGGGATAAAACGACTGCAACGGTGTTGCCAGTCCAATGACGACGCCTGCATGAGTGGCAGGGACTTGCACCCGCTCCACCTTGCCGCCTGCTTGGGTCAGCGCTTTTTGTAGGCTATCAGCATTTTGTGGGTAGACAAGCATATCTTTACTGCCTGTGACCAACAAATGCGGGGGTACATCTTGGCGGATATGATACACAGGCATCACTTGCTGGCGGGTGCTATCAGCTGGAAAGGCGACTTTGGTAGTACCGCCACGAAAATCATAATCATACGGCCCTGCTAGTCCAATCACGCCTAACACCGCTTTATCAGGAATGCCTGCTTGTGACCAAAACCGTTTATCATCAACCGCTGAGACCACATTAAAAGCACCGGCTGAATGCCCCATGACAAATAGCTGATTAGGGTTGCCGCCATACTGATTAATATGTCGATACACCCAACCCATCGCATTGGCCGTGTCTAGCACATAATCAGGGAATACGTTTGCAGGGGCTAAGCGATAATCCACCACCACTGTGGTATAGCCCGACTTGGCAAACTGCTTACCGACAAAGCCATAGGTTTGGCGTTTGCCATGTTGCCAGCTGCCCCCGTATACAAATATCAACACAGGGTGACGCTGACCGTCTGCAGGGGTATAAATATCGAGTTGTTGACGAGTATCCGTGCCATAGGCAATATTTTTGATGATTTTAATACCATTTGATACCGTGCTAGTGCTATCAGCTTTTGCAGCAATTGGTGCGTTTTTTGTCGCCATGGCATGACAGCCTGTCAAACTTAACCCCACAAGGGCTATAACCGCAGCAGCCCCAAGTTTGAATTTATTCAAGCGGACGGTGGCGGATGACAGGTGTTTTGTAGCGTGGGTCGATGAATTCGGCATAGGTTTCGCTTTTTTAAGGGTTTCGCTTTTTTAAGATTTTCGCTTTTTTAAGATTTTTGCTTTTTTAAACAATTACGTTTTTGAGTCAGGACGTTAAATTTGAAATGATTAAATATTTATGTAAGAGGATGGCTTTTTGTTAAGTATAATCGCTTATAAGCGTTAATCAAATGCCCGCTGTAGTGAATTGGTAACAGCGGTAACCACCCACATCACATTTTGGTAGTCATATAGCTGCTCATTGGTGGGCGTCGCAGCGTACACCGAGGAATGTTGATAAAAAACCATCACGGATAATAGCCATTTATAGGCTTTATTAAGCCGTTTACCCGTATGCCGTTGAACCGTATTGTTTAACTTTCTCATGAAGCTTTTACCCTTATGCCCTTATGCCCTCGATAAAAAATTATCGCTCAAGTATTAATCAGTTTTGCCAAGACAGGGAATGCAAATTGTGTACCAAATAAGAAAATAATTAAAAAATAGCGGGTTTTGAAAACGCATAAAAAAGCGCTTTAAGCCGTGATGACTTAAAGCGCTAATGGTTGAGGTTGATGGCTATAAGGACTCGTTATCTGAAGTGTTACCTGTTTTATGGATATCTTCAGTGGGATTGCCTTCTGTCACCGTACCATCATTGGTGGGATTATCGCCCTTTGCTTTTGGATTAAAGGCTTTATTACGCGCATCGGCATTTTCAAGCCATAGCGCGTTTAAAATCGCCAATAATACCGCAAACCCCAATCCTAATATCCACGCAAAATACCACATTGTGTTCTCCTATTGAGTTGCCTTGATTTGGGTCAGTAAAGTGAATGCTCTTGCTCTCGAACATAAGCCTTGGTCACTTTACCGCGCATCACGCTATATGCCCAGCTGGTGTAGCCTACAATCATCGGTAATAACACCACCACGACAAACAACATAATCATCAAGGTAAGATGACTCGATACACTGTCCCAAATCGTCAAGCTTGAACGTGGATCGCTAGAGGATGGCATGACAAACGGAAATAATGCCACCCCTGCGGTCATAATCACACTAAGCACAGCAATACTGGAGGCAATAAATGCGGTTAAGGTTTTACGCGCTTTTAACAATATCGCCGTGACAATCGGCATGATGACACCAAGTACAGGGAATGCCCATGCCAGCGGATACTCATGATAATTTGCCATCCATGCGCCCGCTTGACGCGTCACCTCTTTATTAAGCACATTTGGTAAGGCTTGGGGGTCAATGTGGCTGGTGATACGATAGCCGTCAATCGATTGTATCCATACCCCTGCTATCACAAACAGTACTGCCATCACCATACTACTGATAGCAGCGTAGTTAAGGGTACGATTTTGTACCTCATCAAGGGTGCGATGCGCCAAATACGCCCCACCTTGCATAATCAACATAGACGCGCTGATCAAGCCGCACAGTAGGGCAAATGGATTAAGTAATGCCCAAAATGAGCCTGTATAAGTCGATACCAAATGGTTATTAAAACTAAAAGGCACGCCTAAAAACAAGTTGCCAAATGCCACGCCAAACACCACAGCCGGGATAAATGAACCGACAAACAACCCCCAGTCCCACGCTTTGCGCCAGGTTGGATTGTGTATCATACTGCGATATTTAAACCCCACCGGGCGGAAAAATAACGCCCACAATACTGCCATTAACGCCCAATAAAAACCGCTAAAAGCGGTGGCGTACACCATCGGCCATGCCGCAAAAATCGCGCCACCTGCCGTGATAAACCATACTTGGTTACCCTCCCAGTGCGGACCAATGGTATTGATAATCACCCGCCGCTCTTCATCATCTTTGCCGACAAAAGGCAGTAACGAACACACGCCCATATCATGCCCATCCATGATAGCAAACCCAATGAGCAGCGCACCGACTAATAACCACCAAATAATTTTGAGTGTTTCATAATCAAACAACATGATTCACCTCGGCTGTATCATGGGGCAAATTTAATGAAGGACTCACATGAACCTTGTGAGTATCTTCGCCGTAGTATTTGCCTGTACCTAGACTTGCGGGTCCTTTACGGGCATATTTCACCATCAAGTACATTTCAATCATCAGCAGCACCGTATAAAAACCAACAAATCCCGCCAGCGAGGCATACACATTCGCCACGCTAATGTTGGAGACTGAAAAATAGGTCGGTAACATGCCATAAATCGTCCAAGGTTGACGCCCATACTCGGCAACAAACCAACCAAATTCCGCAGCAAGCCAAGGCGCAGGCAGCATCAATAATGCCCAACGTAACAGCCAAGGTTTTTGGATAAAGTTATCTTTGACACTTGACCAAAGACTAATCGTAAACAATGCCAACAATAAAAAACCCAAGCCCACCATGGCACGGAATGACCAAAACATCGGAATAATAGGTGGAATAGTGGCATCGGTGGCCTGTTTAATCATGGCAGGCGTGGCTTTGCTGACATCTGGCGAATAGCGTTTGAGCAATAACCCAAAGCCCAAGTCTTTTTTTACCTTTTCAAATTCTGCCACTGTCACAGGATTTGGGGTTGAACCTGGGGGCGCACTGCGTAATTGATCCAGTAGCAACACCGCTTTTTGACCATTGATGATGCGTTTTTCATTGATGATTTTGATGTCATGGATACCCAAAATCGGGGTATCTAGTGAGCGCGTCCCAATCAAGCCCATCACATACGGAATTTGCACTGCCCAGTTGTTTTTTTGCTCGGCTTGGTTGATATCTGCAATCAAATTAAAACTGGCAGGCGCAGGCTCGGTTTCCCACATCGCCTCTATCGCTGCCATTTTGGTTTGCTGTGCCAAGCCAATGGAATAACCCGACTCATCACCCAGTACGATGGTGCTACAAATCGACGCAAAACCAAATGCCGCCGCGACTTGAAAGCTGCGTTTGGCAAATTCGACATCGCGTTTTTTGAGCAGATACCACGCTGAGATGGCAAGCACAAAGGTCGCTCCCACCGTATAGCCGGCAGAGACGGTATGCACAAATTTGTTTTGCGCATCAGGGTTAAATAATACTGCCGCAAAATCGGTCATTTCCATGCGCATGGTTTGGTAACTAAACTCTGCGCCAACCGGATTTTGCATCCACCCATTGGCAATCAAAATCCACAACGCGGATAGATTGGTACCCAGTGCCATCAATATAGTCACCAGCAAATGCTGTCCGCGTGACAGTCTATCCCAACCAAAGAAAAACAGTCCGACCATGGTCGATTCTAAAAAAAATGCCATCAAGCCTTCAATGGCAAGCGGTGCACCAAAAACATCGCCGACATATTGTGAGTAGTACGCCCAGTTGGTACCAAACTGGAATTCCATAGTGATGCCTGTGGTGACACCCAAGGCAAAGTTGATGCCAAACAGTTTGCCCCAAAAACGCGTCATGTCCTTCCACACTTCTTTGCCTGTCATCACGTACATCGATTCCATGATGACCAGCAGCCACACCATGCCCAGTGTGAGTGGTACAAATAAAAAATGATATAACGCCGTGACTGCAAACTGCAGACGGGAGATATCGACGAGATGTTCTGTTATCATGTTGACTCCTTGGTTTGACAACCAATTCAGATGTCAATTACCCTCATGCGTGGTTTAAAAAAGGGTAATTTTTTATTTACAAACATTATATAAATCTATAAATTATTTGTCATGCGGCATAATGTCGCACCCGACTACAAAATACTATGATTAGTATTCCGTTGCTGCTACCATCTTCTCATACCATGTCAAAGATGGTGATAGTTGAATGAGCGATAGTTTATGGGTCTCTTGAAGGTAATATTTTAAAGTGGGCTCGTTCATCGCTTTACTTATTTAATTGTCTTTTATATGGCTTTTTATATGCCTTTATCAAGGTTTTATCAACCCTCATTGGTGGGCACGGTGTTTACACTTTTTTGTCTCATTGCCTTGATGAGCATGATTTGTCGTACCTAACCCGTGCTTGATACGCTATGATATGTCCATTGATTTTATCGTTACTGTTAACCAACCATGTCTGAAAATTCTGCTGTCAACCAAACCCTTCGTCACTATGCTGCTATGGCAAAGCGACCGATTTATATAGCATGGGGACTGTCAGTTGTCTCTACGCTGATATTGATCCTTCAGTCTTGGCTGATTGCGGTCATCTTTGCAGATTGGTTAACACAAATTACCCATCACCGCCCTGCCACTGACGTATTTTTTAATTATCTGCCGTGGCTGATGGGGTGTCTGTTGCTACGTCCTTTACTGCATTTTTGTAAAGACCAGCTGGCGTTAGACGCGGGGCTACAAGTAGCCGGCATCCTACGAAAAACGCTAGTTGAAAAACTGGCACAAGTAGGTGCGGCGCGCTACCAGTATGGCAGTGATGGCGGGCTTGCCAGTATGGTGATTGAGCAATGTGATGCCTTAACGGGCTATGTCAGCCGTTTTTATCTGCAGCGACTGATTGTGGTGAGCACGCCTATAATGCTATTAGTCGCCGCTGCGACCCAAAGCTGGATAGCGACGCTGATTTTACTGCTGACTGCACCGCTAGTCCCTGTATTTATGGTATTAATTGGTCATGCCACCGCCCGTAAAAGTCGGCAACAATTTGCCGCGATGGCACAGCTGAGCGGGCGATTTTTGGATTGGTTACGTGGCACGGCGACATTGCAACGGCTGTATGCTGTCGGGCACGCGAGTCAAGACATCGACGCCTCAGCCGAAGCCTATCGTATGCGCACCATGTCGGTACTCAAAATTGCGTTTTTAAACACCGCAGCGCTAGAGCTGTTAGCAGCGCTGTCGATTGCGCTACTTGCCGTATATTTGGGTTTTGGTTTAATCGGTATTTTACCTTGGCAAAAAAACATGGTGCCTGTGCCTTACCAATCGGCCCTATTTTTACTGCTGTTGGCACCCGAATTTTATGCCCCGCTACGTCAGTTGGGCGCGGATTATCATGTTAAAGCGCAAGCGGAAGGTGCGATTGCTGAATTATCACCGTTGTTAGCGTTTGCGTCAGCGGAAAAAACAAAAGCTAACCCCTTTATATTAACTGCGCCCCCTGCCATTGACGCAGATAATATTTGGGTCAATCATCAGCAGCGCACACGGCTCGCGCCGTTAAGTTTCGCTATTGCCGCAGGGGAACGATTAGCGATTGTCGGTCAAAGTGGCAGCGGCAAATCCACCCTATTGCAAATTTTTTTGGGTTTTTGTGCCTACCAAGGCGATATTTTTATTGACAACCAAAATTTTAACACCATCAATTCCACGCAATTTCGCCACCAAATCGCCTATTTGTCACAGCAAACCATGCTACTGCCGATGAGTATCGCCGATAATTTGCGCCTGCCAAACCCAACCGCCAGTGATGACAAATTATGGCAAATTCTTGCGCAAGTAGGATTAAAACCTTTGATAAAAGCCCTACCAAATCAGCTAGATACTCAGTTAGGTGAGCGTGGTAGCGGGTTGTCCGGTGGACAACAGCGACGACTGGCAATAGCCCAGTTACTATTACAAGACGCGCAGCTTTGGCTGCTCGATGAACCCACTGAGCATTTAGATAGTGATACCGCAGCCGAGATTAATGCGCTATTACAACAAGTGACTAGCGGTAAAACCGTGTTATGGGTGACGCACGATGCCACAAAACTACCTTGGCTGGATCGGCAAATAAGCCTTGATATTGCATCTACTTTGGCGAAGGCGTAACGGTATGACAGCCCCTAATAGTGAAAATAAACTTGCTAGTGAAAATAGGCTTATTAATCAAAATAACTTTGTCAAAACTCACCCGCAAAAAAAAGCAAACAGTCATCAAACCTTTCGTTTAACCCAGCTGTTTAGCACGCAGCTAGATAAATGGCTCATTGCTGCCTGTTTAGCCATGATGACTGCGTTATCGGTGATTGGGCTATTGATGACGTCAGGATGGTTTATTTCTGCGGCAGCAATGGCGGGGATGGTGGCGCTGGGCTCACACAGTTTTAATTATCTGGTACCGGCAGCGATTATCCGTGTGATGGCGATGATACGTACCGCAGGACGCTATGGTGAAATGATGGTGTCCCACCATGCGGTGTTTGGTTTGTTGCAGCGGCTGCGAGTGCGGTTTTTTAACCAGTTTGCACGCCTGCCACTGGCAAATTTATCAAGTACCCTACAATCTACCCATGCCATGCACCGTTTAACCCATGATATTGAGGTACTCAATGAGTTGCCACTGCGCGTGGTATCGCCTTGGCTAGTCGCGACAACCGCTAGCTTGCTAGTAGCCACCTTACTTTATCAGTATGAGGTTAACCCCGTCTTGATTGCCACATTTTTAATCGCGGGTTTGATGCTACCTGCCTTGCTGACATGGCGCAGTATCAAGCACGCCCGCGCTCATCAGGCATTGGCAGAGTCTAGGCGTGTCAGTTTGCTCAATCCGCTATCGGCGCTTACCCATTTATTGATTTGGCAGCGCTGGCAATCCGAATTGACTGCTTTTAACAGCGTCGACACTCAACATACGCATCAGCAAAAGCGCATCCAGCGCGCCCAATCATTGGTCATGCTAATCATGCAGTGGCTGATTGCAGCGGTTTTGGTCGGCTTGTTAGTGGGTTTTTATCACACGCCCCTTGTCATCAGTGTGCCGATGTTGCTTGCGCTATCCCTCGGTATTATGGGCATGACTGACTTGCTAACACCGTTAGTCACCCATTCGCTAGCCCTTGGCAATAGTTTGGCAGCAAAACACCAACTCAATGAATTACTCAATCCTTCGCTACAACCTAGCCATCATTTAACGCCTGATTTAACCAATCACTTAAACCATGATTTAGCCCCTTTACCCATCGATGTTGCGCGCCTAAGTGCACCACTCACACTCACCATCCATCAGCTAGCTGCCAAAATGCCGCAGGCGATTGTCGGTTTCAAAGCTATCAGCTTGACTGCCACCCAAGGCATCCCTGTATTGATTACTGGGCGCTCGGGCGCGGGCAAATCAACACTGTTACAAGCGCTGGCTCGTGAACTAGCACCGCAACAAGGCAGCATAGAGCTCAATGGTAGGGATTGGCTAGCGTTACACGATACGCCCGCGCTCACAGGTTATTTGGGGCAACAGATTGATATTTTTGACCAGACCTTGGCGACCAATTTAAGATTGGGCAACGCCGATGCCAGTGATGAACAGCTTTGGCAAGTGCTGGGTAAGGTTGGACTCAAAGACTGGGCGCGCAGTCAGCCGCTACAATTACAGACCCCGCTAGGGGAATACGGGCAAGCTATTTCCGGTGGACAAGCCAGACGTATTGCCTTGGCACGGCTATTACTTAGCCCAAAAAAAATCTTGCTGCTAGATGAGCCATTTGCGGGACTTGATAAAAAAAGCCGTGAAGCACTGTGGCAAATGCTGGTACAGCATCAGCAGCAAGGCATTTTAATCATTGTCACCCACCATCTTTGGCAAACTGAGTGTCCAATTAATATCGTGCAATTACCTGAGCCTGGTGTTTTTATTTAACCTGTCAGGGGTCAGGTTTGATTTGACAGACAAAAAAATTGATAAAAACATTTTTGAACGTTGCTGTGGGCGTTTATGCAAAACAAATTTTTTTAATCCGATTGCTATAACCTACCTAGCCCGATTCTGCGTTATCGCTAAGTTTCTGCTGTCTTAATTTCTGTATGATAGTACTATCCAATCAAGGGTTATCAACAACTATATTAACAACCGCAGGAAAACCTATGAACTTAGCAAAATTTAACCCCTCATTTTTAGCCACTGGACTTAGTGTAGCTCTGCTTAGCATCGTTACAGGTGCGACAGTCACCGCCTGTGCGAGCACCTCAGCGGCACCACAAGCGCAAAAAATGCAAAAGCGCCATCCAGCCAATGCCAAGAACTTTGAGCAACGCTTACAAGCCATGCAAGCCAACGCCCGAGCAGCCGCCAATGCGAGCATCAGTGCCTCTCAAGCGGTCGCCTTGGTACAAAAACAAACCGCGAACACACGCATTGTTGGTGTACATTATTATGACAGTAGCAACCGACCCAACCCAAACCCTGCCCGTATCGCCAACAACGCCAATAACAACATCGTCGGCTACCGGGTCATGACCCTTAATGCGAATGGTCAGCCACAGCTATATATCGTCAATGCCTCTAATGGTCAAGTGAGCCAAGCAACTATGCCATCACGGCCATCACGGCCATCACGGCCATCACGCCCAGCGCGTCCGCCACAACCTAATACCCCCAATAACCCTAATAGCCCCAACAACATCGGCAACCCCAACAATCAACTAACTGCGCCGCCTGCCATCAATATCAGCCTAGAACGCGCCATGCAATTGGCAGCGAACCAAGTCGGTGGTGAAGCCATTGGCGCCCATTTAGGTGGGAATAAAATGGGTGGTCATGGTCCTCGTGACGGTCAACGCCGCCCTAACAGAGACCCACAAATGGACAATACAGGCATGCCGCCTGCACCAAACCCTGCCCAGAATCAATCACCAAGAACCCCAAGCTATCAGATTGAAGTGGTAAAAGGTAAAGAAGTCTACCATGTTAAAGTTGATGCCCAAACAGGTGCCGTGAGCGATGTCAAATCATTGAACGACTTCAAACGTCGTGCGCCCACTCAGCCATAATTGAGCGACAAATGGCAACCTTGCTTATGAGCAACTATGAGCAACTATGAGCAACACCGTCATTCTTAGAATGGCGGTTTTTTGTGTTATAGTCTATTTGTTTAACAGTATTCGTGTATAAAGGTAACCCAATGAGAGTATTACTCGTCGAAGATGACGTCTTTATTGCCGACAGTCTGATTGATAGTCTAGAAGAAGAAGCGTATGCGGTAGACTGGGCAAAAGATGGGCGAGAAGCGATTTTGACCCTCAAAGTCGAAGCGTATGACGTGATTTTGCTGGATTTGGGCTTGCCAGAAATTGACGGCATGAGCGTGTTAGAGACGCTTCGCAGTGCCAAAATCGATACGCCTGTACTGGTGCTGACCGCCCGAGACCAAATCAAAGACCGCGTGAAAGGGCTGGATGCTGGGGCAGATGACTATATGACTAAGCCATTTGCGATGAGTGAATTACTCGCTCGTATGCGTGTGTTGGTGCGCCGCTCACAGGGCAATAGCCAAAACACCCTACAAGTCGGCGACTTAACCCTTGATATCAATGCCAAACGCCTCAAACGTGACGGCATAGAAATCGATATTACTGCCAAAGAATACATGCTGCTCACCACTTTTATGACCGCGCCCGATAAAGTGTTTTCTAAAAGTGAATTGGAAAATTCTATCTATAATTGGGAAGCCGGGATAGAGAGCAATGCCATTGAATTTTTAATCTATGGACTGCGCAAAAAAATTGGTCAAAAACGGATTAAAAACATCCGCGGTTTAGGCTGGTATATCAGCGCAGAAGCCCAAGATTAACAAAAAGTGATACCAAAAGGCTAAAAAAACATCCAGACAATGGCCGCCAAATAGCCGCGAAAATGACCATGACTACCCCTACAAAAACCGCCCTGCCGCTGCAAAAATCGTTGCAAAAATCACTGCAAAAACAGTTGCTGGTCTGGATCCTTGGCACGTTACTATCGATTGGCATTTTGGTACAGATTGCGGTATTTTGCTATACCTATCAAGAGTTTAACACCTCACAAGAAACCAATCTTAGCTATCTTGCTGAGCTGGTTAGCTCGCGCGCGGCCCTGCGACCCCCTCCCCGTAACCTGAAGCCTAATAGGCGTCTATCAAACCCAGATAACGATTTTGCACCGCATGACTTACCACCGCCTAGACCACCTCTACCAGCTAAGATAGCTTCTGCCCCTAGCAGTAGCACGCCGACCACGGTTTTCTCATCCAATGATGAAAGCAACGTACTACAGTATCAAGGCGTTAAAGACGGTGTGCAAGTTGATATCTTCCCGGCCCGTTTTGGCAAAATTGACACCAATTTTATTGAGCCAATGGCTCACCCGCAATTGATTAACACCCCTATTGGTTTTAGTGAATTAACCCTCGATGGTGAAATCTGGAAAGTCTTTCGTAAAGACACCCCAAGGCGGGTGATTTTTGTGCGTCAACCTGTCGAATGGCAGAAAAAAATTGCGTTAAAATCGGCTTGGCAATCTATTATTCCAATTTTACTAACGACCCTATTGCTGCTTGCCCTATTGCCTTGGGTATTAAAGCGCGTATTGCGTCCGATTCAGATATTAGCTAGGCAAATGGCAAAACGTCATGGTCAAGATCTCAGCTTGATCGAGCTACCCACTGACAGCCAACATCGCTCGATTCTGCCCAGCGAGCTCATGCCCTTGGTCATTGAAATCAATGCCTTGTTACAACGGCTTGACACGCATATCCAAAACCAAAATCGCTTCATCGCGGATGCCGCGCATGAGCTACGCTCGCCATTGACCGCCATCTCGCTGCAAGTGCAACAACTGCAAAAATACAGTCAAGACGCGGCGATGTATAGCGACCCTGCAAGGCAAGCCAAATTCAAACAAAACATTCATAAGCTCGCTGTCAGAGTGGAACACAATCAACATCTGGTGGAACAGCTACTTACCCTTGCCCGTATGGACGCCCAGCAATCACAGCTGACCGAGCGCACCAACACGCCCACCGCCACCGATTTAATCGCAGTGCTACGAGAAGCCATCAAACTGCTATTTCCGATTGCCGATAGCAAAGACCAAACCCTGTCGGTTGACAACCATCTCGCCGCGCTGGGTACGTCAGCGACGCAGGTCAGTCTAGATGAAACTGCCTTGTTTATCCTCCTCAAAAATTTACTGCAAAATGCCATTTTATATACCCCAACCACAGGCAATATCGCTGTTGTCATTGACCACATGACTATCGAAGATTTAACGCAGTCGTCAAGCAGCACCGATTCGACCCATGCCACCCATACCAACTTCGCCAACGCATTGACCCCGACCCCGGTGTTGGTGAACAACGCTAGCAACACACCCAATCACCGCGCAAAACGACTCATCGTCCAAGTTGCCGATACGGGCATTGGCATTGATGCAGCCCATTATCAAGACGTCTTTCAACCTTTTTACCGCGTCAATCAAAATGCGTCGAGCGCATCACTAGCACAAGGACAAACAAGCAGTACACAAACCCATAGTGATACTGCCAAAAAATCTTTTTCCTCCAAAGACACAAGTACCCATTCAGGTTTCACGGTAATTGGCGGTACAGGCTTAGGTTTATCGATTGTTTATCAAATTTGTCAACAAGCCCATATCGATATTTATTTGAGTCCTACGCAAGTGGTTGAGAATAACGCCCAAACCACTGCCACCACCCAAGGCTTAACGGTAACCTTGGTGTTTCAGCCTGCCTCAAAAACAACGTAATTTTATCAAATCATCGCTGCTTTTTTTAAATCATTGCTCAATCTAGTTTTCTCAAACGTATAATTGCGGTATAAAGTACAACAACTATGCTTGGGTAAAACGGAAGTCAACTTTACGATGTTTGATTTTATATTGAAAAAAAATAAAAAAAATGCGCTGGAGTCAATGCATGACAAGCCATCGGGTGTGTTTAATAAACTGGTATTTTATAGCAGTTTATTCGCTGTATTGCTTGCGATTATTGAGACAGGGTTTGATTTTAAAGTTTGGTTGCATGGCGTGGCTTCGACGTTTTATTTAATCGTGCTTGGGCTTAATTTTATTGAGTTATTGAGTCAATATGTGCAAAAAGGTATACGCTCAAAGCTTGTGCTAACGTTTGATTTGTCCATTGCTTTATTAGTCATTGCGCTATTGGTGACACATTTTTTTGCCGATAATAGTTCTTTTTTATACAAATTCCTGTTTGAAAAATCGCTGATAAAAATTGCGTTGTTGGTTTCTTTTATTCGTAAGTTATTGGTGATGGAGTTCAGCTTTAAGATAGTCGTTGCCCATCCTGCCCAGTTGTTTATTTTAAGTTTTCTATTGCTTATTTTGCTCGGCACGTTTTTGCTGATGATGCCAAATGCCACTTATGGTCATATTGCGTTTGTTGATGCTCTATTTACTGCCACGAGTGCGGTGTGTATCACAGGTCTGGCGGTAAAAGATACAGGCGCTTTTTTTACCCCATTGGGTCAAATCATTATCATGTGTTTGTTTCAATTGGGCGGCTTAGGGATTTTGACTTTTGCCACTTATTTTAGCTATTTTTTTCGAGGGCGCATCAGTTATCAGACACAGCTACAGATTGGGCATGTGACCTCAGCCAATCGTATGAGTGATGTGCTAAAGACGCTCAAAGTAATTTTTGCGGTCACGTTTGCGGTGGAGTCCGTGGCAGCCATGGCGATTTATCTCAGTATGCTTGATGTCCCTATGAGTATCCATCGCCGCATCTTTTTTTCGGTTTTTCATGCCATCTCTGCATTTTGTAATGCAGGTTTTTCAACGATGAGTGATAGCTTATATGAGTTACAACTGCGCTTTAATTATCCGTTACAAATGGTTGTGGCGGTGACGTTTTTGTTTGGGGGGTTGGGGTTTGCGATAGTTGCCAATGTCGTGGAATATTTGCGCCATCAGGTGATGCGCCTGCTGTTTCCTAACCGCTCACGATATGGTGCCAAGCCGTGGTTACTAAGTATCAATAGTCGCATTAGTTTAGTGACGACCCTGTCCTTGCTAGTGCTTGCCTTTGTCAGTGTGCTTGCCTTTGAGTGGCAAGGTACCTTAACTGAGCATACCAGTGTCATAGGCAAACTTGTGACAGGGTTTTTTGTGGCAGCTGCACCGCGCTCATCAGGAATCAACGTGGTAGACATGGCACAGCTAGCGCCACCGACTGTGATGCTTACCATTGCATTGATGTGGGTCGGGGCAGCCCCAAACTCTACAGGCGGTGGTATCAAAACCACGACTTTTGCGGTCGCTGTGCTCAATATTGTGTCACTGGCACGCGGCTATTCTCGTATCGAAGTATTTCGTCGTGAAATTGCGGATATCTCAGTGAAGCGGGCATTTGCGATTATCTGTTTGTCAGTGATTATCATTGCGTTTGGTTGTACGTTAATACGCTGGGCAGAGCCCAACATGAGTATGACAGAAGTGTTATTTGAAAGTGTTTCTGCTTACACCACCACAGGTTTAAGCTTAGGTATTACCCCGCATTTAAGTGCGTTTAGCAAATCCGTACTGATTGGGCTGATGTTTTGTGGACGGGTTGGGGCATTGACCATCTTAATTGCCTTATTAAATCGCCCAAGGCATCAAAGCTATCGCTATCCTAGCGAAGAGATTATTATCACCTAAAGATAAATTGATAAGGTATAGATATGAAATACATCATCGTCGGTCTAGGCAATTTTGGCTCATCACTCGCCACCAAACTCACCAGTCAAGGGCATGAGGTCATTGGTATTGATATCGATATGGATAAGGTTGAGCGCTACAAAGAATCCATTTCGCACACGATTTGTATCGATTCTACCAGCGAAAACGCCGTCTCAGGGTTACCCATTGCCCAAACAGATGTGGTGCTCATTACCATTGGTGAAGACCAAGGGCAAAACGTGATGGTCACTGCCCTATTCAAAAATCTTAATGCCAAATATATCATTAGCCGAGCGATTAACCCACTGCATGAAAAAGTGCTACAAGCATTGGGGGTGGATGATATTATCCAACCTGAAAACGAGGCGGCAACCCACTGGGCAAAGAAACTGTCGCTAACTGGCTTAATTGATTCGTTTGAACTCGATAACGATTATAGTATCGTTCAAATACAGACACCGCCTACATTTTACGGTAAAACAGTTCACGCCCTTGATTTAATCAATCAATTTAATGTGATGCTGTTAACCACCATTTCATTTCACCAAACCCAATTTGGTTTTGGTCGAAATCAAACAAAATCCAAAATCGATGGCATTGTGCATCCAGATTTTGTCATTGAGCCTGATACAGTTTTAGTATTATTTGGGGAAACCAATGACTTAAGACGGCTGTTCAAGTATATGCACGCCTCACAGAATAGTTGACAATACTCCATCAAAGCACTTATTCATTGTCGCCAATGTTTTTGATTTTCGATAGACTTCTTGTGTTTTAACAACGGCTTGCGACCTTGTAGGTCGTCAGCCAAAATTTTTGGTCACAAAATGGTCACGTTTTGGTCACAAGCATTTGGTGACGTTAGTTTTACTAACCTATCTTTCAGAACATGTTTGGTAATTTAACAATCAGTCAGTAAAAACACAGTTGATAAGTAAAAGATTTATCGAAAAAATAATATTTTTTATATTCAATTACTTAACTAAATACCAAGACGAAAAAAAACCTCAAATCAGGGGAGATTTGAGGCATAAAACTTTAAAAATTTCGTTTTTAAATCCACTAAAATAAGTGGCGCAGCGGACGGGACTCGAACCCGCGACCCCCGGCGTGACAGGCCGGTATTCTAACCAACTGAACTACCACTGCACGGTAGTTGGCGACGATGACCCAAACTTGTCAAATTGGTGGGTCGTGACGGATTCGAACCGCCGACATTCTGCGTGTAAGGCAGACGCTCTACCAACTGAGCTAACGACCCTGACAGGCAATCTATAAGCCAATCAAGTTGCTTCAATATCATCGAAGTGACGCGTATTATATAGACTTATCATGGATTGTCAACTAGTTATTTAAAGATTTTTTCGATATCTTTTTGCAAACTTGGCATCGCTTTTTCAAATTGGCTTGTGTCACCTATCAGGGTCGGCATCATCACCTGCACAAACTCACTGGAAACTTGCGATTGTTTGCTCAAGATGCGTTGTCCCATTGGGGTCTCATAGAATTGGTTAAGGGCATCGACTTCAGCTTGGGTATAGGTTTTTTTGGCAATCGCCTGATAAGCTTGTTGCAGTTGCTGTTTAGAGATGGGTTGGTCTAATTGCTGTCCCAAGACGGTGCTATATTTGACAAAGATATTTTTAAGCTGTTTTTGCGCATGACGGCTAAAAATGCCTGCGTTTTCATCTGTAGGGAATTCTTGGGGTAACCCTTTCATCATACTGGCCGCTTGCTGGCGTTGGGCAATCATTTCATCAATCATTTTATCGATATGTAGCACCTTGATAAGCTTGTCAAGCGATGCATCCGTGGGCTGGGTTTGCAATTCGTTAATAGTCGTAACTGGTGGTTGAGCACTAACTGGGTTGTTCTGAATGATTAATTCGGCGTAAGCAGGATGAACCAGCATAGTCATACCAGTCGAGGTCAATAAGGCTAGCAAGGCTAATTTTTTAGCATTTAATGCCCCTGATGGATTTAACGGTTTGTTGGGTTTTTTAGAGGGATATTGATGACGCATTTTTCTGCCTATTTGATATCACATTGGGGAATGTTATCACTTTGAAAACGCAATGCTTTACGCATCTGTGCGGCTTTTTGGCGGCATTCTTGTGGGCTATCTTTGATTTCAAGGGGTGGTACACGGGTTGGCTTGCCATGTTGATCCACCGCTACCATGGTGAAATAACAACTGTTGGTATGGCGTATCGTACGGTTTTGGATATTTTCTGCCTGCACTCGAATGCCTACTTCCATCGAAGTTTTGCCCACATAATTGACGCTTGCTAAAAAGGTGACTAACTCCCCTACATGAATCGGCTCACGAAAAATCACTTGATCCACCGATAGCGTCACCACGTAGCTACCGCTATAGCGACTGGCACAAGCATAAGCCACTTGGTCAAGCATCTTTAATAAATCGCCGCCATGCACATTGCCGGTGAAATTTGCCAAATCAGGCGTCATCAGTACAGACATGGTAAGTTCGTTTTGTAAAGGGGCAACTTGCAAATTTTGCTGTAATTCAACCGAATTGGCCACAATGAAGATCCTTCTTAATTCATATAACAACTATCATAAAAAATTATTAACCTCGGCATCTCAGATGTGAACTAACATAGCTGTAAATCAATGCTGTGAGCCAACTTGACCCATATGGCGATGCCTTAATCGCTAAAGTAGCAAATTCGTCTTATCACCACAATAGCCAATCAGTAACTGACTGATTACTAGCTACAATCTGGTCAAAAATAAAAATTTCCAAAGAATTTTTTGATATAGGGCTTGACAGTCACGGTTAATTTGCTAAAATACGCACCACTTAAACGCTGCGATGATTTTTGCAGGTTTAACAAAAAATTCTACCGCTTATTCTCCAATAGCTCAGTCGGTAGAGCAATGGACTGTTAATCCATGTGTCCCTGGTTCGAGCCCAGGTTGGAGAGCCATATTAAGAAGACCTTTAACATCGCTTGTTAAAGGTCTTTTTTTTATGTAGCATTTTTCTCTATCGTTATTGCTATGAATCATTTTGATTACTATAGGTCATTTTGCATCATGAATTTTATTGATATTTTTTGCTAAAAAATGCTTGACTCATTTTTTAAATCTCAGTAATATACGCACCACTTGATTATCTGTTCTCCAATAGCTCAGTCGGTAGAGCAATGGACTGTTAATCCATGTGTCCCTGGTTCGAGCCCAGGTTGGAGAGCCAATCAAGCCAAATTCTGTTGTATATTTTGAACCCGTTCCCTTGTGAATGGGTTTTTTTATGAGCAAAGTTTTTTATGAGCAAAGTTTAACAATTTGCTGTTTAATACGCCTTTGTTTGATACCCTATTCTCTCACTTGCTAAAGTACTTAAGATACTATTGATAAGGTACTAGTTATGACGCTGTCGTTTTCCCCTACCCAATCTCAATTTTTGACCCTACAACAAGCGATTAATAAAGACCGCATCACCCAGCTAGTGAGCGATCAGCAGCAAGGTAAACTGTCATCAGATGATAAATCTTACTATGAAAACTTAATCACCCAATTTATCGAGCTAATCAAGCTGCCTGATAGCGCGCATTTAGCCATGCAGCTTTTACCAGAATTCAAAATCACCGTGCCAGCCTTGCTTGATGGCATGGCTTATCGCGCAGTGTCCGATAAAAGCCCGAAAGCGTGTGTGTTTGCGGCATATATGATTGACCAATCGCTGTTGCAGCGCGATATGACGCCCCTGTTTAATGTGATTATTGAACTCGGTACGCCTGAGCTGTGGGTTGAATTGGTAAAAAAAGTGAATAATGCCCCTGCCGATCGCATCGTTGAGAAGGTTTATCAATGTGATAAATCGGTACAGGCCTATTGGGAACAACAAATTTTGTAAAGAAATTTCGCCTGATTGTCGCGTGCAGCGTTAAGCTAATGCAACATTTGGCTAAGATTTTTGTAGGAATTTTACGTTTGCCTTGCTTGTTTCTCGCCAATGAAATAATTACACTAGGTTAAAGATATCTAATTGTGCTAAATTTTCCGTCTAATTGATAAACTGGTTACATCTAGCTTCATTGCTAAAAATTGATCACACGCGAGGCATGCAAATGATTACTAAAATCAAAAAAAATCAACAAGTCATGGTTCCTATTCATATCAAAATCACTGAAGAAATGCGGGATTTGTTAACCCAAGTCGCCAAAAATCATGGTTTTCCACGTATTCAAGGCTTGATTCGCTTATATATTCGCCGGGGACTCGATGCCGAGAATGTCGGCTACTCACTCGCCAAAGACAGCCGTTTTATCGAAAAGCTGAAGCGTCAAGGGGTGGCTGATGAGGTGATTTTTGAAGCGATTGAAGAGACAGCCAATGAGCCAGAAGCCAAAGCAAACGATACGGCAAAACCTTAGGCATTTTTAGCCCCATAAAAAAACCCAAAACGCATATGTTTTGGGTTTTTTACGATTCATCAACGCTTTTATACGCTTATACAGTGGGATGATGCTCAATAGGCGGTAATGGCTGACCATTGAGCGCTGCGTCCAAGCGCTGTTTGTCTAGCGCATTTTCCCAACGTGACACGACAATCGTCGCACAGGCATTACCCGTTAGGTTGGTCAATGCACGGCACTCTGACATAAAGCGGTCAATCCCTAAGATAAGCGCCATACCTTCGATGGGCACAGTTGGCACCACCGCCAAAGTCGCTGCCAAGGTGATAAAACCAGCGCCCGTGATACCTGCCGCGCCTTTTGAGCTTAACATTGCGACCAATAATAACGTAATCTCTTGGGTCAATGTCAAATCAATATTACAGGCTTGCGCGATGAATAACGCTGCCATGGTCATATAAATGTTGGTACCATCTAGGTTAAATGAATACCCTGTTGGAATCACCAAACCGACCACTGATTTTTCGCAGCCTGCGCGTTCAAGTTTTTGCATCAAGGTTGGTAGTGCCGCTTCTGATGAACTAGTCCCTAACACCAATAGCAATTCATCTTTGATGTATTTAATCATCTTGATGATTGAAAAGCCGTTGTAACGTGCCACAGCACCGAGCACCACCAGCACAAATAGCAATGAAGTGATATAAAAACAGGCTATCAAAAAGGCTAAGTTACCCAGTGAGTGCACGCCATACTTACCAATGGTAAATGCCATCGCACCAAACGCCCCAATTGGCGCAGCTTTCATCAAGATTTCAACCGCTTTAAACACAGGCGCAGATAACTCTTGAAAGAAGTTTAACACGGGACGAGCACGATCACCCACGGATGCTAATGAAACACCAAACAGCACTGAAACAAATAACACTTGCAGGATATTCCCTTCCGTCAGTGGACTTACCATGGTTTCCGGAATGATATTCATCAAAAAACCGGTAATGGTACTATCGTGCGCTTTGCTAACATACTCAGACACTTTAGCCGCATCTTTCCCTGTTGCCAGTGTGGCTGGATCAATATTGAGACCCGCGCCGGGTTGCAACACATTGGCAACCACAAGACCGATGATCAATGCCAAGGTTGAAAAGGTAATGAAGTACAGCATTGCTTTACCAGCAACACGACCGACTCGCTTCATATTGCTCATACCAGCAATACCCGTCACCACTGTCAAGAAAATAACGGGGGCGATAATCATTTTAACCAATTTAATAAATGCATCACCCAGTGGTTTCATTGCCTCGCCCACTTCTGGGGCAAATACACCAAGCAAGATACCCAGTACAATGGCGATAATCACTTGTACATACAAAATTTGGTACCATTTACGGGGTTTGGGGGGTTCCACGAGTGTCGTGGTATCGATAGGTATCATGACAGATACACTCCTTTATCTGACGAACCCTAAAACTGGGATAAGGTTACATTTTCGATAAAAATTGTGGAACAAATTTAGCCAAATAGTCGCACAACCTTTAGAATTTTATCAACAATCATTAGAAAATCTAATGGATTGCAGTGCTGCGTATATTAACAATGTGATAACGTATCAGCAAGGTAATTTTCAACATTATTGTTAAGCTGCAATGGGTCACATGGAGGCACTAAAACAATCCGTTGTATTAATATGTTTAGACGGAGGATTAGTGGGTTTTTGAGCGTTTTTCGCTTCAATATTTTGCTTAACATCAGCGCAAGTTATGAAGCCCAGATATTAAGCCAAAGTGTTCAGCATAGTTATCCAACTTTCTGTTTAGCTTTCTATTTAGCTTTCTTTCGCTAATATTTTTTGCATTAACGTAAAATAATGCTTGCATTGTTATTTCACTTGTATATAATAGCCACCACAATTTGGAAGCTTGGCAGAGCGGTTGAATGCACCGGTCTTGAAAACCGGCAAGGGTGCGAGCCCTTCGAGAGTTCGAATCTCTCAGCTTCCGCCATATTTAAAAAAACCCCTAACTTGATTAAGTTTTGGGGTTTTTTATTGCCTAAGATTTATCCTTATGAATATCATTCTTTTACCGCAAAATACCTTATCGACCGCTATTATTGATGATAAAACGAGCGTGATGCACTTAAAACAGGTGCTTAAAGTGACATTGGGCGATACGGTGAAAGTCGGTATCAAAAATGGTCATTTAGGCACAGCGGTTGTCAGTAATATCCACGATTCAAGCATCGAATTATCGCAAATCCACTGTACTATTGCACCACCTGCCAAACTGCCGCTGACTGTTATTTTGGCAATTCCCCGCCCCAAGGTATTGCGTCGTCTATTTTTGGACATGACGGCGATGGGTGTCCAGCATATTATCTTGGTCAATAGTTACCGTAGTGAAAAAAGCTACTGGCAGACCCCTTTTTTAACTCAGCTCGATAACTATATCCATGAAGGCCTACAACAAGCCTGCGATACCGTAAGCCCGACCGTGAGCCTCAAAAAACGCTTAAAACCCTTTGTTGAAGATGAACTCCCTGCTTTAATCGCAGGCAAACAGGCGATTTTGGCACATCCTTATGCCAAGGAGCAGTTTACCCAAGTGTGGGACAATGCCCTGCCACATGTGCTAGTGATTGGAGCTGAAGGCGGCTGGCTCGATTATGAAGTCGAATTATTCAAAACTGCTGGCTGCCAAGCGGCGCATATTGGCAATCGCATCTTACGCACTGAGAATGCCGTGAGTGTGCTCTGCGGTCATGCCCTGTTATGTTAACTAGCCCATAAAATAGCCCATAAGAACAGCCCTACATTGCCGTCAGATAACCTGCTATCGCCAAAGTTAAGCCGATGCAGGTGTGAAAAAATCATTACAAAATCATAACAATTTTGTCTTGGGATTGATTTTGCATAAGGGTGTATGATATTTCCTGCTTTATGTCATAACGATAAAATTAAATAATATTGCATAACTAAACAACATGACTAGATAACATAACGAGATAAAAAGGAAAGCTCATGAAAGCGAGTGATATCTTAGATAACGCAACGTTTATGCCTTTTACTGCCCCACCTTGTTCGAATGGTCCTTACGAATTTTTTGACCGCGAATACTTTATCATCACCTACCGCACCGATGCCGAAAAACTGCGCGCTATTGTACCTGAGCCACTCCAAATCACTGATGACGCGCTGGTGAGTTACGAGTTTATCCGTATGCCCAACAGTACAGGTTTTGGCAACTATACTGAATCAGGACAAGTGATTGAAGTGATTGATGCCGAAGGTCGTCATGCCAATTATACCCATTGTATGTTTTTAGATGACTTTGGACCTACCGCGGGCGGGCGTGAGCTGTGGGGTTTTCCAAAAAAAATGGCATCGCCTGTATTAACCGTTGACAATACCGACACCCTACTTGGCACCCTCGACTATGGCAGTGTGCGCGTAGCCACAGGTACTATGGCGTATAAATATGATGAGCTGGACAAAGCCACTGTCAAAGCCAATATGGAAAAAACGCCCAATTATTTGTTAAAACTTATTCCCCATGTCGATGGCACGCCGCGTATTTGCGAGTTGGTGCGTTATTATTTGACTGATGTAGAAGTTAAAGCAGCCTATACAGGGCCTGCTACCTTACAGTTATTTGACCATGTGATGGCACCCGTGTCAAAATTACCTGTGCTAGAAATCGTCAAAACCTCTCATATTATTGCAAATCTCACCCTGGCGTTGGGTGAAGTAGCGGTAGACTATATTGCCGATGCGCAAGCCCGTCCCGATAGTAACTTTCAATAATTAACTTTTAATAATTAATTTTCAATAATTAAAACCGTCATAATAAAACCACTTTGTCATAAAAAATTAAGGAGAAAATCATGGCTACTCAACTCACTACTGATTTAACAGGTAAAGTCGCACTCGTCACTGGCTCTGCAAGTGGTATCGGCCGCGATATCGCAGAAACCTATGCCAAAGCAGGCGCTGCGGTAGGTATTGCAGATATCAACCCAGATGCGGCGCAAGCAACCGTGGATGCAATCAAAGCTGCAGGCGGCAAAGCGGTTGCCATTGCCATGGATGTGACCAATGAAGACGCGGTAAATGCTGGCGTGGATAAACTGGTACAAGAATTTGGGGATATTGATATCTTGGTGTCCAATGCCGGTATCCAAATCATCAACCCAATCGACCAATTTAGCTACGCTGATTGGAAAAAAATGATTGCCATTCATCTAGACGGTGCTTTTTTGACTACCAAAGCGGCACTTAAATACATGTATCAAAATGACAAAGTAGGTACCGTCATTTATATGGGCTCAGTACACTCGCATGAAGCATCAGCCCTAAAAGCGCCGTACGTCTCTGCCAAACACGCGCTATTAGGTCTAGCCCGCGTATTGGCTAAAGAAGGCGCCGCTCACAATGTGCGCTCATATGTGGTATGCCCAGGCTTTGTCAAAACCCCACTGGTTGAAAAACAAATCCCAGAACAAGCCAAAGAAAAAGGCATTTCTGAAGAAGAAGTGGTGAAAAATGTAATGCTGGGTCAAACCGTTGACGGTGAATTTACCACAACCGATGATATCGCTCAATTAACCTTATTCTTAACGGCTTTCCCAACCAATGCAATGACCGGTCAATCATTTATCGCAAGTCATGGTTGGTTTATGAAATAGCTGAATGCTGTCCTATAAAACCAAAGTACAAGAAAATCTGAAGTACAAAAATAAATTACAAAACTGACTGATAAAAAAGGACTAGCTTGGCTAGTCCTTTTTTTGTGTTTGCAATCTATATAAATGGTTAATTCATGAGTTACAAATCGTCAATGAGCTTTCGACCATCACTCACCACAGGTTCATGGTCAATTTTTTGAATCTCTGATTTTATAAGCTGTTCCTTATTATCAGCGATACATTGCATGATCATGGCAAGTTGTTGCTTGGTCGCATCTTGATATTTTTCTGCTAAAATTTGCCCGACGTGACCCGCGGTTTGGGCAGATTTTGGGTTGGCAAGCCAGCGAGCTAGTTGCTGCGTTAATTCATCACTACCATTGACTTGCACCAATGCACCGGATTGTTTTAACTGATCCACAATCAGTTGGCAAGATTGGGTATATTGCCCCATAATAATCGGCTTGCCGACAATGGCTGCTTCAATCGGATTATGCCCCCCAATGTTGACCAAAGTCCCACCGACAATGGCAATGTCCGAAAGAGCATACCACACGCCAAGTTCACCCATACTATCTGCCAAATAAACGCTTTCATTTTTGGCAGGTTCGCCATCTTGACTACGCCGAATCACCGGCAAATTTTTGGAATCAATCAATTTAGCAACATCATCAAAACGCTCGGGGTGACGGGGTACGATAATGAGCAGCGGATGACGGTTGGCATACTGGGCTTTCACGGTTAAAAAACTGTCTAAAATTGCCAATTCTTCGCCTTCATGGGTGCTGGCTGCCAAAATCACGGCACGATCTGACAAGTTCCAAGTTTCTCGTAACTTTTCGGCACGGCTTAGCATCAACGGGTTGGTTTTACTAGACCATTTAAGCGAGCTGGCAATACGAATTTTGTCACTGGTAGCGCCCAATTGGCGAAAGCGTTTGGCAGAATCGCTGTCTTGGGCGATGATAAGGCTTAAATTCTCCATCATACTTTGGCTCAGCTTGGCAGCTTTTTGATATCCCTTAAAAGATTTTTCAGACAAGCGACCATTGACCAAAATCGTGGCAATTTGACGATTGTTGAGTTCAGCAAGCGTGGTGCCCCACAATTCAGTCTCGATAAATAACGCGGCGACGGGTTGGACATGGGTCAAAAATTTATCAATCACTGCTTTGCTATCGACCGGTACAAAACTATGGTACGCCTTACCTGCTGCTATCTCAGGCGCAAACAGCTGCTCGACGCGGTTAAAGCCTGTATGGGTGGTATTGGTCACCCACAACGCATAGCCTTGCGCGAGCAAATCTCTTAAAATCGGTTCGGCGGTATTGGTTTCACCGAGGGACACCGCATGACACCAAATTATCGGCTGATGGGTGTGAATCTCGGGAAACACTTGACCGAAGCGTTGCTGCTTTTCATTAGGCAAGGTGGTTTTGCTCGCAAGTTTTAGTTGGTATAGTGGCTTTAACAGCGACATGGCGAGACGATAGTATAACGGTGTGGCTTGCATAACGACTCTTGAAACAACTCAATAAAAAATGGCGTTATTGTAAAAAACGAGGGCTTAAATAGCAATAAAAAAACCCTACTTTGTGGGTAGGGTTTTTGAACTTAAGCGTTAGCTAAATTCAAGACCAGCCATTAGGCTTGTTCTGTCCAGCGTTTTTGTGATTCTTTAATCACCGCTTTGGCTTCTTCAATGTCGCCCCAGCTTTCAACTTTGGTTGTGCCCGCTTTTTTCAAATCTTTATAGTGATTGAAATGGAACTCGATTTGCTTAATCAGCTGCTGTGGTAAATCTGCTAGGGTATTGATAGCGTTACCGTTGTTGCGGTCATCTGCAGGTACGACGACTACTTTATCATCTACTTCACCATCATCGACGAATTTCATCACGCCAATGACTTTGGCTTCCATAAAGATGCCTGTTGGTAGCGGGGTGTCAGTGATAATCAGTGCGTCTAATTCGTCGCCATCTTCATCAAGGGTTTGTGGGATAAAACCATAGTTGGTAGGTTTGGCAAATAATTGTGGCTCTACGCGGTCAAGTTGCATCACGCCAAGTTTACGATTCCATTCGATTTTGTTGTTTGAACCCGCTGGAATCTCGATAACCACGTTAATCACGCCGCCATCAACATCACCCGCATCAAGAATTTGGTTAAAATCTGCCATGAGTTTTTCCTTTTTGTTAGTAAAGTTGTTTACAAAACTGCTTGTAAAAAAGTAGCCTAAAAGTGGGTCGATTATAGCAAAGTCTGTTGGCTTTCTCTATTTATTCCCGCCACAACTTGTAGGAGATTATGAATATGCATAGGCAAGTTTGGAATTAAAAAAATTGCTCGTTTAACATCCTGTGTGAATTTAAATACACTTACTTTTCAATAAACTTGGCTTTGTCTTTAAACATACATTCGTCATACACCGGGCATTTGCCACATTCGGGACTTCTGGCTTTACAAGTATAACGCCCATGCAAAATCAAATAATGGTGCGCGTCCAATATATAGTCCTGTGGTATGCGGGCGATGAGTTTATCTTCCACTTCTCGCACATTTTTACCCGTTGCCAAGCCTGTGCGATTGCCGACACGAAAAATATGGGTATCCACTGCCATGGTGGGCTGCCCAAAGGCGGTGTTGAGCACCACATTGGCAGTTTTTCGCCCTACCCCTGCCAGGCTTTCAAGCTCGTGGCGGGTTTGCGGTACTTTACTAGCAAATTTATCCACCAAGTCTTGGCAGCATTTCATCACATTTTTGGCTTTGCTATTATATAGCCCAATGGTTTTGATATAACTTTTTAGCCCAGCTTCACCCAAATCCAAAATTGCTTGCGGGGTATTGGCAACGGCATACAATTTACGGGTAGCCAGATTGACACTGACATCGGTGGCTTGTGCCGACAGTATGACCGCGATCAACAATTCAAAGTTGCTCTGATATTCCAGTTCCGTCTCTGGTTTTTCAATGGCTGCGGCTAGCTTTTGGAAAAACGGCAACACGTTTTTATTGGGCATGCGCCGTGATGGCGGCGTCTCTGCGGTTTTGGGCACTTGGATTTTTGGTTTGATGTTGGCAACCATGATGCACTCTTTAGGTTATGGCAGTGTCGCAAGTTGCTGCTGCAAGGCTTGCACCAAGGCTTGTTTGTTGTCATCAGCGCGTACGGCAAGTTGTTTTTCTAATTTTTTGATTTGGGTGCGTAGTTTTGCCGCTTCAATGGCGTTTTTAGCCGCTGCTTCATCGATATCGACTTTGATATCGTTGAGTTTGGCTTGTACCATACTGACCACAGGTTTGGCATTGGTGTTGTCATTGACCTGACGTTCAATACGCTCAAGGTGGGCGTAATAGCGCGCGCGTAATCCATCTTGCTCGGTTTGCCTTGTCGCGTCATCCATTAACCGTGTGAAGGGCACCAGCTCGATGCAGTCCACGGGACAGGGTGGCAGACACAGCTCACAACCTGTGCAGAGGTCGGTAAAAATGGTGTGCATACGTTTGCCTGAGCCAATAATGGCATCGACAGGACACGCAGGAATACATTTGGTACAGCCAATGCAATCTTCTTCTCGAATGATGGCTCGCATTTCCATCGGACGATTGGTAGCGGGATCGGTTTGCCACTTTGATACTTCAGCCGTCAGCGGGATACGCCCAAGCAACTTGCCGATTTGGTCGGTGACTGATTGTCCACCGGGCACGCATTGGTTATGCGATTCGCCCAGTGTGACAATGGCGGTGGCATACGGCAGACAGCCTTCAGGATGACCGCATAGCCCGCATTGGGTTTGCGGCAGGACTTGGTCGATTTGTTGTATTAATCGTTGATGCTCGATACTTAGGCTATTTAAGTTTAAATTATTAAATAGATTGGGTACCTCGAAAACAGGTTGGCTATCAGACATGGCTCAATTTTTATTCACTATAATCATCAATGTGTATTTTAGCATAGCTCATGCCTATTTCGCCTATAACCTATTAATACAAATCATCAAGACAAATAATGAAGACAAATCACTGAATCAATCTGTTTAAGATTGGTAATGCTGTTTAACCCATTGGATCAGTTGGTAAGCAATCGTGCCTTTTGGCGGAATGATAGGGCCGTTTTCATCTAAGCTATCTATATCAAAAAATTGGGCATCCATCAGCTCATTGTTATCTATGGTGATATCGCCACTTTGGTACTCTGCAATAAACCCTACCATTAAATTGCTGGGAAAAGGCCACGGTTGGCTGCCAAAATAGCGCAAATTACTGACAGATAACCCCACCTCTTCCATCACTTCACGATGCACGCATTGCTCTAAGCTCTCACCGACTTCCACAAAACCTGCCAGCACGGTATACATTTTGCTATCTGTCGCCCGTAGATGATGCGCCAACAAAATCTGTGGTTTGTCCGTGGTGGTTTTGATGATGGCGGTGATCATACAAGGCTGCACTCTAGGATACTGGTGATAATGGCAGCTGGGGCAAACGGTGGCATTTTCAGTGGGGTGTAAGTCCGTGGGCGTACCGCAGCGGCTACAAAATTGATGATCTTGATGCCAGCGCAATAACTGCATGGCTTTGGCTAATTGGCTGGTTTGTAGCGCATCAAGGCTGCCAATCAGATGTCGAAAGCGCAGAAACTCAATCTGTCCTGTAATTTCTTCTGGCAATTGTGACAAGTCGATATCTTGATGGGCAATGGCATAAATACTGTTGCCTACCTCATCGGTGTTCACCTTAACTGCCTGAGCGGGCACGTCCTCACAACGATAAAAAAAAGGAAGTCCGCCTATACAAGCGAACTTATCGTTATCACAAATAAGCAAATAATGGTGTAATGCGGTCATATTGGTTACCAAATCACCCTAAGCCACAAGCATGTGTTGTAAGCTGCGATAGCCTACATACATTGCATGGTTGCCGGCGGGTTTGTTCGTTTCAAGACTTTCTAAATAATAATCTGCTGACATCACAATATCAGCAATTTTAGCAAGCTCATGCTCTGATAACTCACGACCCTGTTGCTCAATTAAGTTTTGTAGCACTGTGGCACCGCGTTTGAGCAGTTGGCTTTGTCGAGGTAAGTTTAAAAATAAGCAAGCACCCGAGATAGTGCGCATGATATCAGGCACAGGCGTGATATGTAAAATATCTTTGTCGGTGTCATTTAGATAATCATTGAGCGCAGTTTCAATGGTGGCAATCGCGGTACGGCTTTCTTGGACGAGGGTGTTGTGCGCTGTTTCGATTTGATGTAGCGAAATAGTTTGGTTGTACACGGGCAATGTTACCGCACCTGGGGTATGTGATTTTGCCAGGTTAATTGCCGCATTTTCCGCCATCATTAAAGTGCCAAGCAATTCATCAAAATCATCAGGCGTTGGCTGTGTCCAAGTTTTTAATTTGCCAATTTGTTGAGTCAGTGCTGCACTCACCTCATTTAAATTTAAGGTTTTAAACACGCTACTTAAATCATGCAAATGCTGCGCCATGCTATCAATCTCATCTGTACTTGAATTGAGATTAACTTGGCGAGCATAACTGTCACTGGCAGATTTAATCAAATCAATTTCTTGCTGGATGAGCTGGTTAAGCGTACTGGTCACTTCACGGTCAGGTCCAAACAAGAAGCGGCGCATGGTTTTTAGCTGGGTTTCGTCTAAGGTATTGGCCGAGAATTTGCGCTGAACTTGCAAGGCAAGCTGGCTATCTCTTGAGCTGGCAAATTGCACCAAATCAGCAAAACGAGAATCATTGACAGGTAGATAGTCATTAAACTGTTGTTCGACAAAAATGAGCGCCCGCTTTTGCAGGTTACTAAGCGGTAACACCCATGCCAAATCTGATACCGCAGCATCAGCGGCATGCCAAAACAAACTGTCGGTACGTTTTGAAACCATTTCACACGCAGCTTGCATGGCGTTGAGTTTTTCTAGCTCTTTTGGCGATAATTGATTGCTCTGTGCAGTGAGTGCTACGCTCAGACCTGCGCGATAAGCTTCCACCAGTTTTTTTGGGTCAATGCCAAGTGATTTTAACGGTTGGTAATTTTGTTCTGGATTGGCAATCACGATACTGCTGTTTTTGTTGGCAGTTAAGTCTGATAGCTGCAGCGCTGGCTGATTCAAATCGCTGTGAAGTTGATTGATAATCGGCAACAACAACGAAGGTTCAATGGTCTCTTTAAGTAATACAAACTCGATATAACGCGCCAACGTCATGATACCTTCTGACACATCCATCATCATGTCATTATTGGATTGGTCGCGTTCGTCATAGAGTTTTTGCAGTCCTGCTGATAGACTATTGGCGAGTTCATAGCCTTCCTCTAATTGAATCAACCGCAATACTTTTGCCAGTTGTGCCAAGGTATCCACGGAATCGAGTAGCAACGGCGCTTGACTACTGTCGTCATTAAACTCACTTAAATGCATCTCGGCATCATGTAGCGTCACGGCAATTTCAGGTCTTAATAAATGCAATGAAGGCAAATCAAAATTGGTGGCCGTTAGTTTTTGTGAGTTAGGACTTGGCAGACTCATGTTTTTTTATCCAAAATGATTTTAGGGTGATAAAGATAAAATGACAGTGTTTAGGCGTTTCTAACGTAGACTTGCATATTAATCCAACGCGCCTATGACAGCTACGCTTATTGCTGATTATTGTAAGACGTCCCTATGCCAGTGTCTATGTCAAAGTGTTAATACCCGCACAATAATTACACTTTATCATGAAATTTTGCCCATCAAAGAAATGACGTGACAAAATTTAATGAGGCATTTTTTATTGTTAAACACTCGCCCAGTTTTCAGCCAGCTGTGGGTTGTTATCTTTTAAGGCGTTAAGCCACTCTAGATGCGCCTGCTCAGCCTCGCTACTCGCCAAAAAGCGCTTGATAGTCGTGCTAAAACGCTGATGCTCAGTCGCACCGCCCACACCGCCGCCGACCTCATCATCGATGGCTAACGCAACCTGTCCGCCAGTCATCGCCAGATACACTTCCGCTAAAATCTCGGCATCGAGTAACGCCCCGTGGAAGGTACGGTCTTGTTTACCGACATTGAGACGTTTAACCAGCGCATCCAAGGTATTGCGCTGCCCTGCGAACATGCGTTTGGCGATGGCAAGGCTGTCTGTCACGGTGACGGTTTGGTTGATATCGGGCAAGCCAAGGCGCGCAAACTCAGCTTGCAAAAAGCTCATGTCAAACCCCGCGTTATGCGCGATGAGTTCTGCGCCTTGCAAAAAGTCATAAATCGCTTCACCGACTTGCTCAAACACGGGCATATCATTTAAAAACACATTGTGAATGCCATGAACGCGAATGACTTCCTCACCCATTTCAATTTTTGGGTTGATATACACATGCAGTTTTTCACCGGTAAAACGTCGATTAATCATTTCAACGATACCGACCTCAATGATACGGTCACCATTTTGCGCTTCAAACCCTGTGGTCTCAGTATCGAGAATCAGCTGGCGATTGGCAGTCCCTTTGTGTTTGGCAATGGGTAATAAAGGTATAAAGGTCGGGTTGGGCTGACTGGTAATACCGTTAAACACGGGACGCTGAGCAATCAAGCTGTCATCTTGCGCGACAAATTGCCCTTGTGGATTGGTGAACACCGCAAAATGTGGGTTAGCACTGGTTGGCAAGTGAGTTGTCTGCCCCCCTAACGATGATTGAGTGGATACATCGATGCTGGTTTGAGCCTTGCTTGTTTGGGTGGTGCTTGTTTGAATAGTGCTTGCGGCGGGTTCACCGTCGAGTGCCTGCAAAAAGATATCCCCCATTATCTCACTGTCGGCAAACTCTAGGTCTTGCGCGTCATCAAAAGACGTATCGCTAAAATCACGGGTTGACTCTGAGTGATTGAGGACTGGGTTGTTATCGGTTGACATTGGGTTCATGGGCGGGTCTTTTTTTTTATCATCAAAATCAGGGTTTTTATCACTAAAATCCGATTTAACATCTAAATCAGTGATAGGATTGGGTGGATTTTTAATCACTTTGTTAAAGGTTTTGGGCAGTTGGTCAATGCCTTGGTTTGCAAGCTTATCGGCATACTCATTGCCATCATGACCGGCATGTCCTTTGACCCATTGCCAGTCAATTTGTCGCTGCTGGCACAGCTTATCAAGTCGCTGCCATAATTCCACATTTTTGACATTTTTCCAATGTTTCTTTTTCCACCCTGCCAGCCATTCGCTGATGCCTTTGATGACATAGCTAGAGTCTGACCAGATTTGAATCGGTAACGCTTTTGGGCTGTTTTCCAGTGCCGCAATCGCACCCATCAGCTCCATGCGGTTGTTGGTGGTATGCGCCTCACCCCCGCAAATATCAATTTGCTCACCCGTAGGTAAAATCACCACAGCACCAAAGCCGCCTTTACCAGGATTGCCACGGCAGGCGCCATCAGTGTAAGCAAGGGTTCGACCCACAAGGGGCGTTAAGGCATGATTTGACATAGATAACAACCCATATGAAACAGCAAAACAATCAAAAAAACAGCCCTCAGTATAAGAAAAAAAAGCATAAAAAGCCATGCCAAAACGTCTATAATAACCGCCTATAGTTGCTATCTGCAGGTTTAAAGGACGTCTATGCAAAAAAAATCTCGTGCGCGCGTGTCAGCTGTGTTGACCAAGTTGGGTATGGCTATGGTCTGTGCGCTAAGCCTAAATTTGGCGGCTTGTAACAAGCCCCAATCGCCTGCAACGACTAGCAGCGATGGCGCAAAACAGTCGCCAGCGTTATCACAACCTGCCGCTAGCGATGATGTGTTTGTGGGCTGTTACACAGTCAGCCATACGGAACCTGCCCAAATCAAAATTATCAAAAATGGTGACAACTATGCTATGCAAATGCGCGAATTTAACGACCCCAGCAAAAACTGGGACAAACCTGAAGCCATGCAAGTCATCGCAACTGACAGCCCAGATATACAAAAATACTTTGACATCAAAGCCGATGAACATCAATACTTAGAAAAAGTCATCGCCCGTCCCGATCGCGTGTTCGTGCTCGCCAAAATCACCGATAGTTTTGCAAGCCTAAACCCGCAATTTGACAGTCCCTATCTGGGTTATATCTACAAAGGTAGTAATACGGTCTATAAAGTGGCATGCGAGCAAACCACCAAACTTTAATCACCTGAGTCGCTGCTTGATTTGATGAGCTTGATTTGATGCTTGATTTTATGCTTGAATTAATATATCTCATCCAAATTTTAACCCCAAACGATTGATAGAGAATAAGCGATGAATTTTTTTGCATGGTTAGTGCTGGGCTTGGTGGCATACACTAGTGGCTTTAGTATCCGTCATTTTCACTACAAAGACGCCGCCATCCCAACTGATAAAAAATGGCAATACACGGCGATTTTTTTTGTGATCGCACTCGTGGTCTTTGCGCTATTGAATTTATATGTTATGCACAAAGCTGCGCTTGATATGATGTTTGTGTTGGTATCGAGTTTGGTGGCGACAGGGGTTTTTTATTATGGTATTTCGGCAGATACCAACAACAAGATGAATATACCTGATTAAACATACCCGATTAGTTGAACCATGATTTTTTGTAAGTCGATGAATTTGTTTGGATAATAAAATGTCTCAAAAAACGGCGAATACTCACGCCCCCATGACTACCACCCACTTGGCTGGCTTAACGCGGCGCCGACTGCTAAAGACAGGGATAGCGCTATCGGCAGCGACGGTAACGGGTGCAAAAGCGGATTTGACCATTAGCGGGCAAGTGATTAGCCAACCTTCACAGCGGTATGGGTCAAACAATGATGCTGATAACATGGCTTTTGGCGAGCCAAGCGCTATGCCCAATGGCAATACGCCCATGGAAACAGTGCCCATCAATCCCCAATGGCCCCAATGGGACTTTGCGACAATCAAAGCCAATTGTGAAGCCCTCAAAGGTCGCGGCGTCCACCTCCATCTGGTAGCACCATCGGGATTTGGCAGTGATGAACAGCGTAACTTACTGGCGATTCACCGACTCACCCAAGCGGGATTTTATATCGACAATCCAGAAGTGATTAGCCGACGTTATTTGCGTTTTGCAGGTTCAGACAGTGAGCGCTTGGGCGATATTACCGCGTTACTCAATCGACCTGTACACCAATTGCCCAAGGTATTACTCGGCGTGCGTGGCGGCTATGGTGCAATGCGTTTGCTCAACAAACTAAGTGATCATCAGTGGCGAACGTTGACACAAAAACTCAAAGATCGCGGCACACTGCTGATGGGATTTAGTGATTTTACTGCGTTGCAACTTGCTATGTACGCCAAAGGTCATCTCCCTTATGTAGCAGGGGCAATGCTCAGTAGTGACTTTGGCAAAACAGCGGTGAATACCGATACCATCCAAAGTTTTATCAACCTTTGTACCCAAAACCAGCTACGTATCCAAGTGCCAGAAACTCAGCTGTATCGTGACACTGCGCGTCCTTTGGCTAAGCCGATAAAAGGCATCTTATGGGGCGGTAATCTTAGTGTGTTATCTGCAATGGTAGGCACGCCGTATATGCCAACTGTCGACAATGGGATTTTATTTTTGGAAGATACCGGTGAGCAGCCATACCGTATTGAGCGTATGCTACAAACCTTGGTGTTATCAGGCATTGTGGCAAAACAGCAAGCGATTGTGCTGGGCAAATTTAATTTTAGCGGCATCAGTGATGCTTATAATGGCGATTACACCTTTGATACCGTCATCCGTACTATCCAACAAGCGACAGGGCGACCCATCTACACCGATTTTCCCTTTGGGCATGTGGCAAGACGCATTAATTTTCCGTTGGGGGTTCCTGTCACACTTGACAATGTGGGTAGTGGCTATCAAGCGACATTCAACCAGTTTTATCATCTTAAAACCGATGCAAACTTTGGCAATTTAGATTTACGCCAATTGTTGGTCTAGGGTATAGCGGTGTCTTATGTATGTTAGTTAAAACCTGTTTGTATGCTACCCAAACAGGTTTATTTAACACATATTCTTTGACTGTCCAATCGCGCTAGAAAATCCGATTGTTATCATGCGTTTTGGCAAATTTGGTGATATTGGCTTCGATATTTTTAGCGATATTGAGATAATAGTCGGCAAATTCATCGCCTGCGCCTTGATTAGCAATGACGGACGGCTCGCCCTTATCGGCTTGCTCGCGGATGCCTTTCGCCAGTGGTAATTGCCCCAGCAGCGGCACTTGATACTGTGCTGCCATTTTATCACCGCCGCCTTCGCCAAAAATCGCTTCGGTATGCCCACAGCTGCTACAAGTATGCAGCGCCATATTTTCTACCACGCCCAGCACAGGGATATGGGTTTTGCGGAACATCTCAATGCCTTTTTGCGCATCTAGCAAGGCAATATGCTGCGGTGTGGTCACAATCACCGCACCGGTCACAGGAATACGCTGGGCGAGCGTCAACTGAATATCCCCTGTCCCAGGTGGCATATCAATCACCAAATAATCAAGATTTGGCCAGTTGGTTTGGTTGTAAAGTTGCATCAGTGCGCCTGTGGCTTTGGCACCGCGCCAAGCAATCGGGGTGGTGTCATCACTCAACAAGCTACCGATAGATAGCATCGGTATGCCTTGCGCGGCAATCGGTACGAATTGCTCATGCTCGAGCTGCGGCTGCTGACCTGCCACGCCAAGCATACTTGGAATACTGGGGCCGTAGATATCGGCATCCAGCACGCCCACGCGTTTGCCCAATTTTTGCAGCGCCAAGGCGATATTCACTGTCGTCGTCGATTTACCAACGCCGCCTTTGCCCGAAGCCACCACAATAATATGCTCGATACGTGGATGCGGTGTTAATTCAGCTTGGGTGGTGGCTTTTTTGGCAATCGCAGGTTCAGGGGTTTCTGTGACTAATTTGTCACTTTGTGGCGCGGCCTGAGTGACGGGTGGCATGGCATTGGTGGTTTTGGGTAGGGTTGAGCCACTACCTTTGGTCGTAGGTTTTGGCGCAGTAGTGCTGTCAAACAAGGTAATATTCATATTCACTTCACTGACCCCATGAATATGTAGCTTTTGGCTCAAATCATGATGGATTTGTTCAGGATTGCAGTCATCGGGCAAGCGCAAATCCAATGTCAGACTATTACCTTGCTGTTTAACCCCTTTGACATACTGGCGAATTGGCTGGTTATTGACGCGATAGTCATCAAATAACTGATTAAGCGTGGATTCATCCACTGTCGCCACGGTTTTTGGTTTGATAAAGTTAAACATGATAGTTGCTTACCCCAATGTTGTAATTTTAACGATTTTAACCCCTGTTAAGTGGGGTTTATTGCCAATTTTCACAGAGACAGATTGAACATATCTGTGTGAAAAGTAATTTTTCTTGTTTGATTGATGCCCATTGGTTGGGAAATGATGCGATTTAAGCTATCATACAGCAATAATGACATTTTTTTAAACAAATCAATGATAGGTGTATTGTGAGAAAAATTTTAGTTACTAGCGCCCTACCCTATGCCAATGGTCCGATTCATTTGGGGCATTTGGTTGAGTACATCCAGACCGATATTTGGGTACGCGCCATGAAATCATTGGGTCATCAAGCGACGTATGTGTGTGCCGATGATGCCCATGGCACAGCGATTATGCTCAAAGCAGAAGCCAACGGTGTCACCCCTGAAGAGCAAATTGCCGATGTCAAAGCCTCCCATGAAAAAGATTTTGCGGGATTTTTGGTTGATTTTGACAACTACTACTCAACCCATAGCCCAGAAAATGAGCATTACTCTCAGCTGATTTATAATCGCTTGTATGAAAACGGTCATATCTCGCACAAAGCAGTTGAACAGCTGTATGACCCAGAAAAAGGCTTGTTTTTGGCAGACCGTTTTGTCAAAGGCGAATGCCCAAAATGCGGCGCAAAAGACCAATACGGCGATAACTGCGAAGTCTGCGGCACCACCTACAATGCCACCGAACTCAAAAATCCATACTCAACGCTTTCAGGTGCAACGCCTGTTTTGAAATCATCCATCCATTACTTCTTTAACCTGCCAAATTTTAACGAATTTTTGCAAAATTGGACGCGTAAGGAAGGTCGCCTGCAGACCTCTATCGCCAACAAATTACAAGAATGGTTTGATGCAGGGCTTGCCAACTGGGATATCAGCCGCGATGCGCCGTATTTTGGCTTTAAAATCCCAAACACCCCAGCCAGTGAACCCGACAAGTATTTTTATGTGTGGCTCGATGCGCCTGTCGGTTATATGGCAAGTTTCAAAAACTTGTGTGACCAACAAGGTGCGCAGTTAGGCTTAAATTTTGATGAGTATTGGTCAAAAGAAAATCATAACAACACGGAAGTTTATCACTTTATCGGTAAAGATATTGTGTATTTCCACGCCCTGTTTTGGCCAGCTATGCTTGAAGGCGCAGGATTTAGAACCCCAACTGCCATCAACGCGCATGGCTTCTTGACCGTCAATGGCGAGAAAATGAGTAAATCTCGCGGCACCTTTATCAAAGCCGATACCTATTTACAAAACCTTGACCCTGAATACTTGCGTTACTACTTTGCTAGCAAATTATCAGCCAGTGTCGAAGATATCAATCTGGATCTTGAAGACTTCATGCAAAAAGTCAATTCTGACTTGGTGGGTAAGGTCGTCAATATCGCTAGCCGCTGCGCAGGATTTATCCATAAAAATCATGGCAGTAAACTAGCACTGACAATTAGCGAGCCTGCTTTGGTGCAACAAATCATTGATGCGGGCGAAGATATCGCTGCCGCTTATGAAGCGCGCGAATTTAGCAAAGCCATGCGTCTGATTATGGCGTGCGCAGACAAAGCCAATGAGTACATCGATGACAAAAAACCGTGGGCTCTTAACAAAGTCGAAGGTCAACAAGCTGAAGTACAAGCGGTGTGTACCGTCGCGCTTAATATCTTCCGTCAGTTGGTGGTTTATCTTGCCCCTGTATTGCCATTGATGTGTGAAAAAGCACGAATTTTTCTCAATGTTGACAGCCTAGATTTTGATAGCCGTCATGCGTTATTGGTCGGGCATACCATCAACGCCTTTACCCCATTGATGCAGCGTGTTGACAAAGATAAAGTTGCTGCGATGGTGGACGCTTCAAAAGAAGATTTAAACAAACAGCCTGCTATCGCCAATCAACCAGCAAATGGGCAAGCGGGCACTAGCAAAACCAAAGCCGCCGCTAGCGAACAACCCACTGATGCTAACGCATTGATTGGTATCGATGACTTCGCCAAAGTCACGATGACCGTAGCAAAAGTACTAGCCTGCAACAACGTGGAAGGTGCAGATAAATTGCTGCAATTTACCCTAGATGTGGGTGAGACAGATGCGCAGGGCAATGTGAAAACGCGCAATGTGTTTAGCGGTATCGCCAAATTCTATAACCCTGAACAATTGGTGGGCAAAACTGTGGTGTGCGTCACCAACCTTGCACCACGAAAAATGAAGTTTGGCATTTCTGAAGGTATGATTTTATCGGCTGAAAAAGCCGGTCAATTGACCGTGGTTACTTTAGATGACCATATCCCTGCGGGTGCGACCCTTGCTTAATGGGCTTAACTGGCTTAACTGTGATTGATTGCGATGAGCTGAAACATTTTGACACATTCTTAATCATTTTTTTGATCACAACAAAAAACCGCTGATAATTACCAGCGGTTTTTTTATTAAGCTATCCTAAATATCAAAAAATCGATAATGTCGCCCGATTAACGGTCGCTTTTGCTAACGCTAATGCGAACAGGTATAGATTTTCGATTGGCTCTAACCGGATTAGCTGACTTATTGTATTGGCAATAATGGGGTGCTTCAGCCGAAGGTAGAATAGCACCAACTACTAATACGCCTGCCATCAAGTTTGATGAGTTCATATAGCCTCCTTGTTGAGTTAGTGTACGATGATTCCATCTGTGAATCATTTACCTTTACTAAGCACAGACATGTTTAACTTAATCAACGCTGCAACGAATCGTTTAAAAAAGATAAATAATGCTGCGAGTAGAAGTTCTATTCTAAAAGATATCGAAAGATTTTCATACCATTTTATTATGACAATTTCATGAAATATTCAATAATATTTATACTTTATGTTTCAATTAAGGTCTTTTTGTTTCCACTAAGCGCTTTATGTAATTAAACCTACTCAGACAGCAATATTTACAACATTTTTTTAATAGACCAATATTCATAAAAACCGCTAAACAATAAAAAAACTTATGTATGATATGTATAGAGGATAGCAAACTTTCATTTATGTTATAGCAAACTAGTACATTGAAATGATATACTCTGCTCACAAAACAATTTTGATTATTGGGGAATACTATGTTGTCATTCACACGCGGTCAATTATCCGCTATCTGCGCCCTTCTTGGTTTATCTTTAGCCGCCTGCTCACCTCAGAAACCACCCGCGCAAGCTGCAGACACGTCTAGCAAACCCTCAGCCACTGCCAGCCAAAAACCCAATAAAACCATCGCCATTTCTGCGATTGTGGCGCACCCATCGCTCGACGCCATTCGCCAAGGTATCCTTGATGAATTGGCTGCTGAAGGGTATATCAAAGGGCAAAATCTGACGGTAAATTTTCAATCTGCACAAGGCAATACGGCAACGGCAGGACAAATATCCAAACAATTTGTTGCTGACAAACCTGATGCTATCGTGGCAATCTCCACCCCTACCGCTCAGTCGTTGGCTGCCGCTAGCAAAGAGATACCGATTGTTTATACAGCGGTGTCAGATCCTGTTGCCGCCAAACTCATTACTCAACAAAACACCCCGACTCAGCCCAACATCACAGGTTTATCCAGCCAATTACCGCTAGCACCGCAGCTTGACTTTATACAAAAAATCATGCCGTCAGCCAAATCCATTGGCTATGTGTTTAGCGCAGGTGAAATGAATTCAGTGGCGCTGCGAGATAAACTCAACATTGCGCTGCCAGAGCGTGGCATGAACTTAGTGGATATCCCAGCCAACCGTCCGACTGATATTGCCATGGCAACTAACAGTCTTGGCGGCAAAGCCCAGTGATTTATACCTCAATGGACAATAACGTGGCATCGGCATTTGAATCAATGGTGCAATCAGCCAATGCGTTAAAACTTCCCATCATCGCCTCCGATGAGTTTAGCGTCCGCCGCGGTGCTACGGCAGCACTCGGTGTCAATGATTATGACTTTGGACGTACCACAGGCAAAATGGTAGGCAAAATTTTGGATGGTACACCTGTCACTCAAGTTAAACCCGAAGTGATGAACCAATTAACTTTATACGTGAGCCCAAAACACGCCCAAGCACAAGGCTTAACATTAAATCCTGAACTATTAAAAGGTGCGATTAACGTTGATACTACACCCGAGCGAAAAATTGACAAATAATTGTTATGGGTAAATAAGAAAAAACCCGCCTAACTAAATAGACGGGTTCTTCAAACTGGGCAGTAAAATGATGCGTTATTTAAAGCACATTTAAAATAACACGTGTCGCTTCAATGACATCAAGTACGCGATTGTCAACACGTAGGCGAACTTCACCTGGGCGCGGGTGACTGATAACCTTTGCCTGGCGATAAGCATTGTTATTTAACACATAGACATTACGGTCATTATATCGCTTGACGCTGTAATAACGACTATCTAGTTTTTTTGCCCAGCCTGGTGGTACCGCTTTACCATGTGCAACATTTTTTTGCAGACCTGGGGGCAATTGGCGATACTGCTCGTGGGTTAGGTAGCGACCCGTACGACTATCGTAGTATCGATTGTCGCTTCTGTCGCGGTCTCTATCATGGTTCGTGTTGTAGCGTTGGTTTTCTTTGCGGTCATCTTTATAGTGTTTTTGTTGCTGTTTCCAGTTTTTTTCTTGTTTATATTGAGCTTTACCATGACCGGGGTCTGCCAAAACAACGGGTGAAGCCACGAACGAGCCCGCTAAAAGTAAGCTAGTTAATAATGTCGATTTTTTCATTGTCATACACCTTTATCTGTACCTTGTATAAGTAATTTTGTATGAAGCTATATTATTATGAAATTAAAATGTAACTTAATATGACAATGCTGTGGTAATTTTCTTTCTACTTAAAAACAATACGCTATGGCTTATTGGTGAGCTTATGACTTAGCGAATTATTATTGAAAAATGATACATTAGCGAAATGAGGCAGATTGTTATGTTATAGGAATTTATCAGATAATGCCTTTTTAATCAGTTACCCAAAGCTTTAATCATGGTTGGCAAACTTGCCTGCTGCATATAACGCTATGCGACTGCAAGATTAGCTGATAAAATGTAAATAATGTTTAACAATGCTGTATGATATTGTTATTGAAGTGTAAGATTTACCTTTTTAATTGTTACCCTATGGATGGATTTTTGGAGTGATATATGTTGAACGCTACATTTGGTGTTTCTCGTTTGACCAAAGCAATGATGCTAGGTGGAATTTGTATGGCAAGCCTGATGGGTTGCAGCCAATCTAACAATAAAACAGCTGATGCCAATACTGCAAGCACAGCAAGCGCAACGACAGCTGCGTCAGGCGATACCAAGTCTGTCGCTATCACGGCAATCGTTGAGCACCCAGCATTAGATGCCGTCCGTCAAGGTGTGATTGAAGAGCTGGGCAACGAAGGCTTTAAAGAAGGTCAAAACCTAAAAGTAAATTTCCAATCAGCCCAAGGCAATACGGCGACTGCCGGTCAAATTGCCAAACAATTTGCTGCGGATAAACCCGATGCCATCGTTGCTATTGCTACCCCATCGGCGCAATCCGTCATTGCAGCGACCAACTCAATTCCTGTTATTTTCTCTGCGGTTACCGACCCTGTCGAAGCGAAACTGATAAAATCTTGGGAAGCATCTGGCACCAACGTGACAGGCGCATCAGACATGTTGCCACTTGAGCCACAGATTGAGCTGATGAAAAAAGTCGTACCAAATCTCAAATCAGTCGGCTATGTATACAGCCCAGGGGAAGTCAACTCAACGGTAGTACTCAAAGAGCTTGAAACAAAATTTAAACCGATGGGTATCAACATCGTTGCGGCACCTGCACAGCGCACTACCGATATTCCCCAAGCCACTCGCGGTCTACAAGGTAAAGTTCAGCTCATCTATACCTCACTTGACAACAACGTGGTATCCGCTTATGAGTCGCTTTACCAAGCGGCTAAAGAAATCAAAGTACCCCTAGTGGCGTCCGATACTGACTCCGTTGCACGTGGTGCAGTCGCAGCAATGGGTATAAACTACAAAGACTTAGGCATCGAAACAGGTAAAATCGTTGGACGCGTCCTAAAAGGCGAGAAACCAGGTACCATCAAGCCTATCACTATGAATAAGCTTGACTTATACCTTAGTCCAAAACACGCGCAAGAAGTCGGTATTACGCTGCCACAAGAGTTAATTAGTCAGGCAGCCCAAGTAGAACCTGCGCCAAAAGCTAAACAATAAATCATTCGTTAGTTTTAGCTGTTTTAATGTGATTGCAAATTTGATTTCCCAGTGGCAACTAAAGTTTCAAAGCGCGTATTTTTACTTTAGTCGCATTACGCTTAACGCCACTTGGTTTACCTTAACACCTGACTGCTTGTTGAATTAACAAGCGGTCTTTACTTTTTTGTGTGAACAGTTATGTCGTTACTTGCTTTATTTGGTGCCCTAGAAAGTGGTCTAATCTATGCGTTAGTGGCTTTGGGCGTATACATTTCATTTCGGGTGTTAGATTTTCCAGATTTGACCGCGGATGGTAGTTTTCCCTTAGGCGGTGCTGTCGCAGGCGTGGCAATCATCGCGGATGTCAACCCTTGGCTGGCTTGTATCTTTGGTATGCTTGCTGGGGGTGTTGCAGGTTTAGTAACGGCTTGGCTACATGTCAAACTTGGTATTTTACAGCTGCTCTCCAGTATTTTAGTGATGGTCGCGCTGTATGCCGTCAATTTACGTATTATGCAAGCGCCAAACTTGGCGTTGCTCGGTGAGCCAACGATATTTGGCGAACTGGTGACTGATAGTAACGGCTATTGGATGCGCTGTGTGGTGATTGGTGGTGTGGTGATTGCTGCCAAGTTTTTCTTGGATTGGTTCTTTAGCACTGAGATGGGCTTGGCGATGCGAGCAACTGGCTCTAACCTTAGAATGTCACAAGCTCAAGGGATTGCTACCTCTCGTAGCATTTTGTTAGGTATGGCGATTTCTAACGGGCTGATTGCGCTTGCTGGTGCGATTTTTGTGCAAACCCAAGGCGGTGCCGATATTTCTATTGGTGTTGGTACCATTGTGATTGGTCTTGCTGCCGTTATCATTGGTGAGACCATCATCCCTGCCAAAAAAATGCTGTGGATTACCCTATCTGCTATTGTCGGGGCGATTCTTTATAAATTCTTTATCCAAATTGCGTTGTCAAATGATACCTTACGTGCGATTGGTTTTGGTCCTCAAGATGTTAACTTAGTCACCGCACTGCTGGTGGTGATTGCTTTAATCCTACCAAAAATCAAATCAAAAATTTTAAGCAATCGCCATAAGCATGCCGCTTAACTTGGTATCAAAGAGTTGATTTTAACTTTGGCACTTAACAACTTATAAAGTAAAAGTAAAGTAAAAGGACAATGCCTTATGATGAACGCAGACAATCTACGATTGACCTTCAATCCTGGTACGCCCATTGAAAACCCTGCCTTACGTGGTATCAGCCTGCGTATTGAAGCAGGTGAATTTGTCACGGTCATTGGTACCAACGGCGCAGGTAAGTCGACGTTTTTAAATGCCGTCGCTGGCACGATTCGGGTCGATAGCGGCAAAATTACCTTAAACAATATTGACGTCACCAAAAAATCTGCCCACCAGAGGGCACACTGGGTAGCGCGCGTTTTCCAAGACCCAATGGCAGGTACTTGTGAAGCCTTAACCATTGAAGAAAACATGGCACTTGCTTACAAGCGTGGCGAATCGCGTTTTTTAAAAGGCGCATTAAATCACAAAAACCGTGAAATTTTCCGTGAAAAACTGGCGATTTTAAAATTAGGGTTAGAGAATCGACTCACTGACCGTATGGGTTTATTATCAGGCGGGCAACGCCAAGCGGTTAGCCTATTAATGGCATCCCTGCAGCCGTCAAAAATTTTACTACTCGATGAACACACGGCTGCCCTTGACCCAAAAACCGCCGCTTTCGTCTTGGAACTGACCGATAAAATCGTCCAAGAAAACAATCTCACCACCATGATGGTTACTCACTCCATGCAGCAAGCGCTCAATCACGGCACGCGCACCGTCATGCTACACCAAGGGCAAGTGGTACTAGACGTATCAGGCGATGAACGCAAAGGTATGACTGTTCATGATTTACTCAATATGTTTGAACGCACCCGTGGCGAAGTGGTAGAAGATGACAGCTTAATTTTGAGCTAACTTAACTGGGCCCAATTAAATAGGATGGGTTAAATACGATGGGTTAAATAGAATGAGTTAAATAAACGCTAGCACTTAACATGATGAAGATGGATAACATAAGTTATCCATTTTTTTACACACAGTGATAAATTAATTCTTCATAATAACAGTTGATAAGCAAGCAGTGACAATACTGCTATTTTCCCTAAATTTTAATTATAAAAAACAATATACTTTGAGGTCACTATGTTTGATTTAAAATCGCTTGTTACGAAAGCTGTCGAAGACAAAACGTTAAATGTCAATGAATACATCTTTATGCCAGAGCGCGTGGATATGATGATAAAAGATGGACGGTTAAGCTGTGTACTAAACACCAATGGTAAAGTCGATTTTATTTACCATAAAAATGGTATCACCGAAGTGCGTTCAGGTCTACGTAAAAGTCCGTTTACCTCATTTCGCAATGAACTTCACTATGGGGTGTATGATGATGTGGTGGATGAAGTGATTGAAGCGGTTGAAAAAATCATTGGCAGTCAATCCAAATACTTTAATTTTGCCGCAGATGCAGAATAAAAAAGTCAATCATAAAAAAGCTGAAAAGTAACATTTCAGCTTTTTTTATGTCTTTTATTTATAGATGATTCCTTTATTTATAGAGAATTAAAGGCGCTATCAATCGCATCATCTAATCGCTCAACCGCGATGATTTTGAGACCTTGATATTGCTCTAATTGCGTTTTTGGGGCATTGGCTTTGGGTACAATCGCATGGGTAAAGCCATGTTTCACCGCTTCTTTTAGACGTTCTTGACCATTGGGAACAGGTCTGATTTCACCAGACAACCCCACTTCACCAAATACCGCTAGGGTATAAGGTAAAGGCTTTTCTTTAATGCTAGACGCACAGGCCAATAAAACCGCCAAATCTGAGCCGGTTTCAAGCACCTTGACCCCGCCTACCACATTGACATACACATCTTGCCCATTGGTTTGGATACCGCCATGGCGGTGCATGACTGCCAGCAACATGGCTAAGCGCTGATAATCTAAACCTAGTGCCATGCGCCTAGGTTGTCCTTGAGATTCATCGACTAGCGCTTGTACTTCAACCAGTAGCGGCCTGGTACCCTCACGGCTAACCATGACCACTGAGCCTGCAATCGGTTTATCATAGCGACTTAAAAATATCGCCGATGGATTTGCCACTTCTTTGAGTCCTGCATCTGTCATGGCAAAAATGCCCAGCTCGTTGACGGCACCAAAACGATTTTTCACCGCACGAATCATTCGAAAACGGCTGTCCGACTGCCCTTCAAAATACAGTACCGCATCTACCATATGTTCTAGCACGCGAGGGCCTGCCAGCGCCCCTTCTTTGGTCACATGCCCGACCAAAAATAACGCTGTACCCGTTTGCTTGGCATAGCGCGTCAGAATCGCTGCTGACTCACGGATTTGACTGACCCCACCTGGCGCGGATTGGATGGCTTCGGTAAACAAAGTCTGAATTGAGTCAATGATGGCGACGGCTGGTTGCTCTTGGGTCAAGGCTTGGCAGATCATTTCAACATTGGTCTCTGCCAATACTTTTAAGTTGTTATTGGGTAGCCCCAAACGACTAGCCCGCATCGCCACCTGTGACAACGATTCTTCACCCGTGATGTACAGCGCACTTCCTGCTAGACTTTGATTTTCTGCCATGTGAATCGCCGTCTGTAGCAAGATTGTGGATTTGCCAATACCAGGATCGCCCCCAATCAGCACCACAGAACCTGCTACTAAGCCGCCGCCTAACACCCGATCAAACTCACCAACACCCGTTGGTAGCCTAGTATCGAGTGACATAGGCACGGCATTAAGTGGCATGACGCTCGATTGTTCGCCCGCGTAGTTACTAGCTTTTTTGGTGACAGGTTTATGATGTGGCATGCTGACCGTCGGCGCTTCGACAAGGCTATTCCAGGCGCCACATTCGGCACACTGTCCCGACCATTTACCGAAGTTTGCGCCACATTGTTGGCATACGTAGGATGATTTTGATTTTGCCATAGATTCCAATTTGCAATGAAAAATTTAAAAATAAAGAAAAACTAAAGAATAAAGAAACTTAAAGCGTATTGGTGGTGGTGAGAGGGATAAACTATGCAATGAAATTAATGCGATGACATTAATGCGATGAAATTAAGGATAGCGAGCTATGTTTGACATGCAAGATTGCTGTTATTTGCCACTATATTTATGGGCGACTAGGTCATAAATCCAGTAAAAAATAAACCCATATACCAAAATAAGTAAGGTCAACGAAATATCGAGCATAAACGCCTGCCACAGTCCAATATTCATCACCCACATGACCAGTGGTAAGGTAAAGCCCACCAAGCCACCTTCAAACCCCACTATATGCAGTACCCGTAGCCATAGCGGACGAGCCAGTTTTTCACCGGTAAAAAATTTATCAAACAATAAGTTATAAATAAATGTCCAAATCATGGCGATAAGTGAAATGCCAATCAGCAGCGCCAATATACTTGAGTTATGCTGTGATTCACTACCGGTAAAGCCAAAAAAGCTGAGTAATTTTACCCAGCCTAATGATAGCAGTATGGCGATTGTCTCAAATAACATCGCTTGCCAGATGCGTGCTTTGGTGGTCATCACGTTTTGCCTCTAACCATCTTACTAAACCCTGCTTGCTAGACCACGAAGTTTTCACCCAAGTAGACCTTACGTACCAACTCATTGTCTAAGATATGCTCTGGTGTACCTGCTGCAATAATTTGTCCTTCACTAACAATATAGGCATGTTCACAGATAGCCAAAGTTTCACGCACATTATGATCGGTGATGAGCACGCCGATGCCGCGCTGTTTGAGCTTAATAATTACCTCTTTGATATCGCCTACTGAAATCGGGTCAACCCCCGCAAAAGGCTCGTCAAGCAAAATAAACTTGGGATTTGAGGCAAGGCTGCGGGCAATTTCACAGCGTCTGCGCTCACCACCAGACACGCTCATCCCCAATGAGTGGCGCACATGTCCCAAATTAAATTCCCCAATCAGCTGCTCAAGTTGCTGCTGCTGCCCCGCTTTATCCAAATCTGTGCGAGTCTGCAAAATCGATAAAATATTTTCTTCAACGGTTAATTTGCGAAAAATTGACGCTTCTTGCGGTAAGTAGCCAATGCCTGCTGCGGCGCGCTCGTGCATGGACAATGCCGACAAATCCCGATTACCCAGCTGTATTTGCCCTTTGTCCATATTGACCAGACCAACGACCATATAAAAGCTGGTAGTCTTACCCGCCCCATTTGGACCGAGTAACCCAACCACTTGCCCTTGTTCTACGGAAAAAGACACGTCTTTAACCACCCAACGCTTGCCATAGCGTTTGGCAAGGTGCTGCATGATTAGAGACTGGTTGGCTTGCGGTTGCGACATAATAAATCCTAGAACTAAACAATGGCAATGAACAGAGCGAAAGCAAGTTAAACAATACTAGCGATTGCGAACGCCCACACGGTTGCTCGCTTGTGGCGGAAACACCAGTTCAACACGTTGGTTATTCCCTGCTTTTGCCTCAATATCACCCACTTTTAGACTGTAATGGATGACATTGCCAGAAAAAATACCGCCATTTTGGGTCAAACGCGCATTACCTGTGAGGGTGACCAGCCCTGTTTTGACATTGTAATCAATTCGATTCGCCTGACCTTTAGCCAAGCCCTTCTCTTGTGTCACAATTTGTTGGATAGTGGCAGGACGCCCGGTTGCGACTGCGCTTTCGATGGCGCGGGTTGGCGTCAAATTGACGGTTAAATTATCCGCCGCCATTTTGAGCGTGCCTTGGCTGATGGTGACGTTGCCTGTATAGCTTGTCACCCCAGAGCGCTCACTGTACGTCGCTTTGTCTGCCAACAACCGAATCGGCTCATTGGCGTCTGATGGCAGGGCGTTTGCCACGTTCGATGCCGCAAGCATGCCAGCAACTGACACACCGCCAGCCATTATTAATTGTCGAGTCTTCACCACAATCATGTTAAACCTTTTATATAAAAATTTTAAAATCAACAATATAGATTAAATTAGCACCGAAGTTAAAGATTTTTGATACTCAATTGAATCCCGTCAACATCGCAACTGAATTACTGTCTTAACAGTAGCCACTCTACTCCATAGAGATAGGGTTAGCTACTGTGCAGGTTGAATCATCACACTCACTTGTCCAAAACCGTAATCACCCGTTGCCAAGTCACCACTAAATCGTTTGGCATCAAACCGATTATTCCCATGGATAAAGGTAAGCGGTTCATTAGTCATTACTGTATTATTGACCAAGTCACCGACAAAGTTTTTACCTATCATTTTAACGGGCAAATTCGACATACTGGTATTTTGGGTGAGCAACGGAACGCTGGTTAAGGTCACGTTACCTATCAGTTTGGCAATCTGCTTATTTTCATCCAATTGTGCTTGGTCTGCCACCAAGGTTACTTCACGCTCATTTTTTGGACGGATAACAATCTGCGGCTTGGACATCACGGCGGTATTGGCATTTTGGTAATGAGTTACTTGCGCCGCTGTTAACTGATAGCCAACACTACCTGTTTCCGTCGTTTGTAGCGCTTTGATTTGCTCTGCTTGGTAATCAATATCGGTCGGTTTGAGGGATACTTGGGTCAAGCGAGCATCGTTTTGCGCATAAAAATAGGCCGATACGATAATAAATAATAAGCCTAAAATAAATAGCGTTTTTGTTGACACGATTGCCACCTAACATTGCCAAAAAATTTGATAAAAACGGACGTTACCACACTAAACCGCATACGCAAATCACTTAAAACAAATTGCTTAAACTAAATCACTTAAAATAAATCACTTTCAAAAAAATCACTTAGAACAAATCCCTTAGCATAAGTCCCTTAAACCAAGTTATATAACCTAAATCACATAACTGGCCAAAATATCATCGTAATGACCCGTTGCTTTTAATATCAAATCACATAACTCACGAACTGCCCCTTGTCCGCCTGAGCGTGTGGTAACCATATCGACCCGTTTGATGACTTCGCCATTGGCATTTGCCACGGCTACAGCAAACCCGACGGATTGTAAGGCTTTGATATCTGGCCAATCATCACCGATATAAGCACATTCTACTAGCGAGATACCAATATTAGCTAACAATTCATTGAGCGCCGTCAATTTGTCTTCCCGCCCTTGCACGAGATGGGTGATTTTTAATTCTTTGGCACGATGAGTGACAATGTCGCTAGTACGACCGGTTATAATGGCAGTTTGAATCCCTGCTTGGTGAATACGCTGAATACCAAAGCCATCTTGAACATTAAAGCTTTTGGTTTCAACCGTGTTGGCATCATAGATAATTTTTCCATCGGACAATACACCATCCACATCCATAACCAATAGTTTAACGTTTTTTGCTTTAGTGAGCAGACTTTGCATGACTTTATCCTTATTATTGTAAGCCTAGTTACTTTAAAAGTAGTTATTTTAAGCCTATTAATTCACACCCGCATGCAGTAACTCGTGCAAGGTCAAAATACCCGCCAAAGTCTTATCATCATTAATGATTAATAGCTGATTTATCTTTTGTTCATTCATTAATGTGAGCGCATCAGACGCACGAACATCAGGATTGACGGACTTTGGATTGGTTGACATCACCTCACTAATCTGCGTATCAAGCCCCAATTGGCGCGCTAAGCTACGGCGCAAGTCACCATCGGTAAATACGCCCACGACTTGATTGTTCGCATTGGTAATCACCGTCATCCCCAGTCTACCACCCGTCATGCTAAATAAGGCTTCGTTAAGCGTCGAATGCTCATCAATAGTTGGCAGGTTATTTACATGCATCAAGTCTTTTACTTGGGTCAATAATTTGCGACCCAATGCCCCTGCAGGGTGTGATAAAGCAAAATCTTCTGAGGTAAAATGCTTACTATGCACCAACGCCACCGCTAACGCATCTCCTAACGCCAAAGTAGCTGTGGTACTTGATGTCGGTGCCAATCCAAGGGGGCAAGCTTCTTCAGACGCCCCTAAAGTCAAAGCCACATCGGCAGATTTTGGCAAAATACCGCGTTTGTCACGGCTGATACTAATGAGCGGAATGCCCAGTTTTTTTACCACAGGCAGTAACGTGCGGATTTCATCTGACTCACCTGAGTTAGAGATGCCAATTAACACATCGCCTTTGACCAACATGCCAAGGTCGCCATGACCTGCTTCACCAGGATGCATAAAAAAAGATGGCGTTCCCGTTGAGGCAAAAGTCGCTGCAATTTTGCGACCAATAAGTCCTGACTTACCCATGCCTGTCACCACCACACGCCCCTGACAGTTTTCGATCAAATGGCAAGCAGTCACAAATCGTTCATCTAGCTGTTCAATCAGCAAATCTAAAGCATGTTGTTCCGTTTTGATAGCCTCTTTGGCATGCTTTAAATAATCAACCGATGCATCCAAGATAATTCCTCACTAATTTTTCAAGATGGCTGTTGGTGCGCTTTTTTTGGGCACTTATCTTTATGCGCTTATTGGGGCATTTAATAGTTAGCATAAACAATCTTTAAAGCTAAAAATTTAAAATTTTTTACAGTCTGATTATCATAGCGTAATTTCAGCCAATATTCACGGGATAAGTCCGAAAATACATATTTTGACAACATTTCATCGAGTTTATATTAACAGTCTCCGCATTGCTAAATCAGTTCCAAATAACCTATAAAAGACAAGTTATAAAAGCTATAAAAAATGGCGAACACTGATAGGGTTCGCCACGTAATATCATATTTTAAATTTAAAAATTAATATTTGTCTTCACCATTGCCGTTTGCATCATCGTCAAAATTGGCATCGTCTTTGGTAGGCTCAAAATTCATAGTGTCATAGCCGCTATCAAAACCACGGTCAGCAAAACCACTGCGATCATACGGTGCTTGCGCAAACCCTGTACGCTCCTGCGGGTAGCCACGTTGGTCATTGTCATAACCGCCCCCATCAAAACCGCGATCGCCAAAGCCACCACGATTAGCAAACCCTGTGCGATTTGCGCCGTAACCTGATTGTTCAAAACCGCCTGCTTGACCAAAGCCCATTTGGCTAGATTGACCGTAGCCACTTGCCCCTGGCATTGGCGTAGCTGAACGTGGATTACGGGCTGGTACTACCGTTGAAATGGCGTGTTTATACACCATTTGGCTAACGGTGTTTTTAAGTAAAACAACGTATTGATCAAAAGATTCGATTTGACCTTGAAGCTTGATGCCATTGACTAAAAAAATAGACACTGGAATACGGTCTTTGCGTAAAGAGTTTAAGAAAGGGTCTTGTAGTGTTTGACCTTTTGACATAGGTTTCTCCCAGAAATAAACAGAAAGTTAGTTAAATTATTATATTTTTAGACGACTTTTTAATTATACCTTAAATGACAACTTATTAGCTTAATACGGATGGTCAAAGTTATACTAGACAAGTGCTTAGATAGTATTACCCAAGCATAGCACTGCTTTTAACTTGTTTTTATTAGCAGCGTTCTTGCCTGATCAATAGTTGTCAAGGGTGTTATATCAAACCGCTCAACCAATTGTTGTGTACTTACTAGCTTACGCATCCATGTATATTGGCGTTTTGCTAGCTGCCTTGTAGCATATAATGCCTCATTTTGCATAGTTTGTCTATAATCTTCAATTAGGGAGCTGTGCGTGTTTAGTAAAAAATGCGCCACATTATCATGGAAATTTTCTTCATTATTATCATGTGTAAACACTGTTGTATTTTGTATTTTTTCTAAAAAATCCCAAGCTTGCCGATAGCCAACGCAGCGCATAGATGGCAGATCAGCCGTAAGGTGATACTGTTGTCGCAGCGCAATCACTTCCTGCAAAAAGCCTTGTTGCCACATGATATCTAACCGAAGTGCGATACGCTTGTGTAACCAATCACGATCTGGCATCACAGCTAAAATTTGCCAACGCTGATGTGGATTGCCGGCTAACGCCCTAGCGGGCTGATTCTGCCAAGCGCTTAATGGCTTACCTGTTTGCAGATAAATTTCCACCGCTCTGCCAATTCTTTGTGTGTCTGTGGTTTTGAGTTGCTTAGCAAGGATGGGATCTACTTGGGTCAAATAAGCATGTAGCTGTTCAATCCCCTGCTCAGCGATCAGTTGGGTGACTTGTTGGCGAATCTCAGGCAAGGTTGCTGGGATATCATTAATACCTTGAATCAGTGCCATATAGTACATCATGGTTCCACCCACCAGCACAGCTGTTTTATTTTGCTGATGAGCAAGATTGATATGATAGTCCACATCGTTGACAAACTGGGCAACGCTGTAGCTTTGCTCAGGACTGATGATGTCAACGAGGGCATGTGGATAGTGTACCAATTCTTCACGTGTCGGTTTGGCGGTACCGATATTCATATCCCGATAAATCAAGGCAGAATCTACCGAAATAAGACGATATTTGCCTGTTTCGTAAAGTTCATACGCTAACGCTGTTTTACCACTGGCAGTAGGTGCTATAAGGCAAATCACGTCTTGTTTATCGGCTGTTATCATAGCTTATTCTGGGGATTGTTAAGGTTGCTAGCGATTAGGTAAATGCGAATGCGACAGCAGCCATTGTAGCATGTCAGTTTCACTGACTCGAATGGCATTATCAGCAATGTGGGTAAAATCAGCTTGATTCAAATAAGATTGAACATAGGCTTTATCATCACTGTCTATATGATGATATTGTAAATCAATCAGATAGAAATATCCTTGCCAAAAAATTAAAGCAAAAGTTTGATGCTGGTTTTCACATTGATGCTGTCTTTCAAATTCATGCTTGTTTTCAAATAAGGTTACTAGCTGTATCGAGTCGCTATCCGTTACCCTATCGACAGCACCCTTTATTGCTAGCTGATTTCCCATCTGGATTCCCAGCTGATAAAGCGACTGATTTTCGGCAACGTGAGTTATGTGATTGGTGGGTTTGTCATTAGGCTTTATATACTGAATGGACGTAGCTTTACCCGCAGGCAAGTTTTGAAATTTATCGACGTTACTGTCATCAGTATTTGTCATGCAAGCTTTTCGTTGCAGGGTGTTTAGCTCCATCATTTTAGGCGGCAATTGCTCTAGCATATGCTGAGACAACCAAGCTAATATATTGGTCAATGGTTGGATTTTGACTTGTTGTTTACTCGGGTGAATATTAACATTTATCCACTCGGCAGGCAGCTCAAAAGACAACGCATAGCCCATTTGTAGCGAATTATCGATGCCAATCCCTAGCTTGCGACCCACTTTTTGTATGGCCTGACTAATCGCCAAATCACTGACCAAACGATGATTGATATAAATCAGTTTTGGCAGATTATTTTTATGGGCGATAAAAAACCAGCCAGTGACTTGGGCCCTTAAATCCTCTGCCTGTGCTTGTAAACCTTGCAGCGATAAATAAAATGGCTGTGCAATGTCAGCCAATGGCAAATTTAACGCTTGTTCAAGCCGCGCCAAACTAAACGCGGGCAAAAAAGGCAATGCAGCACCCTCTAAATTTTGGTGAGGGGCTTGGGCTGACTGCGTTAAGCTAAAACGCAATTTGTCTTGATGATATAATTCAATCTGCACATCGGCAAAACTAATCGCTAATCGCTGCACGACTTGTTCAATATGGGCAAATTCTGTGGCGATACTTTTTAGGTGCGAGCGTCTGCCTGGCACATTGAAGTACAAATCGCGAACGCTGACACACGTGCCGCGATGTTTTACGATAGGACGAATAGTAGCTTGGCTTACCTCGCTACCGCTCACGCTCAGCTGCTGCCCTACACCGCTGTCATTGTGACTACTGGTTAATGTCAGATGCGATATTGCTGCAATGCTCGCTAGTGCCTCGCCGCGAAAACCTAAACTCTGAATACCAACCAACTCGTTGACATTAGCAAGTTTACTGGTGGCATGGCGAGTGACCGCAAGCATCATGTCATCAGGATGAATTCCCATGCCATTGTCACTAATTTGAATCAACCCAAGCCCGCCTTGTTCGATATCGATGCGAATATGAGTAGCGTTGGCATCGATAGCATTTTCAATCAGTTCTTTGACCACAGAAGCAGGACGCGTCACTACCTCGCCAGCGGCGATTTGGTTGATAAGCAGTGGGGATAATTTATGAATACGGTTGTCAGGCAAAACTTATCGTCACTTCTCGTTGTTCGTCATCCAGGCGTTTGATATCAAGGGTGGCATTGGGCGGCGTCAAATAGCCTGCTGCACGACTCGCCCATTCAATAATCACCAAACTATTTGGCTCATCTTGATATTCATAAAAACCGATAAATTCCAATTCTCCAGGATCATTTAGGCGGTATAAATCGGCGTGGTAAACCGGCTTAATTGTACCATCGTCCTGCGTAATACGATAAGGTTCAACCAGGGTAAAAGTCGGACTTTTTACCGCGCCTGTATGACCCATTGCCTGTAGCCAATAGCGGGTAAGCGTGGTCTTGCCCGCACCCAAATCACCCGACAGCCAAACGCTACCGGTCACATTCATTTCGGCAAGCTCTTTAGCTAAGGCTTGGGTGTCGGTTTCGGATTTTAGGAGGATAGTTTTATTCATGTCGATTAATTTCCCAACTTGCCCAATGTTTGTCCTAAATCAAAAATCGTTACAACAACCCCGTCAGATACCAACAGCTTAGTCAACTTGTAACACCACTGTCGGATTGACAAATTTTTCGCCTTTTTTTAATTTGTCATACATGTTTGGGTCATGCCATTCGGCTTTTACTTGCTCGCTAAATTCAAAATCACCCAGCGTCAACGCGCCCATTTGGGCATTATCGACATCGTCTTCAAAGCATTGGGCATAGCCTGTCGCTGTTTCGTGGGCGATGACGGAATACACTTTGACATCGGTTTCGCCATTTTGCATTTGGGTTTGTTTTAAGATTTCTCTTGCCCAAAAAAACACCACGCGGCTAAACTGCTCTGCCGAGGGCGAAACAGGCAAACTAATCCAGCGCGCGCTAAATTTTTTGCAAGCGTCAATATAGTCGGGGTCATCTTTATCCCAAAAACAAATAGCATGATCAAAACTATCAATGATGTCTTTAATCGATGATTTTAACAGCCCAAAATCGTACACCATTTGACCGTGATCGAGGCGGTGCGCTTCTAAAATCAGCTCGATTTGGTAACTATGCCCATGAATCGAGTACTTGCAGCGATCGGAGCTACAATTGCGCACGATATGGGCATTTTCAAATTTAAACAGCTTTCTAATTCTCATAATGGGATTCGCATTTTTTTAGCAGTAATAAAGGTTTGAATGCTGACTATTATAAAGCTATTGGGCAAGTTAAGCGAATTTTCGTCATGTGCCCAAATTTGCCTACCTAAATTTACCCATAACATGAACAAAAAATCTCGTCACATTTAAGACAGTAACTCACGTCTTAAATCGCTAACTGTGCTAATATAAAAACTTGGGGATAGACAGTTATTTTTGAAAAATGAGTTTTCTTTAGCTGACTCTTTTTTATATAAAGTGTTGTTGATACAAAACTTTGTTGGCATAAAGATAAGCATAGATAAGCGCGGTGGAGATAAAAAATGATGATTAGAGTATTGGTCGTTGACGATCATGATTTAGTCCGCATGGGTATCGTACGGATGCTGTCAGATAGCCCTGACATTGATGTGATTGGTGAAGCTGCCGATGGTGAAACCGCGATTATCAAAACCAAACAATTAAAACCCGATGTGGTGTTACTTGATGTCAATATGCCTACCATTGGCGGGTTAGAAGTCACTAAGCGCCTGCTTCAAACCGATAAAAATACTAAGATTTTGGCGGTCAGCTCTCTAGTTCAGCAGCCCTACCCATCCATGCTCATCAAAGCAGGGGTGAGTGGCTATATCACCAAAGGTACACCGCTTGATGAGATGATTAAAGGCATCAAAAAAGTCCACCAAGGCGGGCGTTATTTTAGCGCCGATGTTGCCGAGCAGCTTGCTGATATTTTATTCACTGACAATTCAGAGTCACCGTTTGATGCGCTAAGTGAGCGAGAAATGCAGGTAGCGATGATGGTGGTCAATTGTAAAAGTCCACAGCAAATCGCCGATCAGTTGTTTGTGAGTGTCAAAACAGTCAATACCTACCGCTATCGTATTTTTGAAAAGCTTAATATCGACAGTGATGTCAAACTTACCCATTTGGCTATGCGTCATGGTTTAGTTCAACCCTAAACCATGATTACCAATCCTGCGTTTTCATCGCTATTTGACAAGCCAAGCACCCAAGCTAGAACCAAAAAAATCGGTAACGTCTACAATGGTTACCGTATTATTATTGCTATCTTTTTTTCCTTTAGTTTTATGTTGGCACTAAAAAATGCCCAGCATGACTATTGGGTATTGATTAATCTTTTTCCCACTTTTTTCTATTTTTTGTTTAGTATTGCTTTATTTATTTTGTATTATTTTTATCCCAAAAATCCGCTGTTGATGGTCGGGCTAACTGTCGATGCGCTGGTACTCACTACCATGTTGTATTTTAGCGGTGGTAATGATTTACAAGTGATTTTGCTGTTTTTAGTGCAAGTTGCGGCGGCCTTTATGTTGGTGCGCTCCAACCAAGCTATTTTGCTGACTATTTTTGCCATCACGTTGGTTATTTATCAACAGTTTTATCAGACCCTAAAAAACGATGTGAACTACGCGCTGGTTAACAACGTGGCTTCGATGGCGATTAGCTTTATCGGGGTTGCTTATTTAAGTTATACGTTATCCAAACGGCTTAAACAAATTGAGCTGCTCTCTGAGCGCCAAGTCAATGAAGTCAATGCGCTAAATGCCATCAATAATAAAATTGTGCAAATCATTGATCAAGGGGTGGTGGTATTATCCCACGATTTAGAAATTTTTATCGCCAATGATACCGCACTCGAACAACTACATCTGCCCAAGGCCCTTGATAATTTTAATTTACTAGACATTTCCCCCTTATTAGCCGCAAGACTTGCACCCATCATCCAAGAGCCTGAAGAAACTTTAATAGTGCGGCTCGGCGCAGCGACTGCTAGCACACCTTTGGCCGTTGGCATTGAGCCCAATCACCAAAGCTTTAATGACTTGCGACTTCGTATCACCCAATTAAGACAGCAATATGCCATTATTTTTATTGAAGATTTACGCCACGAGTTTAGCCGCGCGCAGCAGTTAAAACTTGCGTCGCTGGGGCAATTATCCGCCAGTATTGCCCATGAGATTCGTAACCCGCTGGCAACCATTAGCCAAGCCAGTCAATTATTAATGGAGGAAGTTAATGAGGCTGACAGTGGCTTATCCGATGATAATATCCTGCTATATGAGATGATTTATCACCAAACCATTCGGGTCAATAAAATCATCGAAGATGTGCTTAAATTATCTCGTCAGCAGCGCCCTAATTTTGTTTATATTGAACCCAAAACTTGGCTAAACGATTTTATACAAGAAAACTTTAGCGGGCAGAATATTTTTCTGCACTGCCATACTGATAAAGGCTTTATGTTTGATAACTATCAGCTAGCACAGATTTTGGTCAACCTAATCAATAACGGGCTGCGTTTTAGTAGCAAAACCGAGCCCCATGCTTTTGTCACCCTTCAAGTGTATGAATCTGGCAAATCTATCCATATCGATGTGATAGATACGGGTCACGGCGTTGCCAAAGAAAATATTCAGTATTTATTTAATCCGTTTTTTACCACCGATAGTCAGGGCACGGGTCTGGGGCTTTATTTGTCGCAGGCCTTTTGTCAGGCAAACTATGCCAATCTAGAATATGTACGAAGTGAGGGGCAAACTTGCTTTCGGATGATTTGTCAAACCAAAACTTTACCGTTCGTCTAAAATATCTTTGTAGCTAAAATTTTTAATTGAATTTTTTGGCTAAAGCATTCATATTACAGTAAGTTTATCGATATCAATTTAGCAAAATTGTAGGGAATTTGAGTGTATATGTGTTCACTTTTTTCCATTTTTTCAGTACAATATAGCGTCAATGATTAAAAAAATACATGTCGTATTTTGATCATCCTCAGGACATTTATCTCTATGGCACAACCTCAATCTTTTGAAAACGCGCCCATCAATTGGATCCCTGCGTTTGTCTTAATTAGCACGCCTTTGGCGGCTTTATTGATTGTACCTTATTACTTGTGGACACATAGCGTCAGTTGGCAAGTTTGGGCAATTTTCGCATTCTTTATGGCTTGGAATGGGTTAAGTATTACAGTTGGTTATCACCGTTTATGGTCACATCGTACTTACCAAGCGCATCCGATTGTCAAATGGTTCCTTCTGATTGGCGGCACCTTAGCTGTTCAAGGCTCGGTATTTGACTGGTGTGCAGGACACCGTTTACACCACCGCCATGTCGATGATATCTATCAAGACCCCTACTCTGCCAAGCGTGGCTTTTGGTTCTCACATATCGGGTGGATGCTCAAAAACTACCCAAGCGGCCATTATGACTACAAAAATATCCCAGATTTAAAAGCTGATCCTGTGTTAGTGGCGCAAGATAAATATTATGCCCTATGGATTTTATTGGCCAATATTGGGTTGCCAGCGCTGTTTGGTTGGATGGTGGGTGATGTTGCGGGTACCTTAGTGCTTGCAGGGCTACTGCGTTTGGTGTTAAGCCATCATTTTACTTTCTTTATCAACTCGCTTTGCCATATGTTTGGTACCCGTCCTTATACCGATACCAACACCGCGCGTGATAATCCGATTCTGGCGATTTTCACTTGGGGCGAAGGCTATCATAACTACCATCACTTTTTCCAATACGACTATCGCAATGGGGTAAAATGGTGGCAATATGATCCTAGTAAATGGATTATTTATGGCTTGTCAAAAATCGGTTTGACTTGGGATTTAAAACGTGTCCCAGATGTTACTATTCAGCATGCGCAAACAGAAATGGCATTCAAACGTGCTGAGAAAAAAGTTGCGACTTTTTCAGGTAATTTAACTAGCGATTTCCAAGCGATAAAAGATCGTTTAAACAGTGAACAACAAGCCTTCAAACAAACGATTGCAGAATGGCAAGCGTTAAAAACGCAAGCCATTGAGATGAAAAAGAATGAGTTTGCCCAGCGTATTCATGAAGTCGATGATAAGCTAAAAGATCAGTTTAGTGGCATTGAGGATAAACTTCGCAATCATGCGCAGCAAATTGAAAATTTAGTTAATCATTTAAAAGGCAAACATGTTTGATTAAACCATAAACATGTTTAAAGGTTGACTGTGTCAAAAAAGGTAGGATAAAGTCCTACCTTTATTTTTGTGGTTTTGTTGGGTATCGATTAGTCTGCTAACGGATAAGAGGGTGAAAATGGGTCTAACAATTCAATCAATCGGCGTTCATAGCACCGCCCGCGCCAAATAAAATGTACTTTCGCCTCACTAAAGGGTTTATCATCAAACCACAAAAACACCCCTTCCATCATTTTTGGCCAGTCATCCCAGCTAATTTCACCCACGCCCATCATCACCGCTAAGAACGCTGACAATAGCGTATCATGACTAACCGCTAATAATAAATGCCCATGCTTTGGCTGATGCTGAAATAAAAGCGCTAATAAATCCAGACCGCCTTTATGTGGCGCTTTAATCCCTGCCATGTCGCCCGCCAAAAAACGATTGATAAAATTGAGCGCACCAATTTGTTTGAATACCTTACTCACTTCTTCATGGTCAACCACCAAACTACCTGGCTCTACCAACAGAGATTGGTGCGATACATTCCTTGAGATGCCGGCCCCTGCTTGCATTAAAATTGCGGTATCAATACAACGTTGTATCGGGCTACTGATGCTATCTACATCCATCGAGTAATCTAAGTTGGCAGCCAACCAACGCCCCCAAGACTCCGCCAACACTCTGCCTTTTGGTGTCAGTGGTAAGGCATAACTGGCAAAGCCATTTTTATCTGACATTTCGCGCAATGAATGACGGGTAAATAAGATTAATCGCTCATTTTTCGGCAGTAGCTTGACCGAGTCAATCATACTGGGCGGTAAATGAGCAGGCATGGTGTTGATTGAATTAGACATTTAACTACGCCTTCCTTATATCTTTTTATCTTTGCACCATAAATTGATACTATAAATTGATGAGGTCAAAAAATTTAAGCGATTAAATGGGATATTACTGGGGCAAACGCGCCAATCATACCATGACTTCAATGACTTTATGCCAGTCAAAAACTACCCCCGTACTACTGATTTCATTGGGGTAGGCTCTGGGATTGACAATAACACGTGTATGACCTTGCTGATAATCAAACGCTTCATGGGTATGTCCATGTAGCCAAATATCAGGCGCGAAATCGCGCTGTAACCATTCGCTCAAATCAACGACAAATCCCGCATTACTGGGAAAATTGGCATATTTTGGCGCGATAGATAATGGGCTGATGCTATGATGTGTCATGACCACGGTGGGCATAGCATCTTTTTCGCTTTGTTTTAAGGCATTTTGCAACCATGCCCTCTGCCGCTGGTGAATAGCTACAGTATCTTGGGGCGTTAACAGTCGGTTATCATAATAAATCTCGCGATAATCGCGCATAAACTGCTGAGCAATCTCTAACGTATTATCTTGTGGTTGATATTGATAATCCGTCCAAAGCGTTGTACCAATAATTCTAACACCCATAAATTCAAAGCTCGCACATTGTAAAAAATGCACTTGCGTATCTTGCGTCAATGCCTTTATCTGCTCATCGAGAGTAAGAATATTATGACCAAAATACTCATGATTGCCCACAATCACAAAAATTGGTTTCTCAAGTCGCTTCGATTCGCCGATGAGCCATTCGATGCCCAAAAGCCCATTGGATGTGTCGCCCGCTACTAAAATAGCATCGGCGTTTGTGTAAGGGATTTCACCAATGGGCAAATCCCTTCTTGCATAGCTATCAATATGTAAATCACTTAACACTTGAAAACGTACTGGCATACATGACTCGAAATTGATTATTTTAACGTATCCAAGATATATTGCAGTTTTGCGGTGGGATCCGCTGCCGCCGTGATTGACCGCCCAATCACCAAATAATCAGACCCATTTGCTATGGCATCTTTGGGGGTGCAAATGCGGGTTTGGTCATTACTGGCGTCTTCTGGTAGTCTGATACCTGGCGTGACTAACAGAAAATCCTTGCCGCATAAACCTTTAAGCATATTGGCTTCTTGTGCAGAGCAAACCACCCCATCAAGCCCAGATTGCTGAGTCAATAATGCTAGTCGCTTGACATGATTTTCTACCGAGTCGCTGATGCCCACCTCAGCCAAATCTTGCTGTGACATAGAGGTCAGCACCGTCACCGCAATCACTAAGGTTTGGTAATGTTGCGCCGATAAACGCGCTTTCACCGTTTGCATGGCGGTGCGCCCCGCACTGGCATGTACATTGACCATCCATACCCCCAAATCAGCCGCCGCTAATACCGCCTGCGCAGTGGTGTTGGGAATATCATGAAATTTTAAATCCAAAAACACCTCAAAATCACGCTGATGTAAGGCTGTCACTAAGCTACTACCATATTTGGTAAACAGCTCTTTACCAACTTTTAATCGGCACAAGGTAGGGTCTAACTTATCCGCCAAGCTTAATGCCTGACGGTCATCCATGTTATCCAATGCCACAATAATGGGTGACTTGATGGCTGATTTGATGAGTGATGTTGCTTGCGGTACTGCCACTTGATTCATAACAAACTGACTCTTTTTTTTAACATGATAGTATGGATTGCTTATCGTACGGGTGGTAAATTAGGGTTGGCTACGGTAGGTGCAATCGTTGCATTGCTAGTTTGCGCTAAATGCTGTTCATAATTATGCTGCGTTTGCATCAATTTTTCTTGGGTTTGCTTTAACTCTTTAGATAAGCGCTGATTTTCTAGCTTCATTTGTAACACACGAAATAAAATCACACCTATCAATAGCCCCGCAATGACCCCTAAAACAATGCTAATAATTAGCAGTAGCCCCAAACTCATTTGTGGTACTTGGCTAAACAGTAAATTTACTTCGACTTGGTTGTTATTCACCAATACCAGCATCAATGAATAACCAACGACCACGAACAACAAAATCGCTAACAGATAACGCATAGTTTTCTCCTTGGTTATTTTAATCAATCTAAATTTTTGAATGCCACTATTATTACAGATAATTCAAAAAAAAGAGTGGATTTTTTGTCCACTCTTTTTTGATCAATCATATATTAAACCATAGCGTAAGTTCAACAACGTTAAATGACTCAAAACCGCAACTAACGATGATGATTGACTGCCTCTCGCAAAGCTTTGCCAGGTTTAAAATGGGGTATCGCTGTTGCTTTCACGGTAACTTTCTCGCCTGTTTTAGGGTTGCGTGCCACACGTGGCTCACGATGATGCAAACTAAAACTACCAAAACCGCGTACTTCGACACGTCCGTTTTGAGATAAGGTATCGACCATCAAGTCAATGATTTGCTTGGTGGCTTCCTCAATGGTTTTTTCTGGTATATTCTCACATTCACTTGATAATCTAGTGATCAAATCAGATTTGTTTAACACTTTTTCCATACTACCCCTAACACGCTAAACGTAACTGTCGTAATCTAAATTACAGAATGATTGTTTTAAAAACTTCGTTACAGTCCAATTTCATCCAATAATCTAATAACAATTCTAATAATGAAAAATTACATTTCATTACTTTTCTTCGCATATTATAACAAAACCGCACTAAATTCGTCGTCTTTTTTTAGACTAAATCTTTCATTTTGTTACCTAAAAGGCAAAAATAAAAAAAGCGACTAAGTTAGTCGCTTTTTTTATTGCTCACAAAACCGATTATTGGTTTTGTTGTTGCTCTTTGATTAAGTCACCAATCGTTTTTGGTTGTGCATCTGCCGCAGCATTTGAACTTAATGCTTTAATAGCATCACGTTGCTCTGCTTCGTCTTTTGCACGAACGGATAGGTTGATACCGCGAGTTTTGCGGTCAACGCTGACAATTTTCGCTTCAACTTCATCACCGACATTCAGTACAGTGGTCGCATCATCTACTTTGTCCTGTTGGATTTCTGACGCACGTAAGTAGCCTTCTACATCGTCAGCTAGTTTTACTTTAGCGCCTTTGGCATCAACGTCAGTCACTACCCCTTTCACTACCGCACCACGATCATTTGATACTAGGTATTCATTGAATGGATCGCTGTTAAGTTGTTTGATACCTAAGCTGATACGGTTAGCTTCTGCGTCTACAGACAAGATGACCGCTTCAACGGTATCACCTTTATTGTAGTTACGAATCGCTTCTTCACCACTTTCAGTCCAAGAAAGGTCTGATAAGTGAACTAGACCATCAATACCACCTTCTAGACCGATAAAGATACCGAAGTCAGTGATTGATTTGATAGTACCAGATACTTTGTCACCTTTTTGATGGTTCTTATCAAACTCTTCCCATGGGTTTGGCATGGTTTGTTTGATACCTAGGCTGATACGACGACGATCTTCATCGATATCAAGGATTTGAACCATGATCTCGTCACCGATTTGTACCACTTTTGAAGGATGAATGTTTTTGTTGGTATGATCCATTTCAGAAACGTGTACCAAGCCTTCGATACCATCAGCGATTTCAGCAAAACAACCATAATCAGTCAGGTTAGTTACACGTGCTTTAACGTTAGTACCTTTTGGATAGTTGTTAAGAACGTCTTGCCATGGGTCAGTGCCTAATTGTTTTAGACCTAAGCTGACACGGTTACGTTCGCGGTCAAATTTTAATACTTTAACTTTTAATTCTTGACCCACTTCAACCACTTCTGATGGGTGCTTGATACGGCGCCATGCCATATCTGTGATGTGTAATAGACCATCGATACCACCTAGGTCTACGAATGCACCGTAATCAGTCAAGTTTTTCACCACGCCGACCACTTCTTGACCTTCTTCAAGGTTAGATAGTAGTGCTTCGCGCTCTGCTGAGTTTTCAGATTCCATCACAGCGCGGCGGCTAACAACGACGTTGTTGCGTTTTTGATCCAGTTTGATGACTTTAAATTCTAGCTCTTTGCCTTCTAAGTGCGCAGTATCGCGTACTGGGCGAGTGTCCACCAATGAACCTGGTAAGAACGCACGTACTGAACCGATATCAACTGTGAAACCACCTTTAACTTTACCAGAGATAAGACCGGTTACGATCTCATTGTTTTCGTAAAGTTTTTCAAGTACGTTCCAAGTTTCAGCACGTTTTGCTTTTTCACGTGACAATAGGGTTTGACCCATGCCATTGTCAACCGCATCTACAACGACTTGAACTTGGTCGCCAACTGCTACTTCAAGCTCGCCTTGTTCATTCAAAAATTCTGAACGCGCAACGATACCTTCTGATTTTAGACCCGTATCTACGGTAATCCAGTCGCTATCAATCGCAACTACGGTACCTGAGATAACTGCACCGCGTTCTACATCAAGTACTTGGCTTGCTTCAAACAGTTCAGCAAATGATTCCATCATAAAATTTACCTTTGTATAGCCGTAGCCTGTCCAGCACAGTACGGTTCAAATTAAGATTTTTTATAAACATAAGGCTGGTTTTAGTGCCTATAAAAAATCGATAAAACTTTTAAAAACACCTAGTTAATTGTCAAACCACGTTCAAGGCATAGTTGCCAAACTTGGTTAAACACTTGCTCAGCATCGATGGCTGAGCTATCAATCACTATCGCATCATCGGCAGGCTTAGCCGGTGAGGCACTGCGTGTACTATCACGCTCATCACGCGCAATAATTTGTGCCAAAATTTCGTCAAAATCTGCCTGTTTGCCAGCATGGGTTAACTGACTGACACGGCGCTCGGCTCGTGCCTCAGAGGATGCGACCAAATAAACTTTAAGCGTTGCATCGGGAAAAACCACTGTTCCCATATCACGCCCGTCTGCAATCAAACCCTTTTTTGGGTTGCCTTGCGACGTTGCCATATTTTTTTGTAAATCCAATAGCGCTTGACGCACCTTCGGGAATACCGCGACTTTTGACGCAAAGTTACCCACTTCTTCGGTGCGAATCACTTCGCTCACATCATTGGCATTCACGAGCACTGTCACATGCTCAGAATCCGCTTTTGCGGCTGCAAACTCAATTTTCAACGATTGGGTTAAATCAGCTAGCGCAGTTTCATCGATGCTATCGGTTAACAAACCCGCTTGGTGGGCTGCAAGCCCCACAATCCGGTACAGCGCCCCTGAATCTAAAATTTGATAACCCAGCAGCTTTGCCAGTCTTGCCGTCAATGTACCTTTACCTGCACCACTTGAGCCATCAATGGTGATGACGGGCAGGCTTGCGGTTAGATCAAAAGACGGTTGCGTTAACGTTTGTGACATGCCATTCTTAGGAACAAAGCAAAAATAGTCGTATATTTTACGCCTGAAAGCTATTTTATACAAGTAATTTGACACAAGGATTGACTACATTGCGTATTATTTTTGCCAATGAAAAAATGCACAAAAAACGGGCAAAAAATGAGAAATGCACCGATACGCAGAGTGATGATTAACCATTGCGCGATAGAAGAAAAAAAGCTAGCGACTTACAGGATTAAGCGTAATCTCACCTTTAGCAATCGCTGGCTTTTAACCATCACCGGCTAAAACTGCCGACGTTTCCAGAATTTCCAAAATTTATAGCGTAAAGGTGGGTTTATCGGAGCTGATATGACCCGCTAACAGGCGGTCGACTTCGTTTTTGATGCGTAACCCTGCTTCATCTTTGCCAAGCTGTAACGCATAGCCTGCGGGGCGCTGTGCTTGTGCACGGTGGTTGACCCACACCACTTTACCATGCAGCGGCATTCTCTCACTCGAATTTGGCAAAGTTATTGCCACAAAGGTTTGACTGCCTAGTTGTTGCTGCTGGTTAGTAGGAATAAATAATGCACCGTTTTCAATAAAAGGCAGGTAGCTCGCATACAATTTTTCGATCGTATCATAGTTAATGGTGGTGATACCGCCACGAGATGGCATTGCCATAATCACTGTTCCTTTTACTAACGCATGGTGAATGATAAGTAATATAGATTAATTGAATAAATTAGCAATCCAGCATGGTGCTAAAAATTTTATCATAGCATAACTTATCTTGGATATGTTGTTGTCTATCTTGCCAGATTTGATCGATGACCTGTTGTAACTGGCTAATTTGCTTTAATGTCGGTGGTGGCTGCAGCTTGCCAAAATCCAAGTCATGGGCGGACGCTGAGATACCGACGGCAAATTGCCCCAATGGTACTAACAAGGCTTGCGACAAGTATAAAAAGTCCGTCAATGTCAGCGTTTTTTGCCAATAGTTGCTGGCTTGTACAGGCGTACGTTGTCCGCTACGAACTGCTTGAAAGCTGTTTATCCAAGTCTGGCGGTGTTGATACCATTCGCTGTGTAACATTTGCAGTGCCAAAAAAGGCGCATAACCAGACCATCCATTGACTTGTTGTAAAGTCACGGCATCGGTATTGGGCATTAATTGCTGCATCACTTGCATTGATTGAGCGGGGGTCACATGGCTCACTGAAAATGCCTGTAGCCGCGAGCGAATCGTTGGCAGTAGCTGCGAAGGACTATCGCTAATTAATAGCATTAATACATTTTCGGCAGGTTCTTCTAATGTCTTAAGAAGCGCGTTACTGGCTGCTAGAGTCATCGCATCCGCTTGGTGAATAACCACAATTCTTAATCCGCCACTCGACTGCGTGACAAACGGCTGTAATTCCCGAATTTCGTCAATCTTGATGCTATAACTTGACTGATGGGTTGGGGCTTGCGCCACAAGAGCATTGTTTACTTTAGGTTTGGGCGACGCGTCACGCGCCACGGTGGGTGTGGGAATTTGATAAAGATCGGGGTGGGTATTGGCAATCAGCCATTGGCAACTTTGGCATTGCCCACAGGCAGTTGCCACACCTTGTACATTGTCCCGTTGATTCTCACACAATGCCCATGCGACAAACCGATACACAAAAGCACGTTTACCAGTCCCCGCATTGCCTGCAAACAACATCGCGTGCGGCAAGGCGTCTATATGGGTGGTCAAATACTGCCAAGTTGCCTGTTGCCACGGCAGTAAATCCATAAATAGCCACTGCTGTATCACCTGTTGGCTCACGGGATCTGGATAGTAGTATTGGGTTACCTCATTGTGTGTTGATTCGATATTGGGTTGTTTGGTGCTTTTTGCTTGGGTAGTTATAGTCGATGCCATAGAAAAAAATCAGTCAACAGAGTAACTATAGTATAATCGCTGCAGCTAGATAATCAATTAGGATAATCAGTCAGGTTGTTTTCTCGAAGACATGAATGCGGTAACACGTCGCGTTATTTTATCCCTTACTGTCTTTAAACCTTGGCCCATAAGATTTTTGTTGCAAATAAATGATGGATTTTTTTTGATGAGTCGATTAAATTTTCATCTTAAGATATCTATTTTCGTTTTTTTCTTATGTTTGTGATTCACCCTATTTAAAAAAACGATTCAATTTTCTGTTTACTTCGAGGTTAGTTTGACGAATTTATCGCAACCTAATAATCAAGATACGTTACTCAATGACCAACATCATTATGATGCGGCGGATATGGCAGACCAATTGAAGGTGATGCCAACCTTAGAAGCGCGTTTAACTACTATTTTAAACGAAATTAATGCGCTGCGTGACTTTCCGCAAGTTACCCTATTTAAACAACTGCTAGATACCTTGCGTAACCGTGCAAATGATGCTACGACCGCCAATGAACAGATGGCACTATTCGTTCGACTATTGCGCGGCAATCGTGTGTGGGCAGAAGGGTTTTGTGTGTTTATGCTTACCTTGATTAGTCGTTATCGTCAGGTGTCGCTATACACGGATTTGGGTATCTTGTCAGACGCTGGCTTTACTTCGCAATTTTTTGATTTGGTCGGTGAAAAGCTATTACCCTCCGTACCCGATGACCGCGATTTGATTGGGCTATTTAATGCGTTTTTTGCCACTCCAAAAACCCGCTACTGGGTGCGCTTAATCCATGAGCGCTGGTGGATTGAACTGATACTTATTCTTAAAGTACCTGCAGGCAAAGAAGCATTGGTGCAAGCGCTTGAAGCCAATGTGCTCAAAGCCATTACTATTTTAACTGCGCGTATCAACGGCATCGGGCTCAATGCCGATTTAATAAAGGCATTTCCCAATCCGATTGACAACCAAGATACTTTCATTGCGCTAAATCGCGAAGTCGCTGAATTTGTCAGTCAATACCAGCTCAGCATGCAGCCAGGGGATGACCAAGCGATGCCACAGCCTGAGGTGGATAGCAGTCAAATTCTAGTGTTGACCGACCAAGCGCGCACTATGATGCAAAACATCCGTCGCCGTATTCATCGAACGGGTATTACTGTGCGTACCACCAATATGTTGGTGCGCCTTGAGCAAAGCCTGCAGCGTCTTGAATTGTTGGTGTCACTGCTATCGGACAACGATCATATCAAGAAAAAAACCATCATCGAGCTCATTAACACGTTGTATGAAGATTCATACCACCGCAGTAGTTTTAGATATTTATTTGGCATCAATACCGCGCTGTTGTCGCGCCGTGTGACTGAGACTGCCAGTAAGGTCGGCGAGCATTATATCAGTACCGATAAAGCGGGCTATCGCCGTATGTATAAAAAAGCGGCATTGGGTGGTTTACTCATCGGCTGTATGGCGACCCTTAAAATCCTAGGGAAGACCCTACCCTTGGCACCGTTTGGCGTGGCTTTTTTAAACAGTATGATTTATGGTCTTGGCTTTGTGGCAATTCATATCATTGGCGGTACAGTGGCGACCAAACAGCCTGCCATGACGGCTGCCGCGATTGCTTCAACCATCTCAGAGGTAAAAGGGCGCAAAGCGGCACGATTTACCAAGCTGACAGAATTGGTCGTTGATATCATGCGCACCCAGTTTATTGCCATTATGGGTAATATTTCAATTGCCATGCCGATTGCGCTACTGATTTCGTCCCTGTGGCTGTATGGACTGGGTCGTCCGTTAACATCGGAAGCTAGCGCAGAGCACTTGCTGCATGATCTTAACCCGTTTACCTCGCTTGCTATCTTTCATGCCGCGATTGCTGGGGTGTATCTTTATATTTCAGGATTGATTGCAGGCTATTACGATAATCTTGCGGTACACAATAAAATTGGCGAGCGTATCCGCAACCATCCTACTCTAAAACGGATGATGACACCTGTGACGTTGTTGCGCTTTAGCGATTTTATCGAGCGCAATCTGGGTGCGATTATGAGTAACTTTTTATTCGGTTGCTTTTTGGGTAGTACGGCGACCATCGGTTATATTTTTGGCTTACCGCTTGATATTCGCCATATTGCCTTTGCGTCTGCCAACTTTATTCACGGGATTTTTAACATTTATGCCAACACGGGCGAGTTTCCAGAAATCGGTATTATTTTGGTCAGTCTATTTGGGGTGATGGTCATCGGTATGATTAACTTGTTGGTGAGTTTTTCACTCGCGTTAATGACCGCCTTACGCGCGCGTGATGTGAAAGTCTTTGAGTGGAAATTCTTATTTGAATTGGTCGCCTCGCATTTGATGACCCAACCCTCTGACTTTTTTATCCCGCGTAAACAGCCGATGAACTATGCGCTCATCGACAGCGATGGTAATATTATCTATGATGATAAACCGATTGCAAACGATGGTAAAAATAACAAGGCACATAAAACTGCCTTGACATCACAGCCAGAAGAGCATCCGCATGCTACTACGCCCCATATCGACAATATCAGTCATACGGAAAAATTGACCGATGAAGAAATTGCAGAGAAAAAACAGGCAATTAAAGAAAAAGTGGTGCAAAAGGCGGTCGACAATATCACCCCAAATGACACGGCAAGCAAGCTACCCAAATAATTGATGGAACACTAAACACGATAGAAATATGATGACTTTTTCGGAAACTACAATGAACCAGCCTGCAACTTCAATGAGTCCGACTCAATTGGCTCATCGGTTAAATGAGCTGTTAAAAATTAATGAATTCCAAGATTATTGTCCAAATGGTCTGCAAGTGGATGGTGGACAGCCGATACAGCACATCGTCACCGGTGTCACAGCCTCTGAGGCATTGATTGAACAAGCGATTGCGCACAACGCCCAAGCGATTTTGGTGCATCATGGCTATTTTTGGAAAGGGGAGCCTGCGCCCTTAATTGGCATGAAAGGCAAGCGTATTCGTTTGTTGATGCAACATGGTATTTCCTTACTGGCTTATCATTTACCGTTAGACGCTCATCCCCAATTGGGCAATAACGCCCAATTAGCGCGAGCGCTGGGCTGGAGTGATTTGTCGCCGCTATACCCTAATGAAAAACATCCGATTGGTAATATCGTGGATTTAGCAGCGCCGTTGTCGATTGCAGCTCTCACCAACAAACTATCGACTACCTTAACCCGTCCGCCCCTACATTTATCCGGGGGTAATCAAACAATTTCGCGCATTGGTCTGTGTACGGGTGGCGCACAGGATATGATTGAGCAAGCGGCACAAATGGGTTGTCAAGCCTATATCTCCGGTGAAGTATCAGAGCGAACCACTCACATAGCCCGTGAGCTGGGTATTGAGTATTTTGCCTGTGGACATCATGCCACTGAGCGAGGTGGTGTGGTTGCATTGGGGAATTATGTCAAAGAAAATCTTGCTTTGACCGTTGATTTTGTCGATATCGATAATCCCGTGTAAAAACGGGCAGTTTATTGACTAATTATTACCCGTTAGTTGCATTTTAGCGGGTTTTTTACGCTTTTTATCATAAATTTGCCATTCGTTACGTTCAAAAACATGACGCGTAACTTTAATTTCACTACAATACCCCCATTGTTTCATATAACTAACTGTATTGCCATGCAGTAAATATTGTTATTGTTTATTTATTTTATGCGTGCCATACGTTACCCTACGTTAAATTCTTTAGGTAAGTGCTTGGGCTTATTAAACAATTTTTAATTTGCCAGTACTTACAAAAATTTTAACCCTTTTTCGGGTTGTACTTGATTATTATTTATTTCGATAGTTCTCTACGATAGATAGGGAATTATCACCGTCCTAGGTATAAGGGGAGCCAACCTGTTTGGCTCTTTTTTTAGCGTTAAGTTAATAACGACCTATTTTGGATGGAAGCTTTTTTGGCTAGATTTAGGATAGAGTTAGATAGTTGGATTAAGCCATTTACTTATGTGGCTTGCCTGACTGGTACTTAGTGAATTAGTACTTAGTTAACTGGTACTTGGTTTAACTGGTGCTTGGTTTAACGGGTACTAGGTTTAACTATCGATTCGGTTCTTAGTTTCATAAAATGTTTTCATTTGGCATAGTTGTTTTTTATTAATTTAACGTATCTAACGTATGTGCACCGTGGAGTGACACATGCCGCTAAACTCATCATTTGAGTATTGTGATGATTTGGCTTTGACCTATCCTGCGTCGATTTCGATGTCGGTCAAAGCATTTTTAAGCCCTTTAACTTTATACCCGTTTCAACATCCTTTATTACGCTTTAGTAAATACGCGACCCAATTTAAACGCTTGCAATTCTTCCCGATTCAACACAAGCCTTGTTTGGGTGTGGTGATATCGCCAAAAATTGCCCAGTCTCGTGTGCCAGCGGTGCCTAGCCATGTGCAAGATTTGGCGCAACTGGCTAATCCGTCCGCTCAGCTCATTGATCGCTTTATCAAGCCGTTAAAATGGTTGGGCGCCAGTAAAAAGCTGGCAGCTGTGATGGGGATTGGTTTGCCCTTAGCTTATGTTGCCACCCAGGTGGGTATTACTGACAAAGTCGGCAATCCTAATACCCTTGCCTCACCTACTAGCGTGGTTGCAGCACCGAAAATGGCGACCTTTGATAGTATCCTATCTCAAAAGCAGCTACGTATTGCCACCGTCAATGGTAATACCACCTATTTTGCTCAAGATGGTTTTGAGCACGGCTTTGGCTATGATGTCATGCGCCATTATGCCAAACGATTGGATGTCACCCTGAGCACCCAAGTGTTTGCCACTGATGCGGACGCGATGGCGGCTGTCAAAACAGGCAAAGCCGATGTCGCCTTGACCAATGGGTCGGATTACCAAAACGCCACCGCCACTGCGTTATCATCGCTGAGTCTAAGCTGTGACAAAGATTATTTATCACAGCAGGGTCTCAATGAACATGTTGCCATACAGCTAAACCCCAATGATATCAAACTCAACAATGATGTAAAAAACTTCCTTTGTGGCGGTCAATCGCTCACCCGTAATCAACATTTAGCGGCGTTTTATAGTCAAACACCATTGGCAGAGCCGTTTAATCAACAACATTTTGCCGATACCATGACACGCGTGTTGCCCATCTATGAGGCATCTTTTAAGCAGACAGCAAACAAATACCGTCTTGATTGGGAACTGCTTGTAGCAATGGGGTACCAAGAATCGCATCTGGATGCAGAAGCCACTTCGCCAACGGGTGTGCGCGGTATCATGATGTTGACCAATGCCACTGCCAATGCGATGGGCGTTGATAATCGGACTGACCCGACACAGAGCATCCAAGGGGGCGCTAAGTATCTCAGTCAGCTGCAACATGAATTTGCCCAAGTACCCGCATCGGATCGGGTATGGTTTACCCTAGCGGCTTACAATATGGGTCCACAAGCGATTAAAGATATCCAGCAGATTTTGGAAAAGCGCGGTGTTGATGGCAACAATTGGGCAGCCGTGTATCAGTATTTGAAAGTCAATAGTCAAAGCAATAGCCGTTACGTGCAGTGCTTAGATTACGTGACCCATATTCGCAGTTATTTGGAAGCGTTAAAATTAGACAAAGTCAATCATCGTCAGTTGACTTGATGAGTGTGGGTATAAAAACTAAACATTTTCAAAAAAGAATGGTTTAACGCCATTCTTTTTTTTATGCTATCACTTTGTGGTTTTTAAAAATTACTGACTTATTGTTAACATTACCAACCTAAGGATACCACGTGACCCAGCTCCAGAATCAGCCCCACACTCAATTAAGCACTCAGCCTATTTATGCTACTCAATACCGTATTTATTTGGAAGATACCGATGCAGGCGGGATTGTATATCACGCCAATCATTTAAAGCTGTTTGAGCGTTGTCGCCGCGATTGGTTACGTGCATTGGGGATGACAAGTTATTTTTATCAAGCGCATTCAGCCGACGCTGTAAGTCAAGACGTTACTCACCAGAGCGATAGTGGCAAACCTGATATCCAATTTGTAGTGAGCCAAGCCAACATCCGCTATTTGCGTCCGATTCTGCTTGATAGCGAAGTCACCGTTGTGATTGAGACGGCAGACTGCAAATCTGCATCATTACAGCTTGAGCAACGGATTTATGATAGCCACCAACAGCTTTTAAGCCAAGCCGAGATAAGTATTGTATGCGTGGCTACTAGTAAAGATGAAAAAGGGCAAACCCAAGTTCGCCCTACCCGTTTGCCCAAAGCGTTTGTGCAGCTGCTGCAGCTCGCTCAGTAAATGTATGATTGTCCTGTCTTACAAAGGTTATTTTGCTTTACAAGTTTGACAGGTAACTTGCTCATCTTCTAGGCGGTATGCCATCATACTGCCGCCCCACACACACCCTGCATCCGTGGCTCTGGCATTTGCCAAATCCACTTTGGCTTTTAGCGCCGCCCAGTGACCAAATAAGATTTTACGTTCGCGCGGCACTTGCCATTCAAACCATGGACGAAACCCCTCTGGCATTTTATCATCCAAACTGGATTTAAAGCTAAACTCTAGCGTGCCGTCCATTTGGCACAGGCGCATACGGGTAAAATAATTGCAAATCGCCCGCATACGCGCGTAGCCTGTCAGCATATTTGACCAAGGAACAGCGGTATCGCTATACAGGTTTGGCAGCAGTCTATCGAGTTGCCATAAGCTACTTCGTAGCTGAGTTTGCAATTCTGACGCATGCATGGCTGCTTGGGTGATACTCCAGTTTGGCGGGATGCCTGCATGCACCATCACGGTTTTATCATTGGGATAGACAAGCAGCGGCTGGCGACGAAGCCAATTGAGTAATTCATCACAATCTGGGGCGTCAAAAATCGCTTGGGTTCTATCCTTTTTTTTGATCTTTATAACACCACGCCATACTGCGATTAAGTTAATATCATGATTCCCCAACACCATTTCGGCAGCCCCTGCTTGGCAAAGACGTTTTACCAGACGCAACGCGCTCAGCGAGTCTTCACCGCGTGCCACGATATCGCCGACAAACCATAATTTATCTTGCTTTTCATCAAACCCAATTTGCTTGAGCAGTGCCTGCAAATCGGCATAACAGCCTTGAATATCGCCAATGACAAATTGATGTCGAAAACCCATAACACCTCATAACATCTTCAAAGTAAAATTTTAAACAGCTACAAAAAAATTAACCATTTGCCGCGATGCCGTTAGCTAAAGTCACAAAATCTTGTACTGATAACGTTTCGGGACGCGCCAGTGGATTAAGTCCCCATGCCACAAGCTGGGGTTCTGTGACTGCAGGCAAAATCGGCGATTTTTTAAAAATCGCGCGCAGTGTTTTACGGCGATGATTAAATGCCTCACGCACCACAAGGGCAAACAGCTTTTCATCGTCAGCCACAATCGGTTTTTGTTGATAAGGTCTGAGTCGAAATACCGCACTCGTCACTTTGGGTGGGGGGTTAAATGCCCCATTTGGCACCGTCAGTAAATAATCAGTTTCACAATAATACTGCATCATGATGGATAAACGACCATATTCTCGGCTATCCACCGCTGCGGTAATGCGATCCACCACTTCTTTTTGTAGCATAAAATGCATGTCTTCAATGACATCGGCAAAACTTAATAAATGAAACAATAACGGCGTAGAAATATTGTATGGCAAGTTACCGACAATGCGCATTTTCTTGTCGGTTGTATCATTAGGGTAATCGCCAATGATTTGCTGGAACAGCGCACGGTAATCCACTTCCATGGCGTTGGCTTTGACAATGGTTAAGCCCTCATTGCTATTGGCGCCAATGCGAATGCGCAGGCTGTCTGCCAAATCGGTATCAAGCTCGACAACGGTCAAGCGATTGACTTCCTTGAGTAGCGGCTCAGTAATCGCGCCCATACCTGGTCCAATTTCAACCATCAAATCATCGCGACCTGCATGAATACTGTCAATAATTCTCCCAATAATCACCTGATCATGTAAGAAATTTTGCCCAAAACGTTTTCTAGGCTGATGCGATAAAAAAGCAGAGACCGTCACTCAAAACATTCCTATAAAAATGAAATAATTATCAATGTTGCGCAGTACACGATAACATTCACCGTCATCAGACACAAGTCACATCAAACTGATAATTATAGCATAGCTTGACGCTCCATTATGACAATTTCATGACAACTCGAGACTATCGCAATAGCATGACAACAATTTGCCCAATCGCTCAATTTGAATTTTTGTAGTTTATATCATGCTACAAATTTTTGATGGGTCAATTTTTTGATGCGTCAATCGCCTGTCGAATTCTGATGACTAAGTTGTTATAATGCAACAAATTTAACTAACCCTTTATTTAGTGAGCATTGTATGGGCTTTAATTGTGGTATCGTCGGACTGCCAAATGTTGGTAAATCAACCCTGTTTAACGCATTGACCAAAGCTGGGATTGCGGCAGAAAACTTCCCGTTTTGTACCAAAGATCCCAATACTGGGATTGTGCCTGTACCCGACCCACGTCTCAAACAACTTGCCGATATCGTCAAGCCTGAGCGCGTTGTGCCCACCTCAATGGAATTTGTGGATATTGCCGGTCTAGTGGCAGGCGCCTCCAAAGGCGAAGGCATGGGTAATCAGTTCTTAGCCAATATCCGTGAAACCGATGCGATTGCCCATGTGGTACGCTGCTTTGATGATGACAACGTGATTCACGTCGATGGACGCGTCAACCCATTATCCGATATCGAAACCATCAACACCGAGCTTGCCCTAGCTGACCTTGAAGCAGTGAGCCGTGCGATTATCAATGTCGGTAAAAAAGCCAAAGGCGGTGATAAAGACGCCAAAGCCATGCTGGATGTGTTTAACAAAATTGAGCCATTTTTAGCCGATGGTAAGCCGGCGCGCATGGCAAATTTGGATGAGGATGAGAAAAAAATCATCCGCAGCTATGGTTTAATCACCCTAAAACCCACCATGTATATTGCCAACGTGAGCGAGGATGGCTTTGACAACAATCCTTATCTTGACCAAGTACGGGAATTTGCGGCAAAAGATGATGCGTTGGTGGTCGCGCTATGCAACCAAATCGAATCTGAAATCGCCCAGCTGGATGACGATGAAAAACAAGAGTTTTTAGAAAGTATGGGTATGACTGAGGCAGGGCTTGACCGTGTGATTCGCGCAGGTTACGAGCTGCTTAATATGCAAACGTATTTTACTGCAGGGGTCAAAGAAGTGCGCGCTTGGACGGTCAAAGTCGGTGCGACTGCCCCTGAAGCAGCAGGCGTGATTCATACCGACTTTGAGCGTGGTTTTATCCGTGCCGAAGTGATTGCGTTTGATGATTTTATTGAATATAACGGTGAAAAAGGCGCGGCAGCGGCCGGTAAATCTCGCCTTGAAGGTAAAACCTACATCGTGCAAGATGGCGATGTCATGCACTTTAGATTTAATGTCTGATTGTGCACGCATACGCCGATTCATACAAATAGGCAATTTTAGTTGCCTATTTTTTGCAAGTTTATTTTTTAAAAATGCTTGACTTGTATTGCAAGTCACTATCTTAATCCCTATAATATGCGTTCGTAATTTTGAGAGCCCTCGTTTCCCAGACACTCACTCTCAACTATTAACTCAAAAAGGTTTTTAAACATGAAAACTATCAGTGCTAAACCACATGAAGTGACACACGATTGGTACATCGTCGACGCTGAAGGTAAAACATTAGGTCGCTTGGCGAGCGAAATCGCATCACGCTTACGTGGCAAGCATAAGCCTTCTTACACCCCTCACGTTGACACAGGCGATTATATCGTTGTGATTAATGCTGAGAAAGTTGCCGTGACTGGTAAAAAAGCGCAAGACAAAAAATACTACCGTCACACCGGTTACCCAGGTGGTATCAGAGAGACTAACTTTACCAAACTTATCGCACACAAACCTGCTGACGTACTTAACAAAGCGGTTAAAGGTATGTTGCCAAAAGGCCCATTGGGCTATGCGATGATTAAAAAGTTAAAAGTTTACTCAGGTACTGAGCATCCTCATACTGCTCAACAACCTCAAGTATTAGATATCTAAGGAGTAACACATGGAACGCAATTACGGTACAGGTCGTCGTAAAACTTCAACAGCTCGTGTGTTCTTATCTGCGGGTACAGGTAACATCGTCGTCAATGGTAAGCCACTTGATCAATACTTTGGTCGTGAAACATCAGTAATGGTTGTTCGTCAACCTTTAGAATTACTGGATGCCGCTAGCAAATATGATATTTATGTGACTGTAAAAGGTGGCGGTATCAATGGTCAAGCGGGCGCGATTCGCCACGGTATCACCCGTGCATTGATCGAGTCAGACGAAACCTTAAAACCAGCGCTTAAAGAAGCGGGCTTTGTGACTCGTGACGCGCGTGAAGTTGAACGTAAAAAATTGGGCTTACGTAAAGCACGTAAACGTCCCCAATTCTCAAAACGTTAATATTTTTCGTGGTCGAAATTCTCGTATCGACCGCGTTTTTTGGCGTTTACAAAAAAGACTCTTGTTTACTGCAAGGGTCTTTTTTATTTACCTTAGGTAATTTATTTTATTGCAAAAATAGCATAAAATAGCAAAATTAGCGTAATTTAGGCACAGCTAAGGTGGCAATTCTGTAACAACTGATTTACAATAGCCACAAACCCAGTGTGGGAATATGGTTACCCACTTCATTAATCTGGAGGAGTTCTTAATGAGCCATGCCGAAGGCGTCGACGTTAAGCGTCGAAGAGTTTTAATCGCATCCACTGCCGCTATGGGCGCAGTCGGTGTCGCTGCTATTGCTACGCCGTTTGTGCGTTCATGGTATCCAAGTGCAAAAGCAGAAGCTGCGGGCGCACCTGTTAGCCAAGACCTAAGCAAACTCGAAGCAGGACAAATGATTGTTATCAAATATCGTGGTAAACCGATTTATCTTGTCAAACGTACCAAAGAGATGATGGATAATTTATCAAAAGTAGAATCATCACTTGCCGATCCAAAATCAGAAGGTTCATTACAACCTGACTACTGCAAAAATAATAGCCGCTCAAAAGACAATAGTGAAGTTCTAGTGTGTGAAGGGGTTTGTACTCACTTAGGTTGTGCACCAGGTTATCGTCCTGATGTCGGCGCAGCAGATTTGGGTGGCAGCAGCTGGGTTGGCGGATTTTTATGCCCCTGTCACGGCTCAAAGTATGACTTAGCTGGACGTGTTTTTAAGGGTCAACCTGCGCCTCGTAATTTGCCAGTTCCTGAGTATAGCATCAGCGGTACTATCTTAACGGTGGGGGCATAATATGAGTGCAAAGAAATTTATGCATTGGGTGGATGCGCGCTTTCCAGCGACAGAAACTTATGAATACCATATGTCAAAGTATTACGCACCAAAGAATTTCAACTTTTGGTACTTCTTTGGCGTGTTATCTATGGTGGTATTGGTCAATCAGTTAGTGACGGGTATTTGGCTAACCATGATGTTCAACCCAAGTGCAGAAGGCGCATTTGCTTCTGTAGAATACATTATGCGTGATGTACAAGGTGGTTGGTTAATCCGTTATATGCACTCAACTGGTGCTTCGGCATTTTTCGTGGTCGTGTATCTGCATATGTTCCGTGGCTTGTTGTATGGTTCATACCAAAAACCCCGTGAACTGGTTTGGCTCATCGGTATGGGTATCTATCTGTGCTTAATGGCAGAAGGTTTCTTCGGTTACTTATTACCTTGGGGTAATATGTCATTCTGGGGTGCGCAGGTTATTTTGAACTTACCAGCAGCGATTCCATTTATTGGTGATGCATTGGGAGAATGGGTAAAAGGTGACTATATCATCTCTGGTATTACCTTAAACCGCTTCTTCGCGTTACACGTTGTTGCGATTCCTTTGATTTTAGTGGGTCTGGTATTTGTTCACTTGGTAGCATTGCACCATGTTGGTTCTAATAACCCAGATGGTATCGATATCAAAAAACTTAAAGATAAAAATGGTGTACCCCTTGATGGTGTGGCTTTCCACCCATATTACACCGTACATGATATGATTGGTATCGTGGTATTCTTTATCATTTTCTTTACTGTGGTATTCTTCTTCCCAGAAGGCGGCGGTTTCTTCCTTGAGCCACCAAACTTTGAAGCAGCAAACCCACTTAAGACACCTGCTCACATTGCCCCTGTTTGGTACTATACGCCTTTTTATGCAATGTTACGTGCAACCCCATCTATGTTTGGTTCAGCCCTGCCGGGTGTTATTGTGATGGCAGCATCAATTGCTATTTTATTTGTATTGCCTTGGTTAGACAAATCGCCTGTGCGTTCAATGCGTTATAAAGGTATTTTGTCAAAAATTGCGCTTGCTATCTTTGTTGTTAGTTTCTTGATCTTAGGTTACTTAGGGGTAATTCCATCAAGTGATACCGCAACGATTGTGGCACGTATTTGTACTATTTTGTATTTCTTGTTTTTCTTGCTAATGCCAATCTATACATCGATTGAAACTTGCAAACAGCCACCTGAACGTGTAACTGGAGGTCACTAATGAAAGCGGTTAAAAAATTAGTTGCTGGATTGGGTTTGACAGTTGCATTAGGTTTGGGCGCGACAGCCGCACAAGCTAGCGAAGGCGGCTGTGGCACTTATAAAACAGTTGATGGTAAAGAAGCGCATTTGGCGTGTGAAACCGCTCCTGTAGATTTGACCAATAAAGCGTCTATTCAACGTGGTGCCTCATTATTCATGAGTTACTGTGCAGGCTGTCACTCAGCGCAATATGTTCGCTACTCAAAAATGTACAAAGACTTGGACATTCCAAAAGAGTTGGTGGAAAAATACTTGATGCTGACCACTGACCAAGTCGGTGACCACATCAATGCAGGCGTAGACCCAGAGCTTCAAAAAGCTTGGTTTGGTGCCCAGCCACCTGATTTGTCACTTGAAACCCGTCTACGCGGTAACGATTGGGTTTATACGTACTTGTTAGCCTTCTATGAAGATCCAAGTCGTCCTTGGGGTGCCAACAACATCGTACTACCCAATGTTGCCATGCCGTTCGTCCTTCATGATATGCAAATGAACACCTCAAAAGAAGAATATCGTCGTAATATTGGTGATATCGTCAACTTTATGGCGTGGATGGCAGAGCCGCAAGCGCACCAACGTAAAGTATATGGTTTTTGGGTCATTTTATTCTTACTTGCGTTATTAATTCCAGTGTACTTACTCAATAAAGAATTTTGGAAAGACGTTAAATAAGGGTTGATATAAAAAAAGGTAGCTTAGGCTACCTTTTTTTATGCGCATTTATTGCTTGATTGGTATGATAACTTTCACAGTTATTGCTAATTCAGTCATTTTAAGCTAGGCTTATCCTTTACGCTGATATAGCTTATTATTTTTAACTATGTTGACCCCTACTTCGAATACCCCGTTGATTTATGCCGATGATGGCTACCTAAGTCACCAATTAAGACTGGTTTTACTTGAGAAAAAAATACAATTTAGCGAGACGAACATTCGTGATGATGAGGATTTTGCCGAAGATTTACCTGATATCAATCCTTACAACACGCTGCCGGTATTCATTCATCGTGAATTGATTTTATATAACAATCGCATTATTTTTGAATACCTTGAAGAGCGCTATCATCAGAACAAACTGCTACCTGAAAATCCGATTGAAAAGGCACAATACCGTCAATTATGGTGGCGCATTGAGAAAGACTGGATTAAATTAGCAGATACGCTATTGACCCATAAGGATACCTTAGATGTCAACCAAGCAAAGATTGCCAGAAAGCAACTGACTGAATCTCTTGTTACCATAGCGCCGCTATTTGCCCATAAAGCTTTTTTTCTTTCAGATACCATGGGTGTATGTGATTGCATTTTATCATCGATTTTATATCGCTTAAAACCCATGGGTATTGAATTGCCGCTGCACCTGTGCCGTCCGTTGTATCAATATATGGAGCGGATGTTTAATCGCCCAACCTTTAAAACTAGTTTAAAATAGTAATCATTAAAATAAGAGAATCACCATGGAAAACGACTTTCAACTCACCCCGACTCGCCCTTATATGGTACGCGCTATTTTTGAATGGCTTGAAGACAATAACCTGACCCCACATATCATGGTCGATACGACACAGCCCAATGTTACGGTGCCTGTCGAATATGTGCAAGATGGTCGTATCGTACTTAATATCGCCAGCCGTGCTACAGGTAATTTGGTCATTAATAATGACTTTATTAATTTTCATGCGCGATTTGGCGGTGTTTCGCAAGAATTATGGGTGCCGATGCAAGCGGTGATGGGGATTTATGCCAGAGAAAATTCACAAGGCATGTTCTTTGACCCAACGGAATACGATAATGTGCCGCAATCTGAAATCAACGCCAGTCAACCAGCCGAGTCCACCGATGCACAACGTCCAAAACGTGAGAACAAAGCAGGGTTAAAAATCTTGGATTAGTGCATTGTCACTGGCAATATGGGTTTAATTTTGTTAAAATAATCAATTACTTTTTTAGTTTTGAATAGGATAACCATAGTCATGGCACGTGTCACTGTAGAAGATTGTCTAGAAAATATCCACAACCGTTTTGATTTGATTCTTATTGCCAGTAAACGTGCGCGCCAAATCGCACGCGGTGTATCAGAACCTATGGTTGAGCGTGAAAATGATAAACCAACCGTACTTGCCCTGCGCGAAATCGCTGAGGGCCTTGTGACTAAAGAGATTTTAAATCAACCTGAGCGCGAATTGCCTAACAAATTTCACCATGTTGATTTGAGCATTTCAAGTGGTCATGGATTCTAATGGTAGCTTAAGCCACTGTTACTAGTTAGCGACTATTATTTTATAAAGAGTCACCTTTTTTAGGTGACTTTTTAGTTGAATTAAACGTGGAATGAAACGTGGAATTATATGTAACTTAGCTTGACAATTCGCAGTAATTTTGCGAATAATTAAGATATCTTTATAATACGTTTTTGCTAACTTTAGCTGGTTTGATACCAGCTATTTTTATCCAACCGTTTTTTATGATAGAGTTAACTGCTGACCAGGACAATATGAATTTTTTAGCAGGTTAAACCTATCGATCGTACGTTGAGGGCACATTTTTGAATATATCAACTTTACCAAAATTAAGCCATCCTGATGTGGATATTGCACAGTTTGACCTAATGCGTGTATTGGATTATTTGGATGATGACGAACAGCAAATTGTTCTCAAAGCCTGTGCCTTTGGCGACCAAGCCCATATCAAAGATAAACGCAAATCTGGCGAGCCTTATATCACCCACCCTATGGCGGTAGCGGAGATTTTGGGTAGTTTTCGCATGGATGTCGATACCATTGTGGCGGCGATTTTGCATGATACCGTGGAAGATACGCCTACCACTGAAGAAGATTTGACCCGAGAGTTTGGCAAGGCAGTTGCGCAAATCGTCAATGGTGTCACCAAATTAAAATCCTCCAATGAAAAACACATCAATAAAGCCGCGACTTTTTACCGCATTATTACCGCAACGCTAGAAGACCCGCGCGTGTTGATTGTCAAATTGGCTGACCGCTTGCACAATATGACCACCATTGAAGCTGTGCCTGAAAAAAAACAACAGGCAACCGCACAAGAAACGTTGGATTTTTATGTGCCGTTTGCTCGTACGCTTGGGCTTAATGATTTAGCCGACTATATCGAGATTTTATGTTATCGCAGCCTAAATGCGCCTATGTATAACAAGTTATCCGATAAGCTTATGCAGCATGGTTTGGGGCGCACCTTTCAACAAGAAGCTATTCATAACTATTTAAATATCGTTTTGAGCCGACTGGATGTTAAAGGTTATGTCAAAGATGTCGATAATCGCGTGACTTTGTTTCGCCAGTTCTTTAAAAACCGCGGCGAAATCACCGATTTGCTGTGGCATTATGAATTTATGCTGGTCATGGATAAAGTGGAAGACTGCGACCAAATCGCCAAGTATTTTATCAATAAATACCAAATTGCGCCTGAGTGTATCGAAGACAATATCCGCCATCCGCGTGCGGGGGGCAACCAATCACTGACCATTACCTATAAAAACGGCCATGATACCATCAAAGTGGTCATTCTGACTAAAACCATGCTCAAAACCACCCGTTTAGGGATTTTGATGGGTGAAGCAGCATCGCCTCTTAGCCAGTCGGTAATTCAGGCCTCTCTACGCAATCTGCAAAACTTGATTGCCGACAATGAAAGCGATATCGAAGAGCAGCCGTCTGATGCGGTGACGGTGGTCGATAAACTGATTGATTATCTTCACGAACGTAAAATTATTTGCTATACCCCAAACGGTGATGCTTATGAGTTGCCGCGCGGCTCCACAGCGCTTGACTTCGCCTATACTATCAGTACCCATATCGGTAACCGTGCAACCGGCGCTGAAATCAATGGCGTAGAAGCCAAACTGGGTACGATTTTGAAAACCGGCAATAGGGTCAAAATTCATACCGACCCCAATGCGATTCCAAAAGCGGAGTGGCTGGGTTTTGTGGCAACCAATAAAGCGCGGCGTGCCTTGTTTGAATGGTTAAAAGGCTTAAATCCAGAGCAAAAAGAGCACGAAGGTAAAACCGCCTTTGAGCGCGCGCTTAAAACGCAAAATCTTTCACTCGCTGATGTGAGTGATGAACAATGGCAATTGCTACTTGATTGGCGTGGCTTACAGGATAAAAGTGCGTTCTTTACGGAGTTTACCACAGGTAAATTGCTACCGCAGATTGCCGTTTCGCGCTTATTGACCCAAGAGCAGCTTGCTAAAAACCAAGCCAGCGCCCATGCCGCTAACCAACCGCAAAGCTTGATTGCGGATGCCGCCAATATGGAGATGAATTTTTCCAGCTGTTGTCATCCTGTGTATGGCGACCCGATTGTCGGGCATATTTCAAAAAATGGCTTGGTGGTGCATCGACATAAATGTTTTTCAATTGATGAAATTCGCCGTGTCAATGAATACCAAGTGATTCCGCTACATTGGCGAGTGTCTAACAGTGAGGATGAGATATCCAAGCGTATTTATTTTGATGCCGCGCTAAAAATTAATCAAAACCTGACCGATGAGCAAATCAGCGATTTAATCTTTATTGTACGTGATACTCAGGCGGGTTTTGAGTATATTGAACAGCGTAATGGCTATACCTTGCTGTTTGTGGTGGTGCAAAGCCGTGCCCAGATTGCAAGCTTAATTCAGCGCCTACGCACCTTCTTGGGCTATCCCAATATTGTAAGGCTGTATCAATGGAATGACGAAGTGCTACTTTCTCAGAGCCAAAACACGTCTGCGCCAAAAAATAAAGATATTTTATAAACCCATCATACTGTAATAGGAAATAATATGAGCCGTGACATCATTCATACTGACAATGCCCCTGCTGCGGTAGGCACTTATTCACAAGCCGTGAAGGTTGATAAGACTGTCTATATTTCAGGTCAAATCGGACTCGACCCAAATACCATGACCCTAGCCGATGGCTTTGTCAATCAGGCCAACCAAGTCATGTCAAACATCGAGGCTATCTGCCAAGCCGCAGGTGGTTCGCTTGCCAATGTGGTGAAATTTAATGTTTCGCTCACCGATTTGGCAGATTTTACGGCCTTAAATGAGATTTTTGCGGCGCGCCTAACTGCGCCTTACCCTGCCCGTGCCGCGGTGCAAGTGGCCGCCTTGCCAAAAGGTGCGGTGGTCGAAATTGAAGCGATTTTGGTTTTAGATTGATTTTGGTTTTATAATGTTAACCCGCTCAAATGGAAGGTGAGTTACAAGACTTGCCTTTTTTTATGTCAAATTTTTGCCTATCTGACAACAGTTTAATGCCTAGAATTGGGCTATAATTTAACCCTACAACAATTTTTAAAGGTGTGTTTTGCTGATACAAGTTGCCTTACCTGTCCCCATTGATTCGGTGTTCGATTATCGCGTTGTGGGCGATGCGTTGCCCGCGATTGGCTGCCGCGTCCGAGTACCGTTCGGTGCGCGCAAATTGGTCGGCATTGTGGTGGCGCATATTGAGCACAGTCAGCTTACGCAAAATGCGATTAAACCTGTATTGGACATACTTGATGAAGTGCCAATTGTCGATGAGGCTTTGCTAAAACTCGCTTATTGGCTGTCTGCTTATTACTGCTATCCGCTTGGCGATGTGTTCGCTGTCATGCTGCCGACATTAGTTCGCCAAGGCATGACGCTTGACTACCGACAATTATGTTGGCAACAACTACGCGATGCCACTGACGAGGATTTTTCCGCCAGTGCAAAAAAACAACGACAACAATTTGCTTTATGTGAATTGGTCATCAACTCGCATGGCAATTCGCATAGCAATTCACATAGCAATGCCACAAAGCTTGTAAGTGAGTTTGCGCTGATAGACCATGGTGTTGAGCCGGCTTATTTAAAAAAATTTGAGCAAAAAGGTCTAATTGCGCCTGTTTATCAAATGCCGTCTTTACCCAAGCTTGCTAAGCTTGCCACCACGCCGCTCACCTTAAATTTGCAGCAACAACAAGCGGTGCAAAAAATCACCCATGCCTGCCAGCAGCCACACTATGAAGGTTTTTTGCTCAATGGGATTACCGGAAGTGGTAAGACCGAAGTGTATTTGCAAGTGATGCAAACGGTACTGGCACAAGGCAAACAAGTGCTTATCTTAGTGCCAGAAATTGGGCTGACCCCACAGACCAGACAGCGATTTGCCGAACGATTTGACGCCCAAGTATTAATGCTACATTCGGGGCTTAATGACACCGTGCGGCTTGATGGCTGGCAACAATGCCGACTGGGCTATGCGCAAATTATTATCGGTACGCGTTCGTCAGTGTTATATCCATTTGCCAATTTAGGGCTGATTATTGTCGATGAATCACATGACCAATCTTACAAACAGCAAGACTCACTGCGCTATCACGCCAGTGATGTGGCGCTATATCGTGGGTTTCAGCTTAATTGTCCGGTGATTTTGGGCACCGCGACGCCATCGCTTGAAAGCCTATATTTGGTACAACAAGGTAAACTCACCGAGCTTACTTTGACCCAGCGTGCAGGCGATGCCAAACCTGCCATCATGCAGCTGATTGATGCGCGCCAACAGGCATGGCAAAACGGTTTGGCGCAAAGCTTAATTCAAGCCATTCGGCAAACGTTGGATAAAGATGAGCAAGTATTGGTATTTTTAAACCGTCGTGGCTACGCGCCTATCTTATTGTGTGATGCCTGCGGTTGGCAAGCAGACTGCCCGCGCTGTGATGCGCATTTGACAGTGCATTTTCAGCCAGTGGCAATGCTAAAATGCCACCACTGCGATTGGCAGCAAGCCATCCCGAACCATTGCCCTAGCTGTGGTAGTAGCAATCTTGACCCTGTGGGCATGGGTACTGCGCGGATGGTTGAAGGGTTAACTGAACTTTTCCCCGATGTACCTGTGATTCAGATTGACCGCGATACCACGCGTAAAAAAAACAGTTGGGAGCAAGTGTATCAGCGTATTGCTGATAATCCCAAAGCCATTTTGGTGGGCACGCAAATGGTGGCTAAAGGGCATCATTTCCCCAATGTGACGTTGGTGGCAATCCCCAATGCTGATCGTGGCTTTTTATCCTCAGATTTTCGCTCGCCTGAGCATACCGCCCAGCTGATTATCCAAGTGGCCGGTCGTGCGGGTCGTGCCGATAAAGCAGGTCTGGTACTGATACAAACTCTGCAACCTGAAAATCCGGCGTTACTGACTTTGGTACGTGAAGGATATCTGAGTTTTGCCCAGCAATTATTGGCTGAGCGGCGCATGTTGGGATTGCCGCCATTTACTTACGCTTGTTTGGTACGGGTGGAAAGCAAATCGTTAGAAAACAATCAGCAAATTTTGCATCAAGCGATGGCGCTGTTGCCATCACGCCAGCACATGACAGCCTTGGGCATTGCCATTAATGGCCCGGTGGATGCGCCGATGGCAAAGAAAAACAGTCGCTATCACTCGCATTTATTAATTTTGACCAAAACACGACACGTTCGCCAGCAGCTATTGTCGGACTGGTGGCGACAGACGATTGCGTTGCCATCGGCAAAGTATGCCAGACTGTCGATTGACATTGATCCGATGAGCTGGTCTTAACCTGACTTGCAAAACCATTGCTTTTGCTAAAGCGCTTATTTCACGATGATCTTTAAATGGGCTTTTTTCAAGTCGCTGATTGGGCTACAATTTAGCTAATTTTTACCATTAATTAGTGTAAGTAAATAACAATGACCTCACAACCGCTTCAAGATTCAAAGCAGCCCACTGGCGCGCACCCTAACGACCCTCATGTGCCACATCATGAGCAGCCTAATGCGCATGGTCATGGCAACAATCACCGCCATGAGGACGCTGACCACAGCCATAGTCATAGTCACAGCCATACGGATAATCAGCGTATCGTCACGATAGCGTTTGCCATCATTGCAAGCTATATGGTTGTTGAAGTCATCGGCGGTTATATTACCGGCAGTTTGGCGTTGTTATCAGATGCAGGTCATATGTTTAGTGATGCAGTGTCACTTGCCATGACTTTGTTTGCGTTTATCATCGGTAAAAAATCTGCTACCTCCCATAAAACTTTTGGCTATCGCCGTTTTGAGATTTTGATTGCGCTCATCAATGGTCTGACGCTACTGATTATCAGTGCAGGTATTATCTATGAAGCGGTGCTGCGTTTTCAGCAGCCGCCACAAATCGCCACCACGGGTATGCTAGTTATCAGTACTATTGGACTTATCGTCAATTTGGTGGTCGCCAAACTGATGCACGGTGGTGATACCGATAATCTCAACATGAAAAGCGCTTATTTACATGTATTAAGTGACTTACTAGGCTCGGTGGCTGCGATTATTGCTGCTATTGTGATTATGCTGTTTGGCTGGGTGTGGGCAGATGCGGCAGTGAGTATTTTGGTGGCGCTACTGATTGTTCGTAGTGGCTATGCTGTCGTCAAAAATGCCGCCCATATTTTGATGGAAGGCGCGCCCAATCATATTGACCAAAGCGTTATTATAGACACCCTCTCTGCCCACCCAAATGTGTTATCGGTTCATGATTTACACGTCTGGACGATTACCAGCGGCTTACATAGTTTATCTTGTCATATCATCGTCCCAAGCTCGCTTACCCTGCAGCAAACTGATGCGCTATTATCAGACTTACAGCATGAGTTACAGCATTTAGGCATTGGGCACAGTACCATTCAATTTGAGAGTGATTTGCATGCGCACTCCGCGCAGTTTAATTGTGACATTACCAGCACACCCCCTGTCCATGCGCATGCGCACGCGCACTAACCGAATTTTTGACCCGAAGTGCAAAAAGTCGATGTTGCCGTTCAGCGTTTTTAGTTTTTGTTTTGTGGGGTTTGCTGTTTGCTTGCTTAATTTTTCTTATGATTAACTGCTTAATTTTGCGCATTACTTAGGCTAAATATGTTAGGATGAATCAGCACGCTGCTGTGGCAAGCCTTATTTGCTAAACGCTTGCTAAACGTTTGCCAAACAATTAAACATCTGTATTTAATATCCACATTAGGTTTCTATTAAATCTATATAACAATCATTAGCTTACTGGAGGTAAACGCGTATGACACACCGTTCTGCACCTTTCGTGGCACCCAACTTGCATCTCACCCAATCTGATGGCTCAGACAACTCAGATAATGGCAATTCCTCAGCATTGCTGGTTGATGAAAAGGCGCATAAAAAACAGGTCAAGTTATTGCTCTCCACCTTGCAAGCCGATATTGCCCAGTTTCGGGATAATTTTTTTCCGCCGCCCTATCTCACCCAAATTCAAGACTTGCCTATTTATGCAGGCAATTTGGCAGAGGTGCAAAGCTATGAGCAAACCTGGCAAGCTCTGATTGATCGCGCCAAAGGGTTTTATCCTTCAGCAGGATTGCCGCCTGATTATCTGCCATTACCCGCAAGCCTTGAGATACCGCAGTTTATTTATCATGTGCAAAAACTGCATTTGACCCGTACCAAAGCCAAAGAATCCAAAAATTTTGGCTCGGTGGGTGCACTGGTTGAAAAATGCGGTCCGTATGAGGATGCCCAGTTAATGGCGATGGAAAATGCCCTAGCGAAAAGCGAAGACGTGCGGCTGGTGGCGCATCGTGAATTTATTGATTTACGCGCTTATGTGTTTTGTCGCAATCCCAAAGGTGAATTGCTAGAGCCTGAACGGATTCGTTTTTATCGCACAGGTCTGGTCATTCAAACATTAGCAGACTTTAAAGTGGTGGACAGTCGCCAGACTCCCCGTAAAAAACGCAATGACGCCTATAAAAATGCGATTGCCGATAATGGGATTTGGAAAATTTTTGTCAAAAATTAAAAATAATTGAGGTTTTGTATGTTTGTGCTTGCTGCCAGTGCTGATAGTTCTATGATGCTTGACGCAACTATCTTTTTGGGTACGGCAGTGATTTTGATACCGCTTGCAAAGCGTTTTGGTATCGCCACGGTATTGGGTTATTTGTTTACAGGCTTATTGCTGGGTCCAAGTTTTTTGAAAGTTGCGGGTAACCCCGATGACTTGCTGCATTTTTCTGAATTTGGGGTCGTGCTGCTATTATTTATTATTGGTTTAGAGCTACAGCCCTCTCGGCTTTGGGCACTTAGGCAACAGATTTTTGTGTTAGGCGGGCTGCAGGTGATTGTCACGGGCGTGGTGCTGATGCTGCTATCGTGGTATTTTTTAGATATTCGGCTATCAAATAGCTTTGTCATCGGTTTTGGCTTGGCGCTGTCATCAACGGCGTTTGTGTTGCAGTTATTGGGTGAAAAAAAGCAGCTTGCCACCACCCATGGTCAGCAAGCCTTTACTATTTTATTGTTTCAAGATATCGCGGTTATTCCTTTACTTGCCGCATTGCCATTTTTGTCGGGCGCGCAGGAGCAAAATTACGATTGGATTTATTTTGCCAAAGTCATCAGTATTTTTGCTGGCATGATATTTGTCAGTCGGTTTGTGGTACGTCCTTTCTTTAAGTTTGTAGCTTCTAGTAACGCCACCGAGCTGCTCACCGCCACGGCGTTGTTTATCGTACTGGGTGTGTCGCTATTGATGAATTATATAGGCTTGTCAATGGCACTTGGGGCATTTTTAACCGGGGTGCTGCTGGCTGACTCCGAATACCGCCACGAGTTAGAGGCGAGTATTGAGCCATTTAAAGGTTTGCTGCTTGGGCTGTTTTTTATGTCAGTCGGTATGCTCACCAACGTCAAATTAATTGTCGCCAAGCCCTTCCTCATCATTGGCTTGGCAGGATTGCTGATGCTCATTAAGTTTGTGGTGCTGACAATCATTGCGCGGCTCATGGGCAACAAAAACGAAAGCAGTATCCGTCTTGGGGTGACGCTAGCGCAAGGTGGGGAATTTGCGTTTGTACTGTTTAGCGTGGCGACCGCCCAGCATCTGTTAACCCGTGAACAACAAAATATCCTAAACCTTGTGGTGACTGTCTCAATGGCAATGACGCCTCTGGCATTTTTATTACTGGAAAAAATTGGCAATCCGCTATTTGCCAAAGCTACGCCCAGTAAAGAATACGACAAAATACCCAACCATGAGCACGCAGTGGTGATTGCAGGCTTTGGACGTGTCGGGCAAATCATCGGTCGTGTGCTACGCATGCACAATATTGAATTTACCGCGATTGAAAAATCTGCCAACCAAGTCGATTTCGTCCGCAAATTTGGTAACCAAGTATACTACGGCAATCCCAAAAACCCAGAAATTTTGCGGGCGGCAGGGCTGGAAAACGCCAAGGTTTTTATCATCGCGATTGGTGATATTGAACTATCTGAGACGGTCGCCGCTTATGTCGTACGCAATTATCCGCATCTGACCATCTTGGCACGTGCCAAAAACCGTGAGCATTATTATCGTTTGCGCGATGTGGGTGTTAAGTATATTTGGCGAGAGACTTACCTAACTTCGCTGGATATGTCACGCGAAACCTTGGAAATATTGGGCATGGATCCAAAAACCGCACGAAAAACCGTGCAAATGTTCCGCGATTATGATGACGCATTGATTGAACGCCAGCGCGCCATCTATGAAGATGAAGCCGAGATGATTGCCTCAGCACAATCGGCGATTCAAGAACTCGAAAGCTTATTTGATAGCGATATGACCACCGCGAAACATGAACTCCATAAAGACAAAGAGCGGTTTGAAAAATTGGCCGAGGAATCCTACTCGCAAACAAAAAAATAACCCAAAAAAACCATCAAAAGAAACGAACATTTAAAATGTTAAAAATCATAAGGAGTACAAGCATGCAAATCCGTGTCGTACAACAAGATATTACGACCCTAGCTGTTGATGCGATTGTCAACGCTGCCAACAATTCATTGCTCGGTGGCGGCGGGGTTGATGGCGCTATTCACCGTAAAGCAGGCACGTCACTGCTTGCGGCTTGTCGAGTGATTCATGATGAGCAAGGCGGTTGTCCTACTGGCAAAGCCGTGATTACCCCTGCAGGGAATTTACCCGCCAAATATGTGATTCACACCGTCGGACCTGTTTGGCATGGCGGACAGTCAAATGAGTCAGCGCTACTTGCAAGCTGTTACACCGAATCGCTGAAACTTGCTGAGCAAAACGGCGTTAAAACCATTGCTTTTCCCAATATTTCAACGGGTGTGTATCGTTTTCCAAAACAACAAGCCGCACAAATTGCGGTAAACACCGTAAAAGATTTCGTCAAGCAAAACGAAAATAATGAATTTGAAGACATTATCTTTGTCTGTTTTGATGCAGAAAATTATCAGCTTTATCTAAATTTAGTCCAACCCGAAAATTAAAATATGCAAATTTTACATGATGGCGAAGCTTTAACTATCGCAAAGCGGTATCTGAATGCAATGTCCAAATCCATGGGCGACTGCCAACTTGCAATCATGAAAAATGAAACAATAAACCGCCTAAAGGGTGCATGATATCAGAGCCTACACACACTGCGACCAGACCTGCCAACGGGCGATTGTGTATAAATCTTGGGTCATTTTTACCGACAATCATTGGCAATATTTACAAAAATTAACAATTCAATTTTGATAAAAAAAACAGCCTAATTTTAGACTGTTTTTTTAATGTTTTTTGATTAACAAGGGCATCGCTTCATGCCACCGCCATTACTCGGGTAGCGCGCATCGACGCAGTAGCGAAAAAAGGTCTTTTCATCCATTGGCTCTAGGTCAGGATGCTGCTCCTGCATATGGCTAACGTAGGTGGCATAATCAGGGACACCGACCATCAAACGAAAGCTTTGTTGCATCCGTTTGACCAACGTGATTAGGCGGGTCATATTTTTTGGGCTAAAAATCACCTCCTTTTGCGCTTTTAAGGTCATTTTAATCAAGTTGGCGATTAACGCATTATTACTCATGTGACGCTCCTTCTATCTGCCTAGCATGGTTTTGGTGAAAATCGAGCAATTGCACAATATAAGTGCAATCGCTGTTAATTTTTCACTAATGCGGTGCAGAAATATTCAAGGGTTTTGGATCTTCATAAATCGCCTCACCTTCAACCACAGTAGGTTTATCACTTGCCAAGGCTTTTGTTAATGCGCGAATCGTACCGAAAATCATTACAATCATCACAATCATAAAGAAGCCACAAAGCACGGCATCCACATAGTTTGAGAATACGATGGTTTGCATCTCATCCAAGGTTTTGGCAGGTTTTAACACTTCACCTTTGGCAATCGCGGCGCTGTATTTGTGCGCTTGCGCTAAGAAACCAATCGCTGGGTTTTCATGGAAGATTTTTTGCCAACCTGCCGTCAGACAGGTAATCAATAAGAAAACCGTGGGTGCCACAGTGACCCAAGCGTACTTTTGTTTTTTCATTTTAAATAAAACTGCGGTACCTAGGGTTAATGCCATGGCTGCCAAGATTTGGTTACCGATGCCAAATAGCGGCCACAATGAGTTAATGCCCCCAAGCGGATCAATGACGCCTTGGTAGACAAAGAAGCCCCAAGCGGCGACTGCAATCAAAGTTGCAAGCAAATGCACGCCGAGATTGGTTGAGCCACGTACCGATGGCACCACGATGCCAATGGTATCTTGTACCATAAAACGACAAGCACGTGTCCCTGCATCGACGGCAGTCAAAATAAACAAGGCTTCAAATAAAATCGCAAAATGATACCAAAAACCCATCATCGCGGTACTACCAAAGATAGACGATAGGATATGCGCCATTCCAATCGCAAAGGTCGGTGCACCGCCTGTACGTGAGATAATAGAGCTTTCACCCACTTGCTGCGCTAATGTCGTAAGCGCATCGGGGGTAATTACAAACCCCAATTTTTGGATAGCGGCTGCCGCTGTCTCTGGGGTTGTACCTAAAAGCGCTGCTGGGGCATTAATCGCAAAGTACATACCAGGGTCAAGAATGGTGGCACAGATCATTGCCATGATACCAACCATCGACTCCATGAGCATACCACCGTAACCAATGGCGCGAGTATCTACTTCATTGTCCACAAGTTTTGGGGTCGTCCCACTCGATACCAAGGCGTGAAAACCAGAGATAGCACCACAAGCAATGGTAATAAACAAGAACGGAAATAACCCGCCTTTAAATACGGGGCCCGTACCATCGATGAATTTGGTAACCGCAGGCATTTTTAACTCTGGCATGGTAAAGACAATCGCCAGTGCCAAACCTACAATCACCCCTATTTTTAAAAAAGTTGATAAATAATCACGCGGCGCAAGCAGCAACCACACAGGCAATACCGATGCTACCACACCATAAATCATCAATGCCCAAGTCAGCTGGGTACCTGTCAAGGTAAACAATTCAGCCATCGCAGGGTCTTTGGCAATATCGCCACCAAATACAATCGCTGCCATCATCAACACAAAGCCAATGATAGACACTTCCATGATTTTACCTGGGCGTAAATAACGCATGTAGATGCCCATCAGTAGCGCGATTGGAATCGTTGCCGCGATGGTAAATAGCCCCCAAGGACTGTGTGCCAATGCTTTGACGACTACCAGTGCCAGTACGGCAAGAATGATGACCATCACACCGAGTGCACCGAGCATCACCGTAATACCCGTAAAAGTACCCAATTCGTCTTTTGCCATTTCACCCAGTGATTTGCCATCACGGCGGGTCGAGATAAATAGTACAGTAAAATCTTGTACCGCACCTGCAAATACCACCCCAATAATGAGCCATAGCGTACCTGGCAAATAACCCATTTGTGCCGCTAAGATAGGACCGACTAATGGACCTGCCCCAGCAATCGCAGCAAAGTGGTGACCAAATAAGACGTATTTATTGGTAGGCACATAATCTAAGCCATCTTTTAGGCGATGAGCGGGTGTCACGCGGCGGGGATTGAGTTCAAAGACTTTTTTGGCGATAAATAAGCTATAGTAGCGATAAGCAATGCTATACGAACACACGGCAGCAGCAACAAGCCACACGGCATTGATACTTTCGCCGCGGTGAAGGGCAATTGTCCCTAATGCCACTGCGCCAATAATTGCAACAAGTAACCATACTATCTTTGATAGCATGGGGGAGTTACTTGTCATTGCGGAATTTGTCTGCATGTCAACTCCTTTTTATATGAAGATCATCCTAGGATAGAGATAAACGCAAGTATGTTAAAAAGCAATTGTGTTAAATGGAACTAAATCAACATGTAATTACGTTAAATAATCATTGCTAGTTTTTTGTAATATTTTGCAAATTGTAACATGGATTAATGGTTATTCGTCATTCAATGTATGACTGTTACCCAATATATACTAAATTTACTGGCTTTAGCCTGCGTCGTTGTTTGGTATAATGACCCAATCGGCTTAAATGCCTGTACATTTTAGCTTATATTTTTTGACCAGCTTTACAAACTTAATCGACCGAGTCACTGCCACGGCATTTATTTTTGCATTTTTTATGTCTTTTCTTATATTTTTTTATGCTTTTTTTAATGAAACATACCCTATGAAACCAACCCAAAATCATAAGCCCCAAATGTTTGACCCAACAGCCAAAATGCCTCCGGTTGATACTGCCAGTAATGCCGATGCCAATCTGCTACATCAGTCAACTGTAACACTTGAAGGCATGCCAAAGGTGAGCGAGTTGCAAAAACTGCAATCAGATAACCGTACAGCGCGTAAGCCTTTTCAGTGGCAGTTTTTGTTGCCGCAATATTGGGGGATTTGGCTTGGGGTCGCGCTGATTTTGCCATTGATTTATTTGCCGTTGCGCTATCAATTTAAAATCGGTCATTTTTTGGGAAAATTGTTATTTGGACTGATTAAAAGCCGCCGAGCCGATACTTTGACCAATTTGTCATTGGCGTTTCCAGAACTCAGCGAAGATCAGCGTTTAGAAATGGCAGAGAAGATTTTTATCAATGCCGGTGTGGGTGTGTTTGAGAGTCTGTGTGCGTGGTATCGACCTGATGTATTTACCCGCTGTGTCACCGTATCAGGGCTGCACCATGTCAAAAACGCCCAATCGCAAGGTAAAGCGGTGATTTTACTCGGCATCCATTCAACTTTGCTCGATTTGGGTGGACGACTGACCACCATGTTTACCCCGCTGGATGTGGTGTATCGACCGCAAAACAATGCACTGCTTGATTGGTTTATTTTTAACGCGCGCGCCAAGGTTTATAGCGATCAAATCAGTCATCGCGATATGCGCCATTTTGCCAAAAATCTTAAAGACAATCATGTGGTATGGATCACCCCCGACCAAGATTTTGGGCTTAAACAAGGCGTGATGGCAGACTTTTTTGGGGTACCCGCTGCCACCTTGACCGCACCACGTCGTATGGCAAAACTCGGCAATAAAGCCAATCCGCCTGCCGTGATGATATTGCATTTTTATCGTGAAACCCCGGATGAGATGCCAAAAGGTCGCAAACCGCATTATCACATCATCTTCTCGCCTATCATTGACAACTACCCAACCGAAGATGAATTAGCGGATGCCAATCGCATCAATCAGCTATTAGAAAATTATATCCGTATCGACCCGACCCAATACATGTGGTTTCATCGGCGCTATAAAACCCAGCCTACCGGTATCCGCTATTACCGCTAATTTTGCTCATGCGAGTCATGTGGCTCATGGGGCTCAGCCAATTTTTGGCATGAATTTGTAGACAAAAACCGCTATACTAACGGACAATTTTTTTGCCTATTTTGTACTTTTTTTGCTTTTGTTTGGAATTTTGAATATGAATGATAAAACAGCCGCGCCGCGCCGCATTTTAACCGGTATTACCACCAGTGGTATTCCCCATCTTGGCAACTATGTCGGTGCCATTCGCCCAGCCATACAATCTGCTATACAAGGCGCAATTACGGGAGAAAGCGACGCTTATTTTTTCTTGGCGGATTTGCACGCACTTATCAAATGCCATGACCCTGAGGCGATTCATGCATCGACCAAGGCAATTGCAGCTACGTGGCTTGCATGTGGTCTCGACCCTGAACGGGTGGTGTTTTATCGCCAGTCGGACATTATCGAAATTCCAGAGCTAACTTGGGTACTCAACTGTAACTGTGCTAAAGGTTTGATGAACCGTGCTCACGCCTACAAAGCCGCCGTAGATGCTAACCGTGAAACGCCAGACACTGACCCTGATTTTGGCATTTCGATGGGGTTATTTAGTTATCCTGTGCTAATGGCTGCAGATATTTTGATGTTCAATGCCACCCATGTCCCTGTGGGCAAAGACCAAATCCAACATATCGAGATGGCACGTGATATAGCAGGTACCTTTAATTTTCGCTATTGTGACCCGGAAAAACCGATTTTTGTATTGCCCGAAGCCATGGTAGATGATGACACGCCGCTACTGACGGGGCTTGATGGTCGTAAAATGTCAAAAAGCTATGGCAATACCATTCCGTTATTTGGCGACGACCCACAAGTAGATGGTGAAAAAGCGCTGCGAAAAGCCATCATGCGTATTGTCACCAATTCACAATTGCCAGAAGAACCCAAAAACCCCGATGAATCCACGATTTTTGAGATTTATCGTGCATTCGCTAGCACAGAAGAACAACAACTACTGCGTCAACGTTTTGAGCAAGGTATCGGTTGGGGCGATGCCAAAGAAATGTTGTTTGAAAAAATTAACAGCGAAATTGCCCCTTTCCGTGCTCGTTACAATGAATTGATGGCGAATCCAAAAGAATTGGAAGAAATCCTACAAATGGGTGCAGAAAAAGCCCGCCGTGATGCGCGCAAACGCCTTGAAAAAGTACGAAAAGCCATTGGTATTAAACCTCTTGCCAAACTCAAAAAATAACGAGCCACTCATGTCATTTGCACACTTTAAAGCCTATACCGATAGGCTTTATCAAACCGATAAAGCCTTTGACGATGCGCAGCCCAACCGTCTCAACCGACATCGCCACCTTGAGCCTGATTCAGCCGAGTTTCTTGCCAGTCTGGTTATCAGTAAACGGGCTAAAAATATATTAGAAATCGGTACATCAACGGGCTATTCTACCCTATGGTTAGGCTATGCGTTAGCCCAAATCAATCGCGCCAATACCGAGGATACTGCCACATTGACATCGATTGATATCGATGAATGGCGATTACTAACCGCGCGCAATCACCTGCGCACCTTGCAGTTTGACCACAATATCACGCTACAACAAGTCGATGCGAAGGATTTTTTACGTCAGTCAACTGCCCATTTTGATGTGATTTTCTTGGACGCAGAGCGTAGGTTTTATGTTGACTATGTGGCTGACTTTAAGCGGTTACTGACCTTTGGTGATATGCTGATTGTCGATAATGTGATTTCTCATGCCGATGAAGTAGCAGCGTTTTTGTCAGCCTTTGAACAGGACAGCAACTATCTGTGCTCTACCCTATCAATTGGGGCAGGATTGTTTGTGGCGGTTCGACAGTAGTGACCAATTTAGCCATTCGAATTTTTGAGACGCCTGTTCAAAGTCTGCCCGAAGACCTCTATATTCCGCCTGAAGCCTTTGCCATTTGGCTGGAACAGTTTGAAGGTCCGCTGGATTTTTTGTTGTACTTAGTCAAAAAAAATAACTTTGATATCACCACCACAGCGATTTTGCCGATTACCGAGCAGTACCTGACTTATATTGATGAGTTGGATGACAATCATTTTGAATTGGCAGGCGATTATTTGCTAATGGCAAGTACCTTAATTGCTATCAAAAGCGAATTGTTACTACCAAGTCCCCAACGGCCAGAGTATGAAAAAACCCCCACCAAGCAGCTGATTGACAGACTTGAACAATACGCCCAAATCAAACACGCCAGTCAGCGTATCGATGCGTTAATGCGGCTTGAGCGCGATGTGTTTTTGGCATACGCCAGTTTGCCAAGTCCTGATATATTAGCCAAAGAGATTGCACCCTATCCTGCCACCATGCTTGCCGACAGTTTAACCAAAATGCAGCTAAAACCCGATTACCAAATGCACCACGTCAAAGCTGATATCGTGCCTTTGGCAGAGCGTATGGCAAGCATTAGCCATATGTTGGCAAGCCGTGGTCAAGGCACTTTCCACGATATATTAGATAAATCACAAGGCAAACTGGGTGTGGTGGTGAGTTTTGTCGCCATTTTGGAATTAGCCAAACAGCGGATGCTAAAATTTGTCGCACAAGAGGATGACAACGCTTCCGATGTAAGCGAACTAACCTTGATATGGGCATCGTCATGACCGATTTTAACCAACAACATCAGCTTGCCCAGCAGCATAGCAAATCTATCGAAGCGATTTTACATGCCTCAGAAACCCCGATTACTGCCAAACAGCTATGTCACTGGCTATCGATTAATCCAAACCAACTGAGCATGGCGCTCACAGTCTTGCAGCAGCGTCTATCACAAGGCGCGTTAACCTTAGCGGATACCGCGAGCGGCTACCGATTGCAAATCGCCAATGACTTTAGCCCACTTATTCAGCAAGTTTTTCCCCAGCGTCAAGAAACCTTAAGTCAAGCGCTATTAGAGACGTTAAGCGTGATTGCTTATAAACAACCGGTGACGCGTGGCGATATTGAGCAAATTCGTGGCGTGACTGTATCGAGCAATATCCTACGGCAACTATTTGATAAGGGCTGGATTATTGAGCAAGGCTTTCGCGATACGCTAGGACGTCCTGCACTACTGCATACCACCGCAGCGTTTTTAGCCGCCTTTGGGCTTAAAAGCTTGCAAGATTTACCAAAGCTAGCTGATGTGCAACAGCTTGAGATATAAAAAGCTGCCGACTGGGCAGCTTCTTAAAAACCCTGCCTCAACAACAGCCTGCCTCAAGGCAAACGGCGAGCAGGGGCGCCCCACTGGTTGACATTCGGCTTGGTATCTGTGCAATACCACACCAGCAGCACAATTCCGCCAATGACGGGGATAAAAGCAATCAGCATCCACCAGCCTGATTTATTAACATCATGTAAACGGCGAACAGCTACTGCGATATTGGGAATCACCAACGCCAAAGCAATAAGCCCCGCCACAATGCCATCGGTGCCAATCATATAATCGATGATTGCCCCACCCAGATACAACATGAGCCACGCCAAATAAAAATACCAATATTCTTTACGTCTAGCGCGCCCTTTAAAATTGGCATAATTGCTGAGACTTTTTTTAACCCAATCAAAAAAGCCATAATTTTCTTCAATCGCCCATGCTGGATTGACAGCATTCATGCCCGCTGTGTGAATAACTTGACCATAGTTGGCAGTTGTAGGGTTGTCTGTATAGCCGTGAGGGATGGGCGCAATCATGCTATCCATCGGTTTGTTCAGATTGATTGTATTGCCTGCGGCAAGACCGACAACTGCCACCGCATAACCCTGCGCATCGACACTAAATTCTACTTGTTGTCCTGCTATCGGTGCCGTGGCTTGTTGCCATTGTTGGCTAATAAATGGGTAATTTTTGCCGTCATCCCCCATGATGATACCTTGCCCATGTTGCGGCGAGAAATTGGCTATTTGCCCTTTCATTGTTATTATTCCTTGTGTTGTTATTGATTTACTTATGTCGATAATTATAACGTAAAATAATTTTTACAATGTGACATTATTTATGTTAAATTTTTGGTTAAAATACTGGTTAAAATTTAGCCACATGACTTTATACTAGCATTCAACCATCGCTTGTCCTACAATAGGCACAGGCATGAAGTTTCATGCTAGCACAACATTGTGAAATGTTGCTACCTATTAAAGGATTATTGAATGAAAGACGAAAAACTGCAAAAAGCCCTCGCCCGTCTAGGCTTAGGTTCGCGCCGTCAAATGGAAGATGTGATTCGCGAAGGTCGCGTCAGTGTTAACGGCACTGTCGCTACCATTGGCGACCGTGTCGGACAGGGCGATGAAATCCGAGTCGATGGACGTTTGCTACGTTATACCGCAGAAAACGAAAAACGCCGCCGTATCTTGATGTATTACAAGCCAGAAGGCGAAATTTGCTCAGCCCATGACCCAGAAGGTCGTCCCACGGTGTTTGAGCGCCTGCCACCCCTAAATCATGACCGCTGGGTAATGGTGGGTCGGTTGGACATCAACTCAACAGGTTTATTGCTATTTACCAATGATGGTGAACTGGCTCACCGTCTGATGCACCCATCAAATGAAATAGAGCGCGAATATGCGGTGCGTGTGATGGGCGAAGTCACCCCTGAGATTATCTTAAATCTCAAACGAGGTGTCATGCTAGAAGATGGTATGGCACAGTTTGATGACATCGTTGAAAAAGGCGGTGAAGGTATCAACAAATGGTACCAAGTCAAACTCAAAGAAGGTCGCAATCGTGAAGTACGCCGCTTATTTGAATCGCAAGGCTTAAAAGTAAGCCGATTACTGCGTATCCGTTACGGCTCTGTCAGTCTCCCAAGGGAACTTCGCACGGGTCGTTATCTTGAACTAGATCGCCGTGAGATTGACACCTTAGCAGGTCTTGTCAACATTCGTCCGCGCCAAGGCACAGGGCTTTACGGCATTGCCAAACGCCGCCAAGAACGCTTTGAGAAAAAACCGCTAAAAGCGCGCCGCGGCGGTCATCACTTACGCCGCGATAAAGAAAAAAGAAGTAGCTAACCGCTATAAAACTTACAAAAAAGCAACTTACAAAAAAAGCGTATCAAATTGATACGCTTTTTTCATTTTAATGTACCAATGTTAATCTACCATCGACTACGTGCGATTTTTGACATAGCGGTAAGTTGACGCAAATTGCTGGCTGACTTCATGAAACATCTCATTGAGCAATTCATCTAATTGCAGATTGACCCGAGCCAATACCTCAATGAGCATCTCGCCTGCGGTCATCTCCCCCTGAATTTTTTGATTGAGCTGACTGGGATGATATTTGGCAATTTGGTCATACTGGTGTACAGCTTCGGGAATCGTCTGCTCTATCAAGCGATTGACCACAAACTTATTTTCAGTCAACCATTGGGTTTGCGGGTGGTCTGGTTGATTGGCTGACTGGCTTTGGTCACGTTGCCACGCCTGATAACGAATAAGTTTGTCATGGATGGTATCAAGCAGCATCACGGCAGCGGTTGGCATACGTTCAATTGACGCGCCATCAATACCTAAAATCGAAGGTGAAGATAATCGCGGTTGTTGATTTTTTGCTTTAAACCATTTTTTATTGCTTGCATTTTTGCTAGCACGTGGCATCAACTCAAAACGGCTATCACTACCGAAGGTATTGGGAATTGGCAGGTTTGATTGGTACGCCAAGCGCATGGTTTCTGGTTTTGCCAGTGATGCGGTGGGCGGCACAGAATATTGAGACATACCGACCTCAATACCCGCCATATCATGCAGTTTATACCAAGCCAGCCTTATCCATCGATACACCAAAAAGCTTATCAATACAGTCAACAATATACCGAGCAAAATATTCATCTATACGCCCTAACAGCTTGTCTATACAATAACAGCCTGCCTATAAAAAGCAAATATAGCATTACTATGATTGCAACTGTTTAAAAATTCAAGCATGTTAGCGTTGGCTAAACCTAAAAATTCATCGGTCGAAAAAAAGTATTGCGCAAAACTTTTAGCTATTACTTTTAGCTATTAACTGCTACCCTAAATCGTCATGTTTACATGGTATGCCAATAGCGAAGTTTATTGATTTCAAATAAGAATGCCACAAACATGCCGAGATAATACGCCAGTTTAAGCTCAAAACTGTCATCTCGTAACTTAAAAGGTAATGCGCAAAGGGTGACGGCAAGCGGAATCCACAATAGCATAAACACCCAATTTTCGATGACATTGAGCCAGCCTTGCATTCCCTTGCTACTGCGTAAAGCCGCCAACCCTAACAGCAAGCAAGCAACTATCAGTGTGTTGATTAAGCCTTTTGGAAGATTGCTGGGATAAATCGATAATTCTTGCTTAGTATAATGTGGCAATGCCATTCAATAAATTCCTAAATAATTACTGAGGATTGGTGTTATGTATAGCGTCAATGTCTAGCATCAATTTGTGGCGTTAATCTCAATGTCTTGATGGGTACCGACTTACCGAGCGAACCGTTACGAATATGCCGCCATCATCCATAGCATCGCCACACAGCTAAATAACAAACCCAAGGTTAACGCATTGCGATTTTGAATCGGTGCACGCCCTGAGTAGCGATTTAACACCTTCGAGCCCACGACAAAAGCCAGTGGAATACCTAGCCAAAAAATCGCAATGGTACTCACCAGTGAGGGCAGCATTGATGATAAACTATCGCCAAACATCAACCTAAACCCAAAACCTGCCAACCCTAGCAACACCGCAAATATTGCCAGCCCAATTGTCAGACCTTTGGGTACTAAAGACGGGGATTGAACGTCCATACCAATTTCCTTGTGTATCATTGCTTGTGTAGCATTTACGCTGGCAAGCGACCGACCAAAGCCAGTTCGGCACGCATCGCATCAATCGCTTGGGGATAATCAGGTTGGTTAAATATCGCTGAACCTGCGACAAACATATCAGCCCCTGCTTCGGCTACCGCACGAATATTACTGGCTTTGATACCGCCATCGACTTCAAGGCGAATATCGCGACCCGATAGCCTAATCATTTCGCGCACCGCTTCAATTTTTTTGAGGGTACCATCAATAAATGCTTGCCCACCAAACCCTGGGTTAACACTCATCAATAAAATCTGGTCAACTTTATCCATCACATAGTCTAGATAGTGTAGCGGCGTGGCAGGATTCAGCACCAGTCCACAGTCAGCGCCCCCATCTTTGATGAGCTGTAAAGAGCGATCGACATGTTGCGTGGCTTCTGGGTGAAAGGTAATGATGCTGGCGCCGGCTTTTAAGAACTGCTCAATCATACTATCAACCGGTGACACCATCAAATGCACATCTATCGGCGCAGTTACCCCATAATCACGCAGTGCCTGACAAATCATGCTACCAAAGGTTAAATTTGGGACATAATGATTGTCCATCACGTCAAAATGCACCACGTCCGCACCTGCGGCAATAACCTTCTCGACCTCCTCGCCCAGACGGGCAAAATCTGCCGACAAAATCGAAGGGGCAATCAAAAATTGGCTATCATTGTTGGAATGGGCAAAGTTACTAGGGGCTTGTTTAGGTGAGTCTTCAAGAATTTCAGACTGGTTCATCGTCATTGTCCGTCAGCTTTGATTAAAAAGTGCGGATATTTTAGCAAAGATTATTTTAAAAAACTTCGACTATTTGGTGACTATTACTCGGTGGCTATTATTTGGTGGCTATTATTTGCTAACTGTGACTATTGACAGCGATTATTTGCTGCCCATGAAAATAAACACCGTCATAAGGCTTACAAAATTTACATTCAAGTAGTCAAAACAAGGTAGCTAGACTATGCTAAATTAGGCTAGATTATGATTGATAAGTACCAAAAAAGATAAAACCCAAGTCTTAGGGCAATAGACTTGGGTTTTAGGGCACTTCATGTCAACTATGTTATTATTATTGGCTTTCCATGATATTACTCATCCTGAGCGTCTCAACACTACCATTCCTTGGTATCATCCTTGTGTTGATGAGTTCATTGTAGGTTGTTGCACGGTTGGTTACTAGCCGCAAAAATCGGAATCTGTTGTAAGCAAATGCTTACATGGAGTTTTAGCTTGCCCGCTGTTAGCTTTCTCATGAGCCTTTCAATAATTTGCTAGCATCACTAGCGCTATCATTCTAAGATTCGGATAGCTTTTCGCCTTCTTTGACGCCTTCTTTGATGGTTTCTTTCGCCTCCTGGTGATCGGCGATGCTTGGCAAAGGTTCAGGCTGCTCATCCATGACTTCAGGTTCATATTGTAAAGTAGTCAGCACAGGAAAATGGTCGGAGCCAATGTTCGGCATACGCGCCATCGATACCAGCGTGAAGTGATTGCTATGAAAAACATGGTCAAGCGCCCAGCGCAAAAATGGGTAACTGGCATGAAAGGTATTGATGAATTTACGCCCAATGCGAGGGTCTAGTAGGCCTGAGATACGCTGGAACATGCGTGTGGTATGTGACCACGCCACATCATTGAGATCACCTGCAACAATCACCGTCAAATCGTTGGCGTTGATATGTTTGCCTACCATTAACAGCTCAGCATCCCGTGTCACCGATTTATCGGCTTCGGTTGGACTCGGTGGCATGGGGTGCAAGCAGTATAGCCAAACAACTTTCCCCATTGCTAGGCGAACTTGGGTATGAATCGATGGGATATCATCAACCACCAGATATTTTACTTAGGGATTGATAAGCTCAAGCTTTGAGTACAAATGCATACCATACAAATTATCGAGTGGTACTTTGACGTTAAATGGATAGTCAGCCTCAATGGGGCTTAAAGCGTCTTGCCACACTTGGTCAGTTTCTAGTGTCAATACAATATCGGGTTGATGGGTATGGATAAGGTCAATCAAAGCTTGTTTATTTGGATTGGTCGTCAACACATTGGCAACCAACAATTTCACTTGATAATCGCGTGATTTTGGCTGTGCCGTTTGCACTTGTTTCTTCCACAAAAACGTATAAGGCAACACCATGTACGCTTGCATAGCCAGCGCAATAAGCAGCAGTAAAATCAATCCAATTTGCCAACGACTGTCAAAAGCGCCCAGCCAAAGTAAGCCAATGAGCGCCACTACCCCAAAAAAAATCAATTGATTTCTGGGAAAATCAGCAATCCTAAACCACCATTCAAACCTAGGGATGGTTGCCCAAAAAGTTGCAAAAACCACAAAACCTGCTAGCAACTGTAACAACAGCGTCATTGTCTATCCTTTCATGTTATATTGCGGTTCACATTGGTCAATATTAGCTTGTTATCATTAGCTTGTTATCATTAGTATGGCGATATAGTAGCCACAAAAATATGGCTGATAAATTGCAGTTGTGTTGCCAAACGCTATTTTTCACCCTGACATCGCTATCAGCCTACCATCTATAGCTAAATAGATGCCCCATGTAAAAAAAAATTCACTTGCAAAACATTACAAATACAGGCAAGGTAACAGGTTACTAATTGAAAAATCAATGTGGATTTTCTGCACTATTTATTTTATTTTGTTTACAGTAAGGAAGGGTTATCATGAGTCAGCTACGCGTAGGTTTGGTCGGATGGCGTGGAATGGTCGGTTCGGTATTAATGCAACGTATGATGGATGAAAACGACTTTGAAGGGATTACCCCAGTGTTTTTCTCTACCAGTAATGCCGGTGGTGATGCCCCTACCCCAAATGGCATTGCCCCTAGCAAGCTTGAAGATGCGCATGACTTAGCGGCTTTAGCGGCTTGTGATGCCATTATTACCTGTCAAGGCGGTGACTATACTAAAGAAGTCCATCAACCGCTACGTGATAAAGGCTGGACAGGTTACTGGATTGATGCAGCAAGCACCCTGCGTATGGCGGACAATAGCGTCATCGTCCTAGACCCAGTCAACCGCAATGTCATTGATGACGCTATCAAAAATGGTCAAAAAGACTTTATCGGTGGTAACTGTACGGTATCTTTGATGTTGATGGCGATTGGCGAGTTGTTCAAACGTGATTGGGTTGAATGGGTATCTGCGATGACTTACCAAGCGGCAAGTGGTGCGGGCGCCAACAACATGCGTGAGCTTATCAAAGGCATGGGCTACATCCATGATGGCGTCGCAGACGAACTCAATAATCCGGCAGGCGCAATTTTAGAGATTGACCGTAAAGTAGCCGAATTACAACGTAGTAGCGAGTTCCCAAAACAATACTTTGGTGCACCGCTTGCTGGTAGCTTAATTCCATACATTGATGTACAACTAGAAAACGGTCAATCAAAAGAAGAGTGGAAAGGCTGTGTTGAAACCAACAAAATCTTAGGCAATGATGCAGACAAGACTAATGCCAACATTGTGCCGATTGATGGTATCTGCGTGCGTATCGGTGCCATGCGTTGTCACTCACAAGGCTTGACCATCAAACTAAAAAAAGACATCCCGCTAGAAGAAATTGAAGCTGCGCTTCGTAACAGTGGTAATGAGTGGCTAGATGTGGTAGAAAATGACAAAGCAGCAAGCGTTGAGCGTTTAACCCCAGTCGCGGTCACTGGCACCCTTAAAGTTGCCGTAGGTCGTCTTCGTAAGATGAATCTAGGGGGCGAATATTTATCTGCCTTTACCGTGGGCGATCAATTGTTATGGGGCGCGGCAGAGCCATTACGCCGCACCCTTGCGATTATCCGCAATCAATTATAAACCCAAGGTTTTATAAAAAAAACACGCTTATTAAGGCGTGTTTTTTTATGCCTGAGTAGATAAACCTGATAGTGTTAATCCCTTATTTATCCCTAAAAAACGCCATGACCAGTAAACAGGGATTGCCGTTATCAGGGTATTGTCAGGGTATTGTCAGGGTATTGATAGTACAGCGTCATTATCCAAGCATCAATCCACGCTCAAATTGCTATCAACAGCGGGCTTTATGCCAATAATAAGCGAGCCAGACTATTGAGAGTTTTGGACAAAAAGTGTAAAGTTGAGCAGATAATTTGACTGAAACTTTTGTCAAGTTGTTGGACTATCGATTAATTTGATGTTTGAATATTGCCTGTCGGTATATTGACTACCATGCGACCACACAAGTAGGCATTTTTTAACACCCATAACTATACTGTGATACCTTCAGCAAGGATTTTTTATGTCTTGGCAAAAATACTCTGTACAATTGGTATTGGGTTTTCCTTTATCGCTTCCCATTGTTGCTTATGCTGTCAATATTGGCGATACTTATGTACAAACCCAACAAAACCAACCTTTAAACGCCAGTATTAATGTCAGTGATATCAATCCAAGAACTTTTTCTGTCAAAGTCGCCCAAGCTGATGTGTATCGCCAGCTAGGCTTGTCAAAAGATGCCGATATTCAAATCAAATTTGTCCCAACCAGTAGCAATGGCGGTCAGATTGTATTGACCACCAAACGTGCGATTAATGCCCCATTTACCGATGTGGTGCTCAATATCACGGAAAATGGCGTAACCAAAACGCTGCCAAAAACCTTGTTGATGCCCATCGACAGCGCACAAAAAATCACCACGCAAGCCAATACCACGGCTTTTCAATCACCCGCGCAAAACATCGTCATAGGTTCGGCCAATCCTGTGCAGTTGCCTGTTATGTCGCCCGACCCTATGCCCATGCAGCCGATAATGTTACCATCAACCACCATCAACCAGCTGCCTAATTTACCTACAACTGGTATGCCCGCTGGCGCCGCCCCAGTGACGCTGGCTAGCGAAAACAGTGACTACCTGCGTATCCAAGAGACGCGAACGGTTCGAGCTATTCGGCCAAATGGCACTGTCTATACCCCAGCCGTGCCACAAACGCAAAACCCCATCCAAACAAACACTGCAGACAATCAATTACCAAGCCCAGCAGCTGGTTATGGCAATCAACCTTCAGACAAATCCAAATTTAAGTATAGCGCCAAAAACCCGCAAATCATTGGCGAGACAACCACTTATACACTACAGCGCAATGACAACCTTTGGACCATCGCCAGTAATATCGCAGCGGCAAACCGCAAAGATGTCGATCAAGTGATGGCAGATATCATGGCAGCCAACCCGACCGCGTTCCCCGATAACGACCCAACCAAACTTGTCGCCAATACCCCATTACAAATCCCAAAATATAAAGTAGTCCCTTCACAAATTGGGATAAAATCGGCCAATAAAGCGCGACAACAATATCGTCAAAACAAAAAACGCGTCCCGAGCAAAAAATCTGCTGCTAAACAACCAGCCACCCTAAAAACGACAAAAAAGACACGTAAAGCACAAAAAACACCGCGGCCATACGCAGCGACTAAAAAATCTGAAATGACCATCATCGCACCTAATCATACCAATGGTTCAGTGCAGGGTCAAAGTACCAACAACAAATTAGGCAAAGCGATGCCATCCCAAGTAGCGGCGCAAGTGCAGCAAAAACGCCAAGCCACCGCCCAGCAAGCCACTAAAGTTAACAAACTCAATCAAGACTTAGTAGGCGCGGAAAATCGCTTGAAAATACAAAACACCAAGCTTGCCCAATTAGAAAAACGCTTAAAAGAGTTAAACAAAAAATAATACAGCGCGTGGATGATATTGCCTGTGTGCTGTGTCATTTCATACCGTACAACAAATTTGTGGTGATTCATTAGTCGCATAAAGCGGTAGCTTATATCTTGCTATGCCCTAATGATAACTATCTACCGTAACGATGAGGTGAAAGATGGATCCGATAATGATAGGTATCGCAGCAGTGGTGATTTTGGTAATTGTTACTGGCGTTTTCTTGATGAAAAAAGGTAAAAACCAGACGACAGTTGATACTCAGACCCAAGTCAAACGTCCAAAAACCTTGGCTGAGCAGCAACGCGAACTAGAACTGCAACGTCAATCACAGCAACCAAGCCCATATGCTGCGCCTAACCTGCCGCAATCGACTTTGCAGGCTGCTCAAACCCTCAATCTCAACGCCCAAGCCAATAACCTAAAAACGCTGGTAGATGAAGAACAATCGATAAACGCACGCAGCGCAGCGATGACCCATACCGCTGAAGCGGTTGAACCTGATGGACTTGATTTTGATTTGCCAGGGTTTAAACAAGACAGTGATAAACCCGCAATCAACAGTACCTTACATGTTGTCAGGCCGACCGTCACTCAAGTGGCACAGCCAGCGAACCCAGTTGATGGTATTAGCAGCAAAGCCGATAACGAGTCAGATTTTGACTTTGCACTCGATGTACCTGAAACCAAAATAGCCCCTGTCCCCACGGCAACTGAGCCTACTACCGAGACCACAGTGGCGCAATCACAATCAAATGAGTTAACTTTTGACGATTTTGATTTTGATCTACCTAGCAAACAGCCCGCGACCGCTGCGACTGTCGCTGCCCCTGTCCTAGAATCGCCTACCGAAATTTTTGCGCCGATAGATGAACCTGTAACCACCACTTCGGCAAGTAACGTCAATAACAATGCTATTAGCGACAGCGATTTTGACTTTGACTTTAGTTTACCAGAGACGCAATCAACACCTACTGCTACTGCTTTAGAACCAATGATAACGACCCCAACGGCTGCACCGAGCACTCACGAAAGCGCAGATGAGTTTGATTTCGACTTTGATTTGAACGCTGAGCCAGCGGTTACTCCAACCAATGACGCTACTACAGAAGCAGCCTTAAGCTTTGACACGTCAGATATTAAAGCATCTAGCAATCTAACTTCTGATGCGGTGACTTCTGTACCGGTTGCCAGTGATGAAGCCACAGATATTGCATCGTTTGCTTTGGATGATGAATTACTACGCCAAGCAGAAGCGGCTTCACTAGCCAAGCCTGCTACCCCATCGGTCGTTGACTTGGCAGAAGTCAACGCCCCTAACCCATCTGATTCGCTACTCATCTCAGATGACATGTTTGATTTGTCTTTTGATGACTCAACTACTCAGGCAGCTACTCCAGCAAATACACAAACAACTACGACCCCAATCGCTAGTCCTGAAACGACATCGATTGCAGATGAGGGAAGCCTAACAACTGCGCCAGTTGTTGAAGATTTATCAGAGATACTCGATGTCATTAAGGATATCGACACGGATACGCTAAACGTAGATTTGGCAGAACAGTATGTGAATTTAGGGGAATATGACAGTGCCAAACGCTTGCTTGATGAAATCAAAGATAGCGATAACCCGGCATTGCTAGAGCGTGCGGCAGCGTTAAGACAACGTATCGCTTAATCATGTTCTGCATAAAAAAAGGATAGTAAATTGACTATCCTTTTTTTTGGTCTAATTTTTTTTGAATTACTTTATAACAACTTAATACTCAATCGCTATGGGTGTAAGTCCCGTTTTAAAAGCATGGGCTTTTTCAACATAATGTAATGCGGATAGTTGAAGCATCACTTCGCGCCCCTGCGGCAAGGTTTTGACAACTTTCGCAGGGCTTCCCATCACGATGGAATTATCTGGGATTTGCATATTTTCGGTGACAAGCGCATTGGCACCGATGATGCAATTTTTGCCGATTTGGGCATTATTGAGCACAATCGCACCGATACCAATCAAGCTATTATCACCAACAGTGCAGCCGTGTAGCATCGCCAAATGCCCAATCGTCACGCCTTCGCCAATGGTGACGGCGATACCTTCATCAGTGTGTATCACACTGTTTTCTTGCACATTACTATTTTTGCCCAAATAAATCGGTGCATTGTCCGCGCGTATCACCGCGCCAAACCACACACTGACGTTATCAGCTAGATGTACATCGCCGATGATTTCAGCCGAGTCTGCGACCCAGCCTGTGAAGGGTGCTTGATAGGTGGGTTTTTTGTCTTGCCATTGGTACAGCATATCAAATCCTTATGAAAAAAAAGCGCGTCAACTAAAAAATTGACCCTCTAATTTTAGCAAGTGCGGATAAATTAGCAATGGGTTATTGTAGGCAACGCAGTTAAATCAAAGCCCTGCTTTTAGGCTCGCTTCGATAAATTTATCCAAATCACCATCCAGCACCGCTTGGGTATTGGACGTTTCCACCCCTGTACGCAAATCCTTAATCCGCGAGTCATCGAGCACATACGAGCGAATTTGACTACCCCAACCAATATCCGATTTGGTTTCTTCTAGCGCTTGTTGCTTTTCCATACGCTGCATCATTTCACGCTCGTACAGTTTGGCACGTAACATTTTCATTGCCGTGTCTTTGTTGGCATGTTGGCTACGTTCATTTTGACACGCAACCACAATCCCTGTCGGTTGGTGGGTGATACGCACCGCAGAGTCGGTGGTATTAACGTGCTGACCGCCTGCACCGCTTGAGCGATAAGTATCGATGCGTAAATCGGCAGGATTGATATCAATCTCGATATTATCATCAATTTCAGGCGATACAAACACCGCTGCAAACGACGTGTGGCGACCGTTGTTGCTATCAAACGGTGATTTTCTTACCAAACGATGCACGCCGATTTCGGTACGTAACCAGCCAAACGCATAGTCACCTTTGACATGAATCGATGCGCTTTTAATCCCTGCGACACCACCTGCTGATAGTTCCATGATTTCGGCTTTAAAGCCATGTGATTCACACCAACGTAAATACATCCGCAGCAGCATCTCTGCCCAGTCTTGGGCTTCGGTACCGCCTGAGCCTGACTGGATATCAACATAGCAGTTGTTGCCATCCATCTCACCGCTAAACATACGTTTAAATTCTAAATCTGCGACTTTGGCTTCGGCCTCATCGAGTTCCGCTTGTACGTCTGCCAATAGCGTCGCATCATCGGCTTCCACCGCTAAGTCAATCATGGCTTTGGCGTCTTCTAACTTGTCATCTAAAGCGGTAATCACGCCAATGACATTATCAAGCTGCGATTTTTCTTTACTGATTTTGGTGGCACGCTCTGGGTCGTTCCACAATTCTGGGTTTTCAAGCTCTAAATTGACTTCTTCCAAACGCTCTTGCTTGGCTTCGATGTCAAAGATACCCCCGAAGCTGGTTGCCACGGTCAGTTAAGTCTTTGATATGCTCTAAATACGGGTTGATTTCCATGCGAGGTTACCTTAACGTGTTACTATGAAAAATGCGCCATTATACCTGAATCTGTTACTGGATTCATCTTAGCTGTCGCCATTCATCTTGGCTGTTGCCCACTACACCTGTGCTTTTATCGACCAATCTTCCACCGCCCAATGATGCGCTAAGGCATGCGCGTGTAGAGTATCATCGGGGCATACCGCAATCGCTACATCCGCCCATTCTAATAACGGCAAATCATTTTTTGAATCCGAATAGGCGTAGGTTTTGGTATAAGTAATACCTCGCGCATTTTTTTGGGCAATCCAATTTTTTAAATGAATGATTTTGCCTTCTTTAAAGTTTGGCTGTCCTGCGACTTTACCTGTGTACCCCTGCTCGGTGACTTCAAGCTCAGTGGCTAAAATATTATCTTCCGCTACCAAAAATAATTTGTTAGCAATTGCTTTGACCACAAAGGCATTGGTGGCAGAAATTACCACCACATCGTGCCCTGCTTGTAAATGTGATTGGATAGCGTTAACCGCCTTTGGGCGTACGTTTGGTGCGATTTCATCTTGCAAATATTGCTCACGCCATTCGTGTAATTGGGCTAAGGTATGCTGTTTTAAAAAGCCTGCCACAAACTCATTATAGACGACCGCATCGAGCGTTCCTGCGATATAGTGCTCATAAAACTCCCGATTTTTAGCACGATACAGCGATTCTTCTACCAGATTATGTTTGACCAAAAACTCGCCCCACATATAGTCACTATCGGTATCAATGAGGGTGTTATCGAGGTCAAATAGCGCCAATTCTTTGTGTAGTACGGTTGACATAGGATAGCCTTTAGCATAGTTATTGAAAAGTTAAATTGCGGGGTTTTGGTCATCGACGGTTAAGGTATCACCAAATCGCCAAGTACGGATAATGCGCAGCTCCAAATAATCTTGCATTTGTTTTGAGAACTTACCAAATGGCGCGGCTTTACGCACCGAATTTTTTGCTGCTTCATCCAAGATGGTAGAGCCTGATGACTGTAACACTTTGATAGATTTGACTTGCCCGTTAGGCTCGATAATCACCATCAGCATGACATCGCCTTTGATGCCTTTGGCGCGGGCTTCTTGGGGATATTGCTGGTTACCAATATGATAGGCTTGTTGGCGAAAATTCTCGATATAGCGCGCGGCTTCACCCGTGGTGGTGGAGTTGCTGCTGATAGTTTTGACCGCAGATTTTTTGGCTAGTAATTGGCGGTTACTGCTGATTTTGGTTTCAAGGGTGGCAATTTGTGCCTGTACTCGCTGTTCTTGCGCGGCTAGATTTTCGCTATCATCTTGTTTTTTATTATTATTTTCTCTGCGGATTTTTTCAAAGCTTAACGTGGTACGTAGATAACTTTCTTGAAACGCTTCTTGGCGCGTTTGGCGTTCTTGACTCACGATATCATCGGTTTCATTGATTGCCTCGTCTTCTAAAGGGCTCATGGTATTGTTTTCAAGCCGTAGCTTTTCGTTGGGCTCACCGCCACCTTGCTGGCCGGCATTGGCGATAAAATCGGCTTTTTCATTTTTTTGCAGATTTTCGGTCAACACCGTGGTGACTTCTTGCACCGCTGCGGTTGGTGAGCTTTTATCTTCAAATTGGATACCAAAAATAACAGCCGCATGAATTGCCACCGCCATAATGGTAGCAAATAGCATGACGCTGTCTTTGCCAGACGCGGTATATGGCATTAACTTTTGAAAAAGATAACTGTGACTGTCTTTGCTATGCACCAAAATATAACCCTTTGAGCGATGACGACGCTATCTCCACAACCTTACTAAAAAAAATACAAATCACTCATGTATTATAACGCGCAGATAGTATAGATTAAATCAAACCTTGGCTGAAGCTAAATTCATACACCATTAGCAATCAGTGGTGAGCGATTAGCTGTTAGCAATCAATGTTTAGTAATCAATGTTACAAGATTTTTTGTAGACAGAACCACAAGTTGATTAGCAACTTTACAATGCCCAAAAACTGACTACAATAATAGCTTTCAATACAATTATAAAAAAACTGAGAAACGATCGTGATAACAAGCAAAACGCAACTGGATGAATTTTTTGCCACCCATTCTGAAGAAATCGCACGTGAACTGATGCAAAAATCGCAAACGTGGTATGAAAAAATTGAGGATTTTGCCGGTCAAGAGTTTATCGTGCCCGCCACCGAAAAACAGCTAAACGAGGCCATTCAAAAATTTGTGGTTGAAAAAGTCAAAGCGATATTGAGTATGCATCTGGAGATTCATGAAGGCTGGCTTCGACTGTATGCAACGGTTAACTATAAAGGCATCTACGCTGACCTTGCTGTCAATTTAGGTGTGGTACATGCCCAATTTGACCGTTATCGCCAGCGCCTGGTATTTCAGCAATTGACTGACACTGATGTCATTGGCTTGTATTCAGATTCGTATGTTAAATCAAAAGCGATTCATACAGCGCTTTGGTTTTTTAAACGGGTGTTAAAGAAAGACCCGCTCGGCATGATTTTGGAGAAAATCAATTTGGTGCACCAAAAAGATGATATCTTGTATCTCGATATTGGTCGCTGGCTGAAGAAAAACGAAAAAATCATGGCGACGCTGCGCAAGGTGCAAGTTAATCATGGCTATCTTGCTGAACAGCAGCTCCTAATGAGAGCCAATGCCAACGTCGGTGAAATTCTCAACATAGGTAGTAATGACCAATTGATTACTGAAGCGGATAATCCTGCAGTGACTAATAACGCCACAAAAGCAGCTTAGTATTTTTCATCGGTATCAACCCTCATCCTTTACCGCTTTTGTTTCACCAATTTTTTTACCGATTGTGTTTTGGCAATTAACGAGGTGATTACCAATAGTTTTCAACGGCGATATTGCCTTCACCGCGGCGATTCATGGTCAATCCAATCGATTTTAAGGCTTCTTTGGTATCTTCGACCATTTGCGGGTTACCACATAGCATCACGTGACTGCGCTCTTTATCCAGTTTTTGCCCTACCAACTCGGTTAACTTGCCCGACAATATCAAGTTAGGAACCCGCGCTTTTTCCCCGGCATAATCCGCTTCCCGCGTGACAATAGGCAAGAATACAAACGCTGCCCCATTGTCGCCATAGATTGACTTAATCGACCCAATCTCTGCTTGATAAGCAAGCTCTTGCGAGGTGCGTGCGCTGTACACCAAAATAATGCGCTGATATTGCTGCCATACCTCGATGGTCTTTAAAATCGATAAAAATGGTGCTAAACCCGTGCCTGTTGCCAGCAACCATAAATCATTGGGCAGGGGTAACTGGTAGCGGGCTAAGGTCAAATAGCCAAATGGCGTGGTATTGAGCAATAAACTATCGCCCACTTGGATATGATTAACCTTACTGGTAAATTCCCCCTCAGGAATGACCACCGAGAAAAATTCAATAAATTCATCATAGGGCGAAGATGCGACAGAATACGCGCGAAACACATAGCCATCAAGGTCAATGGGCTGACCTTGCATCTCATAACCCTGCGCCTCATGATCTTGGTTCTTAGAAGTTATTAACTTGCTCTCATGGTTTTGTGCAAAATATTGCAAATCTTTACCATGGATACCGAGCCTAACAAATTGCCCTGCGGTAAATTTAAAGCCATCGGGACGCGTGACTTTAAAACTTAGCAAGGTGGGCGCCCAACGGGTCACTTCAATCACTTTAACGCGAATACTTTTATCATCTGACATGTTATTTTGACCATTTTTTTGCATCATTATAAACAAAAAAGCGTACCTTAATGAACTAAGATACGCTTTTTTATGTCGCAGTACTAAAATTGGATTAATATATGCGAACTAGCGTGATAATTTTTGATAATGTTTCGGGGAAAATACCGAAGTACAATACCGCTAACGTCACCAACAACACCATGATGCCGCCTGCTTGAATACCCCAATGATTGACCGCATCGTGCGGCTGTACTTCTTGGGGACGTCTAAACAAGGTGACCATAAGATTTAGATAGTAATACAAGCTAATTGCACTACCCACGATAATCATGGCAGTGAGCCACCAACTTTGCGCAGAAACGGTAGCAAAAATCGCAAAGAATTTGCTGATAAACCCGGCGGTCAATGGAATACCTGCCAATGATAATAGCATCACAGTCAATACGGCAGTTAGCACAGGACGTTGCCAAAAAATCCCTTGGAAGTTTTCAACCAACTCTGCTTCACCCTGACGTTTATATGGGCTTGACATGATAGTCACGACACCGAACGCACCAATGGTGGTAAACGCATACACTGCCATGTACAGGCTGACAAAACCTGCTGATTCAACTTTTACGGCGCTGATAATCGCTAACACATAGCCGATGTGCGCAATAGATGAATAGGCTAACAGACGTTTTATATTGTGCTGACGAAGCGCCAGTACGTTACCGATAATCATCGATAAACTGGCAATCACCACAATCAAGGTATTGATTGCTGGCAAGGCTAAGGTCGCCGTAGACAATAAGAAACGTAATCCTAGCGCCATCATAGCTACTTTGGAAACACTGCCTAAGAAAGTCGCCACAGGCGCAGGCGCACCTTGGTAAACGTCTGGCGTCCAAGTATGGAATGGTACTGCTGAGAGTTTAAAGGCAATACCAAATAGCATTAATGCAGTCCCCACCACCAAAATCGGCATAACGATACCATTTTGAAACATGGGCACGATTGCCATACCAATTTGACGGAATGACAAAGTACCTGTGTTTGAGTAGATTAATGCCATACCCATCAACATGGTAGCAGAGGCTGTCGCTGATAAAATGAGGTATTTAAAACCCGCTTCTAACGATTTACCACGCGCATAAGTATAAGCCAACATACCATATAGCGGTACCGACAATAACTCTAAGCTGACAAAGAAAGAAGCTAAGTTATCAGCGCATACCATAAATAGCGCGCCCAATGTTGAGATAAGCAGTAGCAAATACAACTCTTCTTTATTATCGCGATAGCCCCCAATATAACCATACGCCAAGGTAAAACACGCAAGCGAGCTGATTAAAATAATCACCATATTGAACTGGGCAAAGCTATCCACCACAAATAAGGGAGCAATCAAGCCTTGCGATGGCGTAAATAATTCATACAGACCATGCAACATGCTATCAGGATTGCCACCCAATAATTGTATAAGGACAACAAACAAGGCGGCATTAAGGCCAATCACACTGATGGTACCTGCCACAAAATTTGAACGCTTCATGGCGATGGCAATCATCACCACCACCGTGGTGATTGAAATTAAAATCATTGGAAACAATGGCATGAGCACATTGCTAGCAAATGGAATAATAGGATTCATCTATTTTACCTCCATATGAGCAAATGGCTCTTGAGCAGTAGGTGCAACTTGCTGGACATGATATGCCTGACTAATCCAGTGCATACTATGGTCAGAGGTATCTAAGAATGATTGTGGATATAGACCTAACCATACTAAGCCAAACGCAAGCACCAACAAGATTGCCGCTTCACGCGCATTGATATCACGCATCGGTGACATTTTTTCAATCGTCGCTGTTGGCGTACCAAATAATGCTTTATAAACCATAATTAATGCGTATAAACCTGCAACGACTAAGCTAAAGGTTGCAAACACCACTGCCACAGGATGCGAGGCAAAAGACCCTAGAAGAATTAAGAACTCACCAATAAAATTACCGGTACCTGGAATACCTAATAATGCCGCGGCAAAGAACATAAGTAACGGTGGGTAATAACGCATTTGACCCCACATACCACCCATTTGGCTCAAATCACGGGTATGTAGACGCTCATAAAGCTGACCGCTCATGATAAATAATGCCGCTGAACTAAGACCATGTGCCAACATTTGAATCATCAAGCCTTGGAAACTAATTAACGTACCGGCATACAACGCAAGTACCACAAAACCCATGTGTGAAATACTGGTATAAGCCAGTAACCGCTTGATATCTTGCTGCATAAACGCAAGCCAAGCCCCATAAAAAATACCAATACCGCCCAAGGTAATCGCAATCGGTGCAAACTGAGCACTGGCTTCTGGGAATAATGGTAGGACAAACCGCAATAAACCATACGCCGCAGTTTTAATCAAAATACCAGCCAAATCGACCGAGCCTGCAGTCGGTGCTTGTGCGTGCGCATCGGGTAACCAGCCATGCAGTGGGAAAATTGGTAATTTAACCGCAAAGCCAATAAAGAACATCAGCATGATTGGATATTGCCATTTGCCAAGATCTGTACCGAGCAAGTCCATATAGTTAAAAGTTATTTGACCTGTCGTTGATGCATGAATCATCACCAAAATCAAAATACCAATCAACATAATCAGACCCGATGCTTGGGTATAAATAAAGAATTTGGTTGCGGCATATTCTTTGGTTTTACCACCAATCGCATTGTGTCCCCAGATTGCAATCAAGAAATAGATAGGAACTAACATCATCTCCCAAAAGAAGAAGAACAAGAACATATCGATTGCTAGGAAAACACCAATAACACCGCCCAAGCTCCAAAGTAGATTAAGATGGAAGAAGCCCACACGGCGAGTAATCTCACCCCATGAACACGCCACCGCCATCATACCTAAGAAGGCTGTTAGGCTCACCATCAACAGCGATAACCCATCAATAGCTAGATGGAAACTGACCCCCAATGAGGGCATCCAAGATAGTTGAAACTCTGCCAACCAAGTCGGTTTAGCAGTCACTTCCGCAATGGTTTGTGCTGAACCAATAAAGTTACCGTTTTGCCAAATAGCTACCGTAATCAAAAACGTTAATAGCATGCCAAGAAACGCAATCCAACGAGGAAAACGTTCATCAACTTTTTCAACCAACCAGCACAGAAAACCTGCAATGATTGGAATAAATATCAAGGCGGGTAATAAGAGATTATTTTGCATAACTGTTACTTCCCTATCATCATCATTACCAACACCAACAATACTGCCATGCCAAGACCGAAGCTTGCAGCATACCCACGAATCGAGCCAGATTGGAACCATGTCGCCACTCGGTTACCTGCCAGCGATAGGGCTGGTAAAATATTCCAAGTGCGGTCAATCGGGTCAATTTTAATTAATTTACCAATCAATAAGAATGGTTTAACAAATACAATGTCATACAAAGCATCAAAGCCTAAACCATGATAGCACCAGTAATTAAGCGCACGGCCCAAACCTGTTTGGTTAAACTTACTCACGATGCGACCTTTATCTAGGGCAAACAAGAAAGCACCCACAATCAAGCCCGCCAACATCGCAGCCATCACAATCATTTCTGCCGTGTGCTTACCGGATTCTACCTCAGGATGAATCACGCTAAAACTTTGTGGCAATACGCCTGCTAATGGTGGATGAATCATCGCCCCCACTGCAGTTGATAGCACCAACAATACCGCAAGCGGCAGCCAGTATGTCCAACCTTTAAGATCGTGAATAGGCGTTTTTTCTTCACCAAAGAACACAATCCAAATCATACGAAACGTATAAATCGAGGTTAAAAACGCACCTACTACTGCCATCCAAAATAAATTCATATGACCTGATGCGAAGGTTTCCCAAATGATTTCATCTTTTGAGTAATAACCCACTGTAATCCAAGGAATCGCAGCAAGTGCCCCACCCCCAATCGCAAACACCGCAAATAGAAATTTATTTTTATAAAATAACCCACCCATTTTAAAGATGTTTTGCTCATGATGGTAAGCCAAGATAACAGCGCCTGACCCTAGGAATAATAAAGCTTTAAAGAACGCATGGGTCATCAAGTGGAAAATCGCAACTTGCCAAGCGCCTACCCCTAATGCCAAGAACATATAGCCGATTTGACTCATGGTCGAATAAGCTAAGATACGTTTGATATCGGTTTGTGCAAGTGCACAGAAGCCAGCAACCAACAATGTTGTTGCCCCAACGATACCCACCCAACTTGCCAATACATCAGGGGTCAATAAAAACACAGGATGTAAACGGGCAATTAAATACACACCTGCGGTAACCATCGTTGCCGCATGAATCAAGGCTGAAACAGGCGTAGGACCTGCCATCGCATCGGCAAGCCAAGAATGTAGCGGAATCTGTGCAGATTTACCCATCGCACCCAGCACTAGCATCACAGCCGCAACTTTGATAGTAGGATAGCTATGACCAAAAATCGTCACCGTTGAGCCTGCCGACGTTAGCATTTGCGATACATTGGCATTGATATCTGAGATATTTAACGTACCCAATTCACGGAACAACAAGAATAAGCCAAATGCTAAAAACACATCACCCACACGGGTTACGGTAAAGGCTTTCATCGCAGCACGGCCGTTGGCGCGCTCGTGATAATAAAAACCAATTAATAAGTAAGAACAGATACCAACGCCTTCCCAACCTAAGTACAACAGCACTAAATTGTCAGCAAGCACAAGTAACAACATACTTGCGACGAACAGGTTCATATAGCTAAAAAATCTTGCGTAGCCTGTTTCACCGCGCATATACCATGACGCGAAAATATGAATTAAAAAACCGACACCGGTAATCACGCCCATCATGGTCACGCCCAAACCATCCAGCATGAGACCAAATTTTGGGGCAAAACTACCGACTTGCATCCACGTCCACAACGGCTGATTAATGACAGCGCCTTGTGGGTGGTTCATTAAAAAATCACTGCCTGCCATCAAGGCACACAAAGCAGCCAAACCCATACTGCCGACACCGACCACTGCGGCTGCGTTTTCGCTTAAGCGGTCACGCATGGTCGCTAGAATCAGAAAGCCAATCAGCGGCAGCATAAAGGTTAAAGGTAACATACTCATTTTGATTTCACCCTTTCATCTCATTTGCCGTATCGACATCTAAATGACCACGCTTATGATAAAACTGTAAAAGAATAGCCAACCCAATTGCGACTTCAGCGGCTGCCAAAGTTAGCACCAAAATAAACATAATTTGTCCGTCAGGACTGACCCAGCGACTACCTGCCACTACAAATGCTAAGGCAGCAGCATTCATCATAATCTCAAGACTCATCAACATAAACAAAAAATTACGTCGTACCATCACACCACAAAAACCAATGGCAAACAAAATCGCTGACAAGATTAGACCGTGCTCTAATGGCACATGCTCTAATGGAAAGTGTCCCATTATGCCTTCTCCTCCTGAACTTCGCGTAACACAGCCGGTTGGCTGGGCTCTTTATCAATAAAATTCGTTAAGGCAGGTTGTACGGTATTACCAAGCTCACTGTTATGACTTTCATTCTCATCATCCAAGGCAGATTTTGCCAAATGATAAGCCGCCACCAAACCCGCTAGTAATAAAAATCCTGCAATTTCGACCAACAATAAATATTCGGTAAATAATTTGGCACCGATCATTTTTGCCGTGACTGGCTCTACCCCAATAAACGCTGGCATCATTCCTTCAAAACCATGTTTCATGCCAATCAAACTAAACAAGGTCAAACCCACAATAAATGCAAGTCCTGCCGGCACTGCCCAAGCTGATGATGATAACCAGCTTTCTTCTTCTAAGGTACTTTGAGTGCCTAAGTTCAGCATCATTACCACAAAGACGAACAATACCATAATCGCCCCGGCATAAACGATGATTTCAAGCGCACCAGCAAATGGCGCACCTAAGGCAAAGAAAATACCTGATAACGCCAGCAGCGTGACAATCATGTTTAATAACGCATGCACAGGATTGGTACGAGTAATCACGCGCAAACTAGCCAAAATAGCGACAATCGCTAATAAATAAAACCCTATCGTTGCTCCGGTTATCATGGCAATAAACTCCGTAAATCAATCGGCGCAGACTCATTTTGGTGTGCCCCTTTAGGTTTATCTTTGGTCGCCATCCCAGTCACACGGTAATAATTGTAGTCAGGAAATTTACCCGGGCCTGAAATTAACAAATGCTCTTTTTCATACACCAAGTTTTGACGGTTGTATTCACCGAGCTCAAAATCTGGCGTCATCTGAATAGCCGTTGTCGGGCACGCTTCTTCACACATACCACAAAAGATACAACGCGAAAAATTAATACGGAAAAACTCTGGATACCAGCGTCCGTCTTCACGTTCCGCTTTTTGCAGTGAAATACAACCCACCGGGCAAGCGACGGCACATAAATTACAGGCCACACAGCGCTCATCCCCATCCGGGTCACGTGTCAGTACAATACGCCCCCGAAAACGCGGCGGTACAGGAACAGGTTGTTCTGGGTATAAAATCGTATCACGTTTACGGGTCGCGTGACTTGCGACCATGATTAGGGTGCGCAAGATTGAGCCAAAACCCGTAATCGTGTTTTTTACCATAGTCAAATACATACGTTAATCTCCACCTTACCCTACACCATGGGTGCGCCATAATACATAGGCCGCCGTCGCGAGTAAATTAATCAAGGTAATGGGTAGACAAATTTTCCAGCCAAAGTTCATTACTTGGTCATAACGTGGACGCATCAACGCCCCACGCGCCAATACAAACATGGTCATGAAAAATAGCGTTTTTAACATGAACCAAATAATCGGCGGGATAAAACTCAGTCCATCAAATAATGGCAACCAACCACCAAAGAATAAAATAGTAATCAGCGACGATACCAACACGATATTCACATATTCACCGACAAAGAACATACCAAATTTCATACCTGAGTATTCAACATGGTAACCTTCTGCCAATTCTTGCTCTGCTTCTGGCTGGTCAAATGGGAAACGGTGGGTTACTGCCACACCCGCCACCATAAAGGTTAAAAACCCTAAAATTTGACCAAACACATTCCAGTGCCAAAAACCACCGGCTTGTGAGTATACGATATCGCGTAAGTTAAATGACCCTGCCAAAGCCACCACACCCATTAGCGATAATCCGAGAAAGACTTCATAACTAATAGTTTGGGCAGCAGAGCGTAGACCACCAAGCAAGGCATATTTATTGGCTGATGCCCAGCCACCAAACATCACGGCATAAACCGCCAACCCTGCCATCGCAAAAAAGAACAAAATACCGATGCTCCAGTCTGCGCCACCGAGTGATGGCGTAACTGGTACAATGATATAAGCGGCTAAAGCGGTAAACAATGAAATTGCAGGCGCCAAGACAAAGATAAATTTATCGGCAAATTTGGGGGTCCAGTCTTCTTTAAAGAAGATTTTGAGCATATCCGCGGCTACTTGTAGCGAACCTTGCCAACCCACACGGTTTGGACCATAACGGTCTTGCCATAGTGCCAACATACGACGTTCATAAGGAATCATCAACGCGGCAAAAATCACCACCGCCAAGAAAATAACAATTGATTGCACTGCCAAAAATACAATTGACCAAGCTTCAGGGGACATTACCCCAGCCAGCCATGCAGGTAAATCGGGCATCTGTCTAACAGAATAATCCATTATACCCCCTCCCCTGGAGTTACTTGAGCTGTCACGCCACCATTATTAGCTGGTGGTACCGCTTGGGTGACAGTGTTGGTAGTTGCTGATTTTACGATACTGATGTCCGTATAAGGCTGCGCTAGCAAGGCTTCTAATTCACCCGCCTGACCCACAGGATACCCCACACAGCTTTCGGCTAAGTAATCGACAAGCTGCACAGGTAATGTGGTCGCTACACCATTCACTGTGACCGTTAACATATCACCTGAGTGCAGCTGCCATTTATCCGCATCATCCGTTGATACACTAAAAGCAGCTGGCAGCAATTGTGAGGCGACCACTTCACTACGGGCAGTTAATTCATCACTAGCAAAAATATTATACACCGGCACTAGCTGGGTTGAACCTTGTTGGCTAGCTGCCGCAGGCGCAATATACTCACGTTTTGGCAATGCGGTTAACGCATCAAAAATACGCACCCCTGGATCGCCATGTTTTAGATGACCACCCACTTTATCTTGGTATTTATTCCAAGCTTGCGGTGAGTTCCAACCTGGAGACCAAGCAAATGGAATCAGTGATGAATCCGTTTGGGTACCTACATAACCTTCTTGGGAGAAGGTCAAGCCCGTATCGATATCTTTCGGCTGCTCTGGCTCATGCACAGAAATCGGCGCCCGCATCGCTGTACGACCGGAATAACGGCGTGGCTCACGCGCGACTTTTAGACCAGTAATACGGTAATCGGCTGATGGCGCTGCTTGTCTGATTGCGGCTAATTGTGGATTGGTGTCTGCGACTGCAGTAATCACATCATCAAGCTGCGTCCAGTCAATCGCACGGCCATTGAGCTCAGACTCTACCGCATGTAACCAACGCCAGCTTTCTTTCACCATACTTTGCGGGCGATAGTAAACAGGATCATAAACTTGGAAGAAACGCTGTGCACGACCTTCTGCTGAGATTAGTGTACCGTCCGCTTCTGCAAAGGTTGCTACAGGTACCATCACATCTGCATGGTTATGCCATTGGTAAGTTTCATGATCAAGTACAATCAGTGATTTGTTGGCTACCAATTGGTTCATTTGCTCCGCGGTTAGGCGGCGGCTGATGTCATTTTCCATGACAATCACCACATCGGCATCATCATCTAATTCATCAATCGCTTTACCACCGAGTAAGTTGACGCCTATGCTATTGGCAGCAGGTACTGACAAGTATAAACCGGCTTTTTCTTGGTAGCCTTTGGTTGGGTTCATGCGGCTTGGACGTTTAACTTGCTTGGCTTGTTCAGCAAATGCCGCTTCATCCATCTCTTGTTTGAGTTTGGCTTGCTCTGCATCGATTTTGGCAATCTCTGCATCCACTTGGACGTTGTGGGTGTCAACCACGCCTTTTTCATAGATGACCACTTCACCGCGTTTTTGTTCGGCGATATTGGCAATTTGTGCCGCCGCTTCTATGATAGCGGTGTGATACAGCGACGAGCCTGAGATGATAAGTGGTTTGGTTGCTTTAAGCAGCGTCTGCGCGATATGTTTAGCAAATGCTTGCATATCAGCATTATCGTCTTCATCGATGACCAAATCTTTTGGTAGTTGCGAGGTGGCCAACGTTTTCATTTGCTCAGCGATGCTAAAGCCTAATTCAGCGATATCGCTTGGTGTAGCGACGCAGCTTACTTTGGCGATATCATCAAGGCGCGTATCTTTGACATCCACAATAAAGATTGGGCTGTAGTCTTTTTGACCGATACGAGCCACAGGCTCTGCCAAGAAATCTGGCGTTTTTAGCGCATCTGCCATTTGTTTGGCGCGATTTTTTGCCGCTTGGCGCACTGCCAGTGCAATACGTGGACTGGTTTGGGTAATATCTTCACCCAAAATCAATACCGCATCATAATCCTCAATCTCACGCATGCTTGGATTATGGATATTTTCTGTGGTCAACACATCGATACATTTTTGTACCACGGTTTTTTCTTGACTGGTAATACCAATGCTAAAATTTTCGGCACCGACTAAGCGTTTGAGTGCATAGTTTGATTCAAGGCTGGCAACGGGTGAACCAATACCGATGGCTTTTTTGCCTTGCAACCGGTTTTTGATGGTATCGATAGTATGGTCAATGCTCAGATTGGTTTGTTTACCGTTGAGTGTTTCAATCGCTTGAATTGGGCGGTCTTGGCGGTTGACATAGCCATAGCCGAAACGACCACGGTCACATAAGAAGTAAGCGTTGACTTCCCCATTAAAACGGTTTTCGATACGGCGCAATTCACCATAGCGCTCACCCGCTGAGATATTACAACCTGCCGAACAGCCATGACAAATGCTTGGGGCATATTGCATGTCCCATTTGCGATTGTAGCGCTCTGAGTGAGTTTTGTCGGTGAATACCCCAGTTGGACAAACTTCAGTGAGGTTACCTGAAAATTCACTTTCAAACTGACCGTCTTTATCACGACCAAAGTACACACGGCTTGCTGATGCGTAAACCCCTAAATCCTCACCACCTGCATAGTCTTTGTAATAACGCACGCAGCGATAACACGCGATACAGCGGTTCATCTCATGATTGATAAATGGACCCAAGTCTTGGTTTTGGTGGGTACGTTTAGTAAAGCGGTATTTACGATGATTGTGACCTGACATGTAGGTCATATCTTGCAAGTGACAATGACCGCCCTCTTCACAGGTTGGACAGTCATGGGGGTGGTTAGTCATTAAGAACTCAACCAAGCTTTTACGGAAGTTTTTCACTTCTGCATCCGTCACTGAGATCCACATGTCTGGGGTCGGATTGACCATACATGACATGACCAAACGACCACGACCCGCTTCATAATCTTCTTTGTTATTATATTGCTTGACGGCACACTGGCGGCAAGAACCGACCGAGCCCAATGCAGGGTGATAACAAAAATAAGGGATATCGATGCCAAGCGATAAACAAGCTTGTAGCAAGTTATCGGCACCATCAACTTCGACGTCTTGACCGTCTATATGAATAATTGCCATGCTAATTCCTTACACTGATTGCCCATTGGTGGTTTTAACAGGTTGATACACTTCAACTTTTCCGCTGTTTGCAGATGAAGGCACGCCCGTTGGGGACAATTGTTCTTCAGGCGCCACATTATTACCAATTTTGGCTTCAAATTCTGGTAAAAAGTATTTTAACGCACTTTGTAATGGCTCAACCGCACCCGGTGCGTGGGCGCAGAAGGTTTTACCTAACCACAAATCTTTGGTCAATTGGCGCAATACGTCAATATCAACAGGTTGACCATTGCCTGTATCGATGGCATGCAAGGTTTTGACCCCCCATGGCAACCCATCACGGCAAGGCGTACACCAACCGCAGGATTCACGGGCAAAGAATTTTTGCAAATTGAGCGACAATGACACCATATCTTGCGATTCATCTACCACCATAATCAAGCAGGTACCTAAACGGCTACCCGCTTTCATGATAGGTTCAAAGTCCATGGGTAGGTCTAAATGCTCATCACTGGCGGTTAAGAAGTCGGTTGATGCACCGCCTGGCAACCAAGCTTTTAGTTTACGACCGTCTTTCATGCCTTTGGCATAATCAAAAATAATTTCGCGAGCGGTAGTACCAAATGGCAGTTCCCATAGACCAGGCTCATTGACTAGACCTGAACAACCCATGATTTTAGTGCCGGGGTTTTCTGATTTGCCTTGTGCCAAGCCTTTATACCATTCTACGCCATGCAGCATGATGCCCGGCATGTTGTTTAAAGACTCTACGTTATTGACCACAGTGGGACGACCCCATGCCCCTGATACTTGTGGGAAGGGGGGTTTGGTACGTGGATTGGCACGGCGACCTTCAAGCGAGTTAATGAGCGCAGTTTCTTCACCACAGATATAACGACCTGCACCGGTATGCACGTGTAAATCAAAGCTATAGCCTGAACCTAAGATATTATCACCTAAATACCCTTTGGCACGGCACTCATCCAATGCATTATTTAGGCGTTTGGCGGCTTCAATATACTCACCACGGATAAAAATATACCCTGCGGTTGCACCAATGGCATAACCTGAGATTATCATCCCTTCAATCAGCTGAAATGGTAGGCGCTCCATCAATAGACGGTCTTTAAACGTGCCTGGCTCCATCTCATCTGCGTTACAAATCAAGTAACGAGGCCCGCCATCGGGTGGCGTCATAAAGGTCCATTTAAGACCTGCATTAAAGCCTGCACCACCACGTCCACGCACGTTGGCATCTTTAATCATGTTGCCCACTTCTTTGGCAGATTTGGCCAAGGCATTTTTTAGACCTTCAAACCCTTTTAGGCTTTCATAGGTTGCCAAATCTAGCACTGAGTCATAATGCGCCAAACGCCAAGTCAGGGGCTTGGTCTCACTGGTGGCTGTCGCTTTGTCACCATAAATAGGAATGCTTTGCTCGCCCAATTGACTGGGTGATTTGCCAATTTTTCGATTATTAATTTGACGGGTTATATTCATGCGTATTGCTCCAGCAATTCAGCAATCTCTTCAATTTGGACAGGACCGTAGGTATCTTCATCAATCAAAACCGCTGGACCTTTATCACAGTTACCCAAACAACAAATGGGTAATAAGGTAAAACGATTGTCTGGGGTGGTTTGACCAAAACTAATGCCTAAAGTGCGCTCAAAGGCTTGACCTAAATTCTCACCACCTACCAGATAACACCCAATCGAGTCACAGACCAAAATCACATGACGACCAACCGGTGAACGGTAGATACGGTTATAAAAAGTGGCAACCCCTTCCACATCGGTGACTGGGATTTTTAAGATATTAGCAATCGCGTTGACTTGTGCATCATCCACCCAGCCATTACGGCGTTGGACAATTTTTAGCGCATCAAGTGATGCCGCGCGGCTTTGTGGGTAATGATGCATAAATTCATGAATGTCGTGAATTTCTGCTTCGGTTAGAATGCTTGCGACATCCACCTTTGGGGTTTTATCAGTTACAATCTTCATCGGTGGTTTTCTCCTAACGATCAACGTCTGCCATAACAACGTCAATTGACGCTAGATAAATAATCAAGTCAGATACCAAGCTACCATTAATGACTGACGGCATTTGCTGTAAGTGCGCAAAGGTCGGGGTACGAATACGGGTACGGTAACTCATGGTTGAGCGATCAGACGTAATATAATAGTTGGTAATACCTTTCACTGCTTCCACCATAAAGGAGGACTCGCCTTCTGGCATGACAGGACCCCACGATACTGAAATAAAGTGGTTAATCAGGGTCTCAATGTCATTTAAGGTGCGGTCTTTGGGTGGTGGGACAGCCAGTGGGTGATCGGCTTTGTATGCCCCCATTGGCATGTTGTTAAGACATTGCTCAATGATACGCAGTGACTGACGAATCTCTTCAATTTTGACCAAACAGCGGTCATACGCATCGCCATTAAACTCAATTGGCACTTCAAAATCAAAATTTTCATAGCCAAGATAAGGACGCGCTTTACGCACATCGTAAGGGATACCTGTGGCACGTAGACCATGACCTGATACGCCCCAAGCCAGTGCAGATTTAGCATCGTATTGGGCAACGTTTTGGGTACGCAGTTGTAGCACCTTGTTTTTCATGGTGGCTTTGACGTATTCATCGATACGTTTTGGCATCCAATCTAAGAATTCTCGAACCAGTTTGTGCCAGCCATTTGGCAAGTCCATCGCGGTACCGCCGATGCGAAACCATGCTGGGTGCATACGATAACCGGTTACCGCTTCAATCACATCATACGCTTTTTGACGGTCGGCGAACATATAAAATACTGGCGTCATACCGCCTGCATCCTGAATGAAGGTACCCCAGTACAGCAAATTATTGGTGATACGGAAGAACTCACTCATCATGATACGAATGGTATTCGCGCGATCCGGCACCGTGATGCCTGCCAGTTTTTCCACTGACATGATGTAGGGTAATTCATTCATCACCCCACCAAGATAATCGATACGGTCAGTGTAAGGAATAAATGAATGCCAAGTTTGGCGTTCAGCGATTTTTTCAGCGCCGCGATGGTGATAACCAATGTCTGGAATACAGTCGATGACCTCTTCACCGTCTAGCTGAAGCACAACGCGAAAGGCACCGTGTGCCGAAGGATGGTTAGGACCCAAGTTTAGGAACATAAAGTCTTCGTCACGGCCACTACGTTTCATGCCCCACTCTTCGGGGACAAATCGTAGGTTCTCCTGCTCAAACATCTGCTTGCCTTTATCGAGATAATAAGGCGGTACTTCAGTTGCACGAGAGGCGTATTCTTTACGCAGTGGATGACCTTCCCAGTATTTTGGCAATAAAATACGGGTTAAATGGGGGTGACCATCAAAGGTAATACCAAACATATCCCACGCTTCGCGCTCATACCAGTTGGCGTTGGGCCAAATACGGGTTGCCGTAGGGATGTGCAAATCAGTTTCTTTGAGCGCCACTTTGATGCGAATGTCTGTGTTGCGCTCTAACGACATTAAGTGATAGAACACGGTGAAATCACTGTCAGGTAAGGCATTGCCATCCCTGTCTTTACGATGTTGGCGTAAGCGCTCATCAATCGCTGAAATATCCAGTAACATCACGTAAGGCTGTGGCAAGGTGCGAAGGTACAGGAGTACTTCGATGACCTGTTCACGGCTGACCCAAATAGTGGGAAAAGCGTCAAAGGTTTTTTGTACAACAAACTGCCCCTCAAACTTGCGATTTAATTCCGCAATCACTGCTGGGACATCAGTTTGTGCTTGATTATCAGTTACCGTTACCATGAGTGGCACTTTCCTCATTCACAATTATTAAGAAGGTAGTGGAATACCTTTTTTTGTTTTGAACGCAATCCGATAAGCTTTTACTTAGCGAAAATTCATCCTAAATCTATCCAGAGACTTACTCTAGCATTAATCAATGCTCTAGCATTAACCAATCTCTAGCATTAATCAATGTTATCTGGGCTGCGTAGATTTTTGACCGCAATGCGATCGGCTTGTTTACGGTCACGTTCTGGCTGCATGACAGGTTGGTAGATACCTTGGTCATTGACATGAATACCGAGTGGACGACGTTCTTTGGTAATCGATTCTTGCAGCAGCATGATGGCTTGAATCAAAGCTTCTGGACGGGGTGGGCAACCAGGGATATACACATCGACAGGAATGATTTTATCAACGCCTTGCACCACTGAATACACATCGTACATACCGCCTGAGTTGGCACAGGCACCCATTGAAATGACCCATTTAGGCTCAAGCATTTGCTCGTAGAGACGCTGAATAACAGGCGCCATTTTCATAAAGCAAGTACCTGCCACAATCATCACGTCAGCTTGGCGCGGTGACGCACGAATAACCTCAGCGCCAAAGCGCGACAAGTCATGCACGCCTGTCAATGTCGTTGCGTACTCCACATAGCAGCACGAGGTGCCAAAGTTAAATGGCCACAATGAATGCTTACGGCCCCAGTTGGCAAGGCTATGGGTCAAATCTTCTAATCGCGTCATGACGACGTTTTTATTGACTTCCTCTTCGTCAATAATTTGACGGGTTTGGTCTGGAAATCTGTCGGCATCTGGATTGGCTTTGGTTAATGTATATTTCATAATGCTCGATCACCTTGATTTTTAAAGCAGGATTTCGCTCTATATCACTACAAATGCAAACGACCTTGCAACACAGATTACAAAGTCGGATTATTATTTTACCGCGTTATTGTTTGGGTTTTGGTTCATTGCGCCAGACAACTGGGCCGGGATTTTACCAGTAGGGTCAATTTCTAACTCTTCAACACCATTAAAGCGGGTAATATCCGCCAGATTAAAGCCCGCAGGCGCAGCAGCCAAACGTTTTGGTTTAGGCTTTTTGTCAGCAGGTGACCAGTTAAGCGCCCCTAGTTTGAGCAGATAATATAGACCGATTAACAGCTCTACCACAAACAGCACAACGGTCCAAAATCCCAGCCAACCTGCTTCTCTGACCGATACCGCATAGGTATATAGATATAATGCTTCTAAGTCAAAGATAACAAAGAAGATAGCGACGATATAGAATTTTGCAGATAAACGGATTCTGGCAGAACCAGCACTGACCACACCCGACTCGAAATTTTCTTGCTTTTGAAAGCCTTTAGAAGTACCACCTAACAATCTTGGTACAACAAGCATGAAAATACAAAGTCCTATGGCTGCCAAAATAAATACAATTGCAGACCAATCAATGACTGGAATCATGAGGATACTCCTGGGCAATACGACTAACCGTTACGTAGGTTAAGCAATTCAAGTTGGGACGATATTTTTGATATTTCCACCAAGCCCGTCTGGCTCAAGCGTAATATCACAAAGACGATGGCAGATAACGTCTTAAGAACTATTTTCCTTAAGATTACCTCGTACCAGCTAACAAGCTGCCCCGCTGCACATCCATTGACCATTATTGTAATCGGTGAGTGATTGGCTAGTTACTAAACAGGCTAGTCAAATATATTGCTAAAACCACGATGAAAACCTAATATAAAGTGGCATTACATCACTTTATAAAAATGCGTATTCTAACAAAAGTAACTATATATTGCTGTTAACTGGCTAAAACACGGATAGTTTACTCATTTTATGTAAAAAATGCTAGTAGCAGGGTTCAATCTTCCGTTAATTAACCGTTAATTGAATAGCAACACTTTAGCAAAAAAACCCTGCCATAAGCAGGGTTTATCAGCCAAAAATCATTTAAATAAGGTATTTAATGAAATAGTTAAATACCTTATTGGTTAATCACATCCACGCCTTTAGGTGGCGTGAAGCTAAATTGATTACTGGCAATTGACGTATTGCGTTTCACATTAGAGAATCGAATAGTGGTGGTTTGTCCCAAATTATCATTTAATACCATCATGACAGGATTACCGCTGTTAAAAGCGATACCTAAGCTTTTAAAGTTGGCATTGCCATTTTTTGGATACAGCACATAATAATTTTTTGAGGCAATCGGCTGGGTTACATTAAAACTATTGGCGATTTTGCTAGGATCGCCTGACAAAATCAGTGCTGGGGTATCCCCTACTTGATTGCTCACGCTTTGCTTGGTCGCCTGATTTAAGTCTTTATCGTACACCCAAAGCGTATTGCCATTGGCAACAATCAGTTGCGATGCCGTACCATCGATCTGCCAACGAAACTGGTTTGGACGTTGCACAGCCATGTTACCTGAGAAATTTCTTGATGCCTTACTTAAGCCCTTACCACCCGTGCCAGAGGTGGTTTGACTAAAATTAGCGGTCATACTTTTGACATTTTTAAGTAGGTTATTTAAGTTTGTTGCCGCGCTTGCTGAGTTGGCGACAGCGGCATTGGCTGATTGCATGGCGACTGTCATCGGCATACTGGTAAGCAATAATGCTGATAATGTACCGGTGGCTAATTTACTGATAATTTTATTGGTAGATGTTGTCATGGTAGGTTCCTCATTCAATAAAAATTGTTAAAAGTTTAGAAAAAGTATTCAAAAATAATATTAGCCCAACTGGCTAATCAATCAATTAAAAATTAACAAGTTTAAGCTAAATTCGCTGACCGATATTGTCGCTAAATTTTTCTTACCCTACTAGACGCCCCATGCAATGATTGTTGTTGAAGTTGTAACAAATGTAACAATAGCTGAGTGATAAGAAAGTTTTGACTAGATAATGACTAACCACAGCCAAGCCATTGAAGACTATCCAAAACACGTTAACACGCTTGCTATAAGCAATAAAAAACCCAATAAGTGCGACTTATTGGGTTAATTTGTTTAACAACAAGCTGAGTGATTATTCAGCTGCGCCTTCAACAAATACGTAGCGACGATTGAATTTACCTTTAACAGCAAATTTTACGACGCCGTCAGTTAAAGCAAATAATGTATGGTCACGACCCATACCTACACCTTCACCTGCGTGAAATTCTGTACCACGTTGACGTACAATGATGTTACCAGCAACAACTTGTTGACCGCCAAAGATTTTTACGCCAAGCATTTTTGGGTTTGAATCACGACCGTTACGGGTAGAACCTGCGGCTTTTTTATGTGCCATGTCGATGTCTCCTAGAGATTAATGTGTTTGAAATAGTCAATTAAGCAGTGATTGCTTTGATTTTTAACAAAGTATACCATTGACGGTGACCTTGTTCTTTATGATAGTGTTTACGACGTTTGTGTTTTACAATACGTACTTTCTCACCACGACCATGTTCTACTACTTCAGCTTCGACCACTGCACCGGCAACCACAGGTTGACCAATTTTGATATCGCTGCCATCAACGACCATTAAAACGTCTTCAATTTTGATGGTATCGCCTTTTTCAGCTTTTAGCAATTCAACTTTTAAAAATTCATCTTGAACGACGCGATGTTGTTTACCACCACTTTTGATTACTGCATACATCTTGGTTGCTCCAATAAACCCGTACACCGTGGCTACCAAGGGCGATAACACTTCTACGACGGATACACAGGGAAATATAAGGTCGCGATTTTAACGTTTTTATTGTTTAAAATCAAGAAAAACTTCACGGATGCGGGTGCGATTTTGGCTGATAAATTATTGCGCGTTTCTCAACGTAATACCTGCTCAGTAATACAAGTCGCCAATAAAAATACACAGCTATAACTTACACAAAAAACGGCAGTATGGTATGATTTTGCCGACTTTCACCACAAGCCAAATTTCACGAATTTTCACTCCAAGCTTTGAGCCAACCTATGCTAGACAATCAACAATCAAATCCTACATCCACTGCTATCAATGTGAATGTTACTAAAGACAGTAACAGCACGCCTGTCACCTATCAGCAGATTCAATCTATTATCGCTGACGATTTCGAGATTATGGATAAGCAGGTGTATGGTAGTCTAAGCTCAAAAGTCAAACTGGTCATGTCGGTGAGTCAGCATGTCATCAACGCAGGCGGTAAGCGTATGCGCCCGCTTATTTCGCTGCTTTGCTCACGTATTTGTAACGATCAGCCCTCACAAGCTGCCATGCATTTAGGCGCAATCACTGAAATGCTGCATACCGCAACGTTAGTACACGACGATGTGATTGATGCGTCAGGTATGCGCCGTGGTAAGCCGACCGCGAATGCAACGTGGGATAATGCAACGGCTGTGTTGGTGGGTGACTATCTGATTGCCCGTTCATTTAATCTTTTGGTGGGTTTTGGCTCGTTGCCGTTATTGCAGTTATTCTCAGATGGCACCTGTGATATCGCTGAAGGGGAAGTATTGCAGCTACAACATCAGCATGACCCCCAAGCTACCGAAGCCGATTATATGAAAATCATCGATGGTAAAACCTCTCGTCTATTTATGATGGCAAGTCAAGGCGTGGCTATTTTGGAAAATCGCCCTGAATACAATGACGCCTTCGCCAAATTTGGTCAGCACTTTGGTAATGCCTTCCAAATTATTGATGATATCTTAGACTTTGTCGGTGATAGTGAGGTGCTCGGCAAAAACGTGGGTGATGATATTGCTGAGGGCAAGCCCACCTTGCCGCTGATTAAAGCGCTTGAAATGACCACGGGTGATACGCATGAAAAATTACGGATTGCTATTCAGACAGGTGAAGTGCAAGACACGGGCGAGATTATTGAGATTGTCAAAAACAGCGGCGCACTGGCGTACTGCCGTGACAAAGCGATGCAAGAAAGCGAGATTGCTAGACAAGCCGTGCTGACCTTACCTGATTCACGATATCGCCAAGGTTTACTCGATTTGATGACGCTTGCCAGCCAACGGCTTTATTAATTGTTAATAAAGGCTGTGTGGTGATCAGTTTGATGTCCAATTCGATGGGCGGTAAATAATACGTCATTAAATCGTCATACAAGTTTGCTAATTTTTTGATAGTTTTTTGATTGATACTTTTATCATTAATAATTTTGTGATTGATGGCTTTTTGATGGTTAGCTTTAAGATTATGGATGCTGTATGTCTAATACTATCCCCTCTTCATTATCAGATATTAAACAACAACTTATCGAAGATAAAGCCAAAAAAACTCAAGAACTATCGGCATTAGATACCATTCAATCACTTGCCACGATCGACCCTGCTAACCCCACCACCATTGACATTAAATTTCGACCTTCCAAACACGCGGATTTTATGCAAGCCGCCAAGGTGCACACCCCAAAGTATAAATTCTACGTTGAAGTCGGTGGCGACCCTACCCACCCTACCATCGTACTGATTATGGGGCTAGGCGCGCAAAGCTTGGTATGGCCCAATGAATTCTGCTATGCATTAATCAATGCTGGGTTTCAGGTCGTACGATTTGACAATCGCGACATTGGCAAATCCAGCAAGCTTAAGCACAAAAAACTGACTCCCGCTCATGATTCGCCCATTTATAAAGCCAAATTGCTCGGCAGATTCGGACTGGGTTTACCGCTTAAAAACCTGCAAACACCGTATGATTTGTACGACATGGCAGAAGATGCCTATCAACTGCTCAAAATGTTGGGCATCAAAAAATACTTTGTGATTGGTCAATCGATGGGCGGTATGATTGCGCAAATCATGGCGGTGCGTTATCCACACCAAGTAGAAAAATTGGGACTATTATCCACCAGTAATAATCGACCCTTTTCGCGCCCGCCCGCCATTGAAGCCATCAGGGCCTTTACCCAGCCACTACCCAAAAGCCAAGATGCGGATGCATTGACCCAGCAGTTCGTGCAAACCATCAAGACCATCGCCAGCCCCAACTACTTTGATGAACAAGCGGCGTTCAGCAAAGCTAAAAAACTATTTAAACGACGTTTTTACCCAAAAGGTACGCAGCGGCAGTTACTGGCGATTTTGGCGACGGGGTCACTGGTCGATATTGACAAACAAATCCACCAGCCCACCCTCATCATTCATGGCAAACAAGACAAACTCATTCCATTTAGTCATGCCTATTCGCTTGCCAAGCATATTGCGCATAGTCAATTGATACTCATTGATGAGCTTGGTCACGATATGCCCGTGGCACTGGTCGAGGTATTAGCAAGTTATTTTATTAATCATTTTCGTTATGATAGCCAACTGGGCTAGCTTTTTATGATGTCCAGCATTTGTTGCCAATCCACTGGCAATTTCTTCGGTAATGGCAAATCTTTTTCAAAATAGTATTTCAAACTTGCCATAAAAATAGTTGCCATCATGGTGGCTTGGTAATCAATCGCCTCCGCCGTTAAATAGTCGGTCGCCTTTTGTTTTTTAGCCAGTTCAATAAAGTTTTGCTTACCCATCAAAAACATATCATGATAAAGATTGTGGTGTTGGGTACGGATTTTCCACAGGGCAAGCATCTGTTGGCGGCGTTCAAACAGCTTTTGTGAATGATTTTCCATAATCATTTGTAGCATTTGACTATCAGCATTGAGCCTGTCTTGAAATAGCTGGCTGACTTCCTGCTTGAAATCATCAATCATCTGCCCAGCCAAATCACCCTTACCACTGTAATATTTATAAAAAGTAGCGCGATTGACTTTGGCGCGCTCCAAAATTGCTTGGATAGCGATATCGTTGTACTCCTGCTCGGACAACAACATAATAAAGGCTTCACGGATGGCTTTATGGGTTTTGACAACACGTAAATCAGGTGACTTGTTACGACTTAAAGTCATGCGCAAATGCTTCCTTATTAAAAAAATCTATCAATGGCTTTGACATTTTAAAATTTTTATCCATACAAATAGGCGATAATTGTTGCTTAAACACTTACTTTGTTTAATATTGTTGGTTTCCCAATTGGAGATTTTTTTTTAAAATAATGGCTGCCGATAACTGGTAGTAATGTAGCTATCATTTAGTTATCCTAAAGTTTTGTGTCTTATCGTAAATATTGCAACAACAATGTCGCATTTATTTTATAATATTTTTTTAAAATTCCCTACTTTTTATGAGGTTGGTATGAGATACCCAGTGTTGTTCATGGTGTCATTAGCGAGTTGTAGCTTATTAATCGGGTGTAATAAGTCAGACACAGCAGCCCAGCAACAAAGTGGCGGCGGCGGTGCAGGAGCACAGGCGCAAATGCCACCCACAATAGTCAATGTACAGCCTGTAACATTCCAAACGATTCCACTTACCAAAGAGTTATCAGGTAAAGTTGTCGCCTATCAAGAAGCCACCGTTACGCCGCAAGTATCAGGTATTATTGACCGCCAGTTGTTTCGCGAAGGCACTTTTGTCAAACAAAATCAGCCGTTATATCAAATCAATACTGATAGCTACACCAGTGTACTTGCCGGTAGTCGCGCAAGCCTTGACCAAAGCCTTGCCAGTGTCAATACCGCAAAAGCCAACTATAATAATGCCTTAGCGGTGCTAGAAACCCGCCAAGCCGAACTTGCGCTGGCTCAAACCAATTTAAACCGTCTAAAACAGCTACGTGGTACTGAGGCTATCTCCAGTCAAGAATATGACCAAGGGGCGACCGCCGTGCGTACCGCGCAAGCAGCGGTTAAAAATGCGCAGGCGCAAGTCGGGGTGGCACAAGCCAATATTGATGCTGCCCAAGCAGCGGCTCGCGGCGCACAACAATCAGTGAATAGCAACCAGCTCACCATGAGCCGTACTGTGGTTAAAGCGCCTATCAGTGGTATCACCAGTCGCTCAAATGTCAATGTCGGTGCGCTTGCCACCGCGGGCACGACGCAGATGGTAACTGTTTCTCAGCTCAATCCAATTTATGTCGATATCAGTCAGTCAGCCGCCGAGTTATTGGCGCTTCGTCAGCAATTTGCGGCTGGTAAACTTAGCACACCGCGTACCGCACAGGTTCAGTTAAAGCTCGCCGATGGCTCAACCTACCCGATGGTGGGGCAACTTCGCTTTGAAGAAGCTAAAGTGGATAGTACCACAGGCACGGTCAATCTGCGTGCGGTATTTAGCAATGATAACTTTGTGCTGTTGCCAGGGATGATGGTGAATGCCCAGTTGATTCAAGGTATTATCAATAATGCGGTATTATTACCACAAAGTGCCATTAATCGTACAGCCAAAGGTGAATCAACCGTGTATGTGGTTGACGCCAATAATAAAATCCAATTACGCCCAGTTACGGTTCAAGGCACGCACCAAGGTCAATGGATTGTCACTAGCGGTCTAAAACAAGGTGAGCAAGTGGTGATGGTTGGTGGCGCCAAAGTCAAACCAGATCAGCAAGTCAAAGCCATGCCTTATGTGGCATCGCAGCCAGCCTCAACCGCGGTACCGACCAATGCTTCTACCACGACGACGACCAAAACGACCGTAACAAATAGCTCAACTACCGCCAAAACTGCGCAACCATAAGCACGGGAGATATCATGTCACGCTTTTTTATTGATAGACCCATCTTTGCTTGGGTGATTGCCATGCTCATCATGCTGATGGGTATCTTAGCAATTTTTAAATTACCGATTGAGCAGTATCCACGTATTGCCCCACCTACCATTAGTATCTCAGCCACCTACCCAGGTGCCGCTGCCCAAACCATTGAAGACTCCGTCACTCAGGTGATTGAGCAAAAAATGAAAGGGCTTGATGGATTGATGTATATGTCCTCAAGTTCATCATCAAGTGGCGCTGCGCAAATTACCTTGACCTTTGAGAACGGGACAGATCCCGATACGGCACAAGTCCAAGTCCAAAACAAACTGCAATCTGCCATGAGTTCGCTGCCAGAGATGGTGCAGCGCATGGGGGTCAACGTCAATAAGTCCACGAGTGGCTTCTTGATGGTACTGGCGATGACATCTGAAGATGGCAGTATGGATCGTGCCGATATTGCCGATTATCTCAACTCCAACGTGGTTGACCAGATCAGCCGTGTCGAGGGTGTGGGTAACGTCAACGTGTTTGGCTCTGCGTATGCCATGCGTATTTGGTTAGACCCTGAAAAACTGCGTACCTATGGTTTAATACCCTCGGATATCACCAGCGCAATTCAAGCGCAAAACGCGCAAGTATCAGCCGGTCAGCTAGGACAAACGCCGACTGACGAAGCCCGTCAAGCCATTAATGCCACAGTGACCGTGCAAAGTTACTTACAAACCCCAGAGCAATTTCGTAATATTTTGCTTAAAAGTAATACAGATGGTGCGCAAATTCGCTTGGGTGATGTCGCCAAAGTGGAAATTGGTAGTGAAAGCTACAGCGAGATTGCCCGCTACAATGGCAAGGATGCGGCAGGTATCGGTATCTCACTGTCATCTGGCGCCAATGCTTTAAGCACACGTAACGCCGTAGAAGCCAAACTCAAAGAGCTTGAACCTAATTTTCCTGCGGGCTTAAAAGCCTCGGTTGCTTATGACACCACGCCATTTGTACGTTTGTCGATTGAGGAAGTAGTCAGAACACTTGCTGAAGCGATTGCGCTGGTATTCTTAGTGATGTTCTTGTTTTTACAAAGCTGGCGCGCAACGATTATTCCTACGTTGGCAGTACCTGTGGTAATACTGGGTACGTTTGGTATTTTGTACGCATTTGGCTATACCATCAATGTGTTGACGCTGTTTGCCATGGTGTTATCCATCGGTCTATTAGTCGATGACGCGATTGTCGTGGTCGAAAACGTTGAGCGTTTGCTGGAAGAAAATCCAGACATGACGCCACTGGAAGCCACCCGTGAATCGATGCGCGAAATCAGTAAAGTGGTGATTGGTATTGCCTTGATTTTGTCGGCGGTATTTTTACCGATGGCATTCTTTGGCGGCTCAACTGGGGTGATTTATCGACAGTTCTCAGTGACGCTTATCAGTAGCATGGTACTATCTGCCCTAGTTGCCTTGATTTTCACCCCTGCCCTATGTGCGACTATCCTCAAACGCACTAAAGCCCATGACAAACACAGCGAGCATCAGACCGGTTTCTTTGGCGCATTTAACCGTATGTTTATGCGTCTTAGTGAAGGCTATGAAAAATTTGTGGGTCGCAGTATCAAAATGCGCTGGCTATATATGATTCCTTATGCCTTGGTGATTGCGGCATTGGTGTTCTTATTTACCCGTATTCCAAGTTCATTTATTCCCGAAGAAGACCAAGGTGTGCTGTTGACATTGGTGCAACTGCCTGCCGGTAGTACCCAAAATCAAACGCAAGCGGTTATCGAAAAGGTCAACGCCTATTATAAAACCCAAGAAAAAGACCTTGTGCAGTCTGTATTTACGGTCAATGGCTTTAGTTTTGCCGGTCAAGGGCAAAACATGGGATTGGCATTTATCCGCTTAAAAGATTGGGATGAGCGCCCTGGTAAAGAAAATACCGCACAATCGATTGCCAAACGCGCCATGGGTTATTTTATGACCCAAGTCAATGAAGCCCAAGTATATGCCATTTCACCGCCTGCTATTCAAGGTTTGGGTACGGCAACGGGTTTTGATCTGCAGCTACAAGACTCAGGCAACTTAGGTCACGAAGGCTTATTGCAAGCCCGTAACATGCTACTGGGCATGGCGGCGCAAAATAAACAAGTCAGTGGCGTGCGTCCAAATGGACAAGAAGATTCACCCCAATATAAAGTCAACGTCAACTATGATGCTGCTGCTGCGATGGGTGTCGCGCCGAGCCTGATTAACAGTGTTCTTAGTACCGCTTGGGGTAGTAGCTACGTCAATGACTTTATGGATCGTGGTCGTATCAAAAAAGTGTATATGCAAGGTGAAGCTGAGAGCCGTACCACCCCAGAGGACATCAACAAATGGTATGTACGCAACAGTGATAATCAGATGATTCCGTTTAGCTCATTTGCTACCGGTGAATGGCAGTATGGTTCACCTACGCTAACGCGTTATAACAGCTTGTCATCAATGAACTTACAAGGCAACGCAGCGCCAGGACTGAGTACCGGTCAAGCGATGACTGCGATGGAACAAATGATTGCCAAACTGCCAAAAGGCATCAGTTATGAATGGACAGGTTTATCATTGGAAGAGAAAAAATCTGGCGCCCAAGCACCCATGCTGTACGCCATTTCGATTTTAGTGGTTTTCTTATGTTTAGCTGCGCTGTATGAAAGCTGGTCAATTCCCTTTGCAGTGCTGCTTGTTGTGCCACTTGGGGTATTAGGTGCTGCGCTGTTTACCGGTTTACGTGGGCTTTCAAACGATATTTATCTGCAAGTGGGTCTGCTGACCGTTGTAGGTTTATCAGCCAAAAATGCGATTTTGATTATTGAATTTGCCAAAGAACGACAAGATTTGGGACATAATCTATATGATTCGGTTACGGTCGCTGCTCGCCAACGCTTACGCCCGATTATCATGACATCATTGGCGTTTGGTATTGGTGTGGTGCCCTTATTCTTGGCAACGGGCGCAGGCTCAGGTAGCCAAAATGCGATTGGTACAAGTGTATTAGGCGGCGTGGTCAGTGCAACTATCCTAGGGGTGTTTTTTATCCCAATGTTCTATGTGTGGGTACGCTCACTGATTAAAGGTAACAAACCGCACCACCCCAATGATGGCAATGACGGCAACGTTGGTGACTTACAACCTGTATCACCTTACTCACCTAATCCTGCTGAACCTGTCGCTGTCACACAGCCAACACAGGTGAGTATCTATAAGCCTGATGACAGTTCACAATCCAACCATCAATAAGACATAAATGGGTAAACATTTTACCCATTTAATCTTTTACAATAACAAACACATTATGTTTATACAGGTAAGTTATATGGATTCTACCTTTCGCCTAGTGCCCCTGACTGCCATAGTAGCCACCCTACTATCGCTCAGCGCTTGTCAAACCATTCCAAAAGCCAAAACTGAGCCTGTCGTGGCGCAGCCGCATATCGCAATTAGCCAGCCTTATGAAACCTACGACAGTCAGACCGTCAGCGGTACCAATCAGCCTAGTATCGCGTCTCAGCGTTGGCAGGACTTTTATAGCGATGCCAAGCTAAAACAACTGATTCAATTGGGGTTAGACAACAACAAAGACATCAGTGCCACGATTTTGGCGATTCAAAAAGCCCGCGCACAATACCAAATCCAAGATATCGCAGATGTGCCTACTATCAATAGTTCTGGCTCATATTCTTACGGTGCAACAAATTCAAGAGATGCGAATCCTAGTAGTACTTACAATGTCGGTCTGGCAATGTCAAGTTACGAGTTTGACTTTTGGGGACGTATTGCGAGCCTCAAAGATGCCGCCTTACAAAACTATCTTGCGACCACCGCTGCCAAAGATGCCGCGCAAATTAGCTTGATTAGTAACATTGCGCAAAGCTATGTGGCATACAGCTATAGTCTGGCACAACTGCAACTTGCCAAACAAACCTTAGCCACGCGCCAAGATTCACTTCGCATTAACCAGCTGCGTTTTAAAGCAGGTCTTGATTCACAGCTAACTAGCGTACAAGCCCAAGCGGCGGTTGAAGCCGCCAAAGTGTCTATCGCCCAAGCACAAACCAATTTGTTGACCAACCAAAATGCCCTGCGCTATCTAGTAGGCGCCCCTGTGGATAATAGCCTACTACCCGCAGCGGGCATTAGTAGCATCACTAATAATCGTATTTTTGGCACGGGCTTACCCAGTGATTTATTATTGTATCGTCCTGATTTGCGTCAAGCGGAATATAACTTAAAAGCTGCGGGCGCAAATATTAACGCCGCGCGCGCTGCGTTTTATCCAACGATTAGCCTATCGGGCAATGTGGGTGCGGCCAGTTCAAGCTTAGGCGATTTGTTTAAAACAGGCGCATTTAGCTGGGGTTTTGGACCGAGTGTGAGCTTGCCGATTTTTGATGCAGGTCTACGTAAAGCCAATTACCAAGTGAGTGAAATCGAGCAACAACAAGCGCTAAATACTTATGAAAAAGCGATTCAAACCGCTTTTAAAGAAGTCAATGACGTATTTGCCAATCGCGCAACGTTAAATCAGCAGTTGACCGCGTACAACCAGTCGCTTGCTGCCAACCAAAAATACTATCAAATTGTTCAAGCGCGCTTCAAAGCAGGTTTAGACAATTATTTGGGCGTATTAGATGCACAGCGTTCGATTTATAGCAGCCAACAAAGTATTCTAAATACCAAGCAGTCGCAATTGCTCAGTCAAATTCAGCTATACCAAGTTTTAGGTGGCGGGGTGAGTCGCGATGTACCGCTCGAAACACCCACAGAAAAACATACGAATTTCAGCACCAAGTTGTCACAGGTTGCCAACAATGCCCAGCAAAAAATTACTGATGCAGCCCATCAGCCTAACCAAGCGAGCACTAAAACGACCTCAACAACGACTACTACAACCACCGTCCAACCTTAATAAATTAGACCTCAGGCCTTAGAGTAGCCTTAAGCTGTTATAGTAAAAAACCCACACTGATGTGGGTTTTTTATGGGTTTTTTACTATAAATGGCTGTTTTAAAACGCATAACTGGCGATGCCATGCGCGATGAGTTTTCCTTCATCATTGACCAACATCATCCGCGTGGTACAGCCTTTGCGTCCCATACGAATCACTTCGGCTGTGACCATAAACTCATGACCGCGACCGGGGGCTAGATAATCGACGCGCAAATCGACGGTTGCCATGCGTTTTATTTTTTTGGTCTGCTCTTCAAACGTGCCTTGGTCACGACGATAGATTTCCAGCATGCCTTCAAGCCCGCCTATGGTATCTAATAGCGTCGCCGTCATACCGCCATGCAGAATCTCAAAATTTGGATTGCCGATGAGGGAGGGATTGGATTTGACCTTACCATATACTTTGCCTGCTTCATAATGATAGGTAGTAAAGGTATGCGCCACAAATGGGCTTTGGGACATGATGTTGGCGAGCTGCTGCCCTAGCACATCAATACTAGGTTTGCTGATAGCGTGATGCTCACTGTCTTCATTGAGCTGCAGTTGCGACTCGTTTGCCAAATCAGAATGCTCGTCATTTTCTTTAGACATCGTGTCAGTCATGTTAGTGCTATCAGTCGATGACTGAGCGGCTAATTGATTGGCATTTACAGGGTTTAAACTCACGGCGCCCTCCATGCGTAAGTAGATTGTGTTAAGATAGCTTTTTAAAAAATGATCATTCTAGCAAATTTTGCTTATTTAGCCTTATACAATTTCTGCGTTACTTGATAACATTACTTGATAATAAGTATCACTCGATAATAAGAGGTTTTTATGAGTTATATTTTTAACCGTTCATTCCCCAATACTCGCTTACGTCGCCTACGTTACAACGATAATATTCGCGCCATGGTGCAAGAAACTAGCATTGAACCCAAGCATCTGATTGCACCCGTGTTTGTCATTGAGGGTAAACAGCAGCGCCAAGCTGTGGCAAGCATGCCAGGCGTTGAGCGTTTGAGCGTGGACTTGCTGATTGAGTATGCTAAGCAACTACTCAGTCTAGGCGTCACCACCATTGATTTATTCCCTGTCATTAGCCCAAGCCTCAAATCGCTACAGGCTGAACATGCCTATGATGAGAACGGTCTTGCCTGCACTGCTATCAAAGCAATTAAAGACGCCTTACCTGAGATGGTAGTGATGACTGATGTGGCGCTTGACCCCTATACCACCCATGGTCAAGACGGTATTGTCGACGACAATGGCTACGTGCTCAATGACATCACCGTTGACATACTCGCCAAACAAGCCCTGAGCCACGCCCGTGCAGGGGCGGATATCATCTCACCAAGCGATATGATGGATGGTCGTATTGCCGCGCTACGCCAAGCATTGGATGGAGAAAATTTTATTAATACCGCCATTATGGCGTATTCTGCCAAATACGCGTCTGCGTATTATGGACCGTTTCGGGATGCCGTCGGCAGCGCAGGCAACCTTAAAGGCGGACACAAAAAACAATACCAAATGGATTTTGGTAATCGCGCCGAAGCCCTGCATGAAGTCGCCCTTGACATCCAAGAAGGCGCCGACATGGTAATGGTCAAACCAGGTCAACCTTACCTTGATTTGGTACGCGAAGTCAAAGACACGTTTGGCGTGCCGACTTATGCGTATCAAGTATCAGGTGAATATGCCATGCACATGGCAGCTATACAAAACGGCTGGTTAAGCGAGGACGTTATTTTGGAATCACTGTTAGGGTTTCGCCGTGCAGGTGCCGATGGTATCTTAACTTATTTTGCAATGACAGCAGCCCAAAAGCTCAATCAATAATATCTTAAAATTTGATTAAAACTTAAAGGCGACACTGGTTTATCAATCAGTGTCGCCTTTTTTTGATGTTACATTTATTAACTTAAAAGCATCGAGCGCTATAACGAGCCCTATAAAAACTTACTTAATGTCATAGAGAATAACAAATCTGTTAACTTTAATTATTTTTTTACCCATTTATTTACTAAATAGAAACTTAGTTTATCCCTCAATTTCATGCACAATAAGGTAAAGCAACAATATACACTTTTATTTACCCCTATTGACTAAGCTTACTAATTTTGGACGAGTCATTTTTAGCGTTTTGCAATAATTGATTACTTTTTGGCATTATATTTTTGAAAAAAATAAGCAGATAATGAGGTTAATAACAAATAAAAGACGAGAGTGGTATCTGCTAGCTGATTAATCGAGGATAAGATGATGAGTAATGCACCAATTTCTAATAGTTCGATTGCTAATAGCCCAATCAAAAACGCCATGATGGCAGTGGCTATGATGTCATTTTTGGCACTCAGCTTTAAACTGTCAAGCGATTTGACAAAGGATACTCAGCCATCGATAAGTCCGACTGATGCGGTTGTTAGTACCTTAAATCAGCCGAGCCAACAGGTGGTATTGTCTACCCATAATTAATATATTGTTATTAGTTCAATCAATAGAAGATGCGATGCCGCATCTTTTTTTTATGGCAGTCATTGACGACCACCGGCTTATGGATTATTGCACGGATTAATTCTTAAAATTTTACCGTCAACTATGCCCTTATCTTTTGCGCTTTAGACTATAATAGTCGATTGTCCATTTTTTACTGAGCAACTTTTATTAACGGTGGAAGCGACTATGAGCCAATTAAACCCTCGCCAACAAGAAGCCATGCAATATGTCTCTGGACCCTTGCTGGTATTGGCAGGTGCAGGTTCGGGTAAGACATCCGTGATTACTCGTAAAATCGCTTATCTGATTGAAGAGTGCCAAATGCCAGCTGAGCGTATTACCGCGGTCACCTTTACCAACAAAGCGGCTCGCGAGATGAAAGCCCGTGTGCAAAAATTATTACCGAGTGACAAAACCAAAGGCTTAACTGTCTCGACTTTTCACCAATTTGGCTTGCAGTTTTTACGTTACGAGTTATTGCATACACCGCTTAAAGGCAATTTTTCCATCATGGATGCCGAAGATAGCAAGCGGCTGTTGATGGATTTGATGGTGCGAGACAACATGAGCGGTGCCGAGAGCCGCGAATTGGTCGGTAAAGCTATCAAAATGATTTCGGATTGGAAAAATGACCTAGTCCCGCCTGAAAAAGCAGCGGATACGCTGACCGACCCTGAAGATATGCTATTTGCAACGCTGTATCAACTCTACGAGCGTAACCTACGTGCCTACAATGCGGTGGATTTTGATGACTTAATTGTGATGCCGACACGGCTGTTGCAAGAAAATACCCAAGTACGTGATAAATGGCAAAATCGGATACGCTATCTATTGGTAGATGAATACCAAGATACCAATACCGCGCAATATGAATTGATTAAACTGCTCGTTGGCGTGCAGCCGCGTTTTACGGTGGTGGGTGATGACGACCAATCCATCTATGCATGGCGTGGGGCAAAACCTGAAAACATGGCATTGCTGCAAGAGGATTTCCCCAAATTAAAGGTGGTTAAGCTTGAGCAAAACTATCGCTCGACGTCGCGTATTTTGCACGCTGCCAACTCAGTGATTACCAATAATGAGCATTTATTTGAAAAAAAATTATGGTCAGATAAAGGGCATGGCGAGCTGATTCGCATCATCAATTGTCGTAACGATGATGATGAAGCAGAGCGCGTTGCCAAAGAAATCATCACCCACAAACTTCGCAACGCCAATGAATGGCAAGATTATGCGGTACTGTATCGTAGTAACTTTCAGGCGCGTATGTTGGAAGCTCAGCTACGTCAGCTGCAAATTCCTTATAAGTTATCAGGCGGCACGTCGTTTTTTGCCCGTAGTGAAATCAAAGACATTATGAGCTATTTGCGCTTGATTCTAAATCCTGAAGACGACAGTGCCTTTTTACGCATTATCAATACCCCAAAACGTGGGCTTGGACCTGCCAGCCTTGAAAAGCTCGGATTATTTGCCCAAGAACACCAAGTCTCGCTCTTGATGGCAAGTGGTCATAGTGGACTGACGCATGTATTACCCAAAAAAGCCAGTGGTGAGCTTAAAGAATTTGCTGATTTTATCGAGCGTTATACCCAAGAGCTATACCAGCATCCCGACCCTGTGCCGCTGGTCAAGCAAATGATTGATGAAACTGGCTATATTGATTTGGTACGAAGCGAAGCAAAAACCCCACAGCAAGAAAAAATTCGTATTGATAATATCGAAACCCTTTACGCCAGTATCCAAAACTTGATTAGCCGCGCGGATGATGACGATGATCGCACCATTGATGCGGTCATTCGTAAGCTTGTGTTACTTGATATGCTAGAGCAGCAGCAGGAAGAGGAAAATACCAATAAAGTCAATCTGATGACGCTACACGCCGCTAAAGGGCTTGAGTTTGATTATGTCTATATCATGGGACTTGAAGAAGAACTATTACCGCATAAAAACTCCATTATTGCTGAATCCATCGAGGAAGAACGACGTTTGATGTACGTGGGGATTACCCGTGCCCGTAAAGAGCTGACCATGACGATGGCTGCACAGCGCCGTGCAGGCGGGCAAATGAAAACCACCACCCCTAGCCGATTTATCGACGAACTGCCGGCAGAACATATCGATGCCCCTGGCATGAAAAAATCAGCGGCAGCGCACCAACCCAAAAAAACCGCAGAGGATTATTTGGCCAATATTCAAGCGTTACTCAAAAGCAAAGCCGCCAAATAATTAATTGATAAAAAAACGGCATAAAAGAAAGGGCGTAGAGGAAAGGGCAAAAAAGGTGACTTTAAGTCCTTTTTTTATGCAAAAACAGCCCGTATGACAAATATTTGACCCAAGCATCCAAGTAAATGTAACTAAATATTTCTTAGAAATAGGATGCTTGACAGGAGATGTAACAAAAAATTTCAAATAAGTAGCTTATTTACCTTTTTGGCAAATTTCATTTCATAATTTAACGTCCGACCTGTTAAACACAGACAGTAATCTAAATTTATTTTGCTATGATGGCTTTAACAAAACAAGCAGGGCAATATTTGAATTCCAAAGATTCAAATTAACTTAACTAATAATTTTACATGGCTTGTTATGATGCTTTTCAAAAAACTTCTAAAGGAGAAGACGATGAAAACTTTAAATAAAACCCTTTTAGCCTTAATTGCAGGTACAGTTGTGACTGCAGGTGCAAACGCTGCCCTTTATCAAACCAATACTGTGGGTTACGCAGGTCAACCCTATGTAGGTGTTAAAGCGGGTCAATTTAATACTGATGTTGACCGTCTTGATACTGACAACCAAACCGCTTATGGTGTGTATGCAGGTTATAACTTTACCCCTAACTTTGGTGCAGAAGTAGAATATGTGGATTCTTCAAAAGAAGATCTAAAATATAGCGGTACGAAAAGAGGTGAAATTAGCACTAACACGGCGGGTTTATATGGTACTTATAAATACCAATTTCCAGCATCGAATGTTTATGCCAAAGGTAAATTAGGTATTGCGCAAACCCAAGTTGATTTTGGTGATGATAAATATGACAAGTCGGGTGTAGCAGGTGGTGTCGGTTTAGGTTATAACCTTTCGCCAAATGCATCTGTAGAAGCTGAATATACGCGTCTGCCTTCAGTTGACGTAACAAATAATGTTTCAGTGGATTCAGACTTAGTCACTGTCGGTGCTCACTATAAATTCTAATTGAATTGATAGATGAATAGTGAATAAAAAAGAGTAGCCTATGGCTGCTCTTTTTTTTGGTTTCTTTTTTGGGTTAAGAAAACTTACCTTGGTATTCGCTTAGTATTTACTCAGTATCGTGCCATTTAGGTTTATAATATAGTGGTTTTTATACATTTTTTTATAAATTTAAGAAAAGTTGGTAAGCATGAAGCAAGTACAAGTCAAGATTTTAAGCCCTAAAATTGGTAATGATGATAAATTTCCCCTACCTCATCGGGCGACAGACGGCTCGGCGGGTATAGATTTGCGCGCTTGTATCGATGAGCCTATCACCATAAAAGCTGGTGAAAGCCAGTTGATTGGTACAGGACTCGCCATCTACATCCAAGACCCGGATTATGTCGGTTTTATCATGCCGCGCTCAGGGCTGGGACATAAGCATGGCATTGTACTGGGTAATCTGACGGGTGTGATTGATGCGGATTACCAAGGCGAATTAATGGTCTCTATCTGGAACCGTAGTCAAACCGATTATGTGTTACAACCTAGCGAGAAAATGGCGCAGTACTTGGTCGTGCCGATTGCGCGTCCGACTTTTGAAATTGTAGCGGAGTTTTCTGATATCAGCGTACGCGGTGAAGGCGGTTTTGGTTCTACAGGTACTCATTAATTGTTACTGTTTTCTCATTTTTTTTAACAATTTATAACAGAGTATTTGATTATTTTGCCAAATTTCAATGCTATGATTCTGGTGGTATAAAATCAGTTAGATGTTTTTTTATGAATACTCTGTTTATTCATCCTTTCCTCCCACAAAAATCTCTTTTTAAAGCTTACGATATTCGGGGTGATGTCACCTTATTTACTGATGATTTTGTGTGGTCATTGGCAAGGGTATTTGCTGAGCTTTTTGTCTATGCTCACCAAACGACAGCAACAACGCCAACTTTAGCGGTGAACAAACCTACGGTTGTCATCGGCTACGATGCTCGCCACCAAAGCCAAGAAATTGCCAAATATATGGCGTATGCTTGCCAGCAAGCCGGTCTAGTAGTGCAGTGGTTGGGATTGACAACCACGCCGATGATGGCATTTATGGCACAGCAATTTTCCGGTAATGGGCTGATGGTCACCGCCAGTCATTCGCAAAAACATATCAATGGCATTAAATGGCTTATCAATCATGAGTCGCCAAGCGGTGATGATGTGCAGCAGCTTTATGAGGCTTTAATTGGCTACAAAGCCATCGTGCCTGATGACAGGCTTATTGATGCCATCAGGCAAACCCACTATTCAACGCCCAAAGATTTTTTTGCAGCTTATATCCAAGCTATCCAGCAGGCTTTTACTCACATCAATCAAGCCAAACTCACTCAGACCACCTATTTTCATGCCCCACAGCAAATTGTCATCGACTGTATGCATGGTGCGACCAGTGATTTTGCAGAGGCTCTATTTAGCCAGCTTGGCTATTATTGCATCATGCTAAACGCCTCCCCCGATGGCAATTTCCCCCAAGGTAACCCAGACCCAACGCAATCCAATCGCTTGACACAATTAGCTCACACAGTCAAAGCTACAGGCTCAGATATTGGCTTGGCTTTTGATGGCGATGGCGATCGGGTGATGGTAATTGATGCACAGGGTCAGATGATTAGCCCTGACAATTTGCTTTATCTACTCTCTCGCATTGCCATTGAAGAATTGCCCAGTACGTATACATCAACTGATAAAAAAGTCATTTTTGATGTCAAATGCTCGCATCACGTACCCAGTCTCATCGCTTCGCATGGTGCCACCCCGATGATGACCAAAACTGGCAGTAGCTTGATGCGAAAGTCGTTACAAAACAAATCAGACAACGCGATTTTTGCAGGTGAGTTATCAGGGCATTTTATTTTTAACGATGGCTATTTTGTGCTACATGACGACGCCATGTACGCAGCTGCCCGCTTGCTCAATTGGCTGAGCCATCAACCTATCAGCCTTAACGATATTCTAGCAAGTTTGCCCATTTGTATTAGTACGGCAGATATGTACTTACCTATCGCCGATAACCATTATGGTCAAACCGTGATTGCTCGTATCACGGCACTGGGGAAAAAGCCGTTTAAACGGTTAAAATCCTCATTTGCGGTCAAAAATGTCAATACGATTGATGGGTTGCGCTTGGATTTTGCGGAGGGATTTGGTATTTTACGCAAGTCAAATACGGGCAGTTTTTTGACCGTGCGTTTTTCTGCCAATGACGTTGCTGAGCTGCGGCATATTCAATCTATTTTTGTTGACTTATGCCGTACGATTGATGACAACCTTGCCGAACAAGTCGCACAAATTCAGCCTGTATAAACACCGCTGTTAAAAACGCATTTTAAAAAACGTCTCTAGCAAAATTATATAAGGATTTGAAATGGCATTAGATCTTGAGCAGGCCATGCATACCGCTGACGTATTGACCGAAGCACTACCCTACATCCAGCGTTTTGAAGATAAAGTGATGGTGGTCAAATACGGCGGCAATGCTATGACTGATCCGATATTAGAGAGTTCTTTTGCCAGAGATATCGTCATGTTAAAGACTGTAGGCATTCATCCTGTGGTGGTCCATGGCGGCGGTCCACAAGTCGATAACTTGCTTAAAGAATTGGGGCGCAGCTCTGACCGCATTGATGGCATGCGAGTGACCGATAAAGCCACCATGGATGTGGTGGAAATGGTACTTGGTGGTAGCGTCAACAAATCTATCGTCAATCTCATCAACAAACACGGTGGTCGTGCTATTGGCTTAACGGGTAAAGATGCCAGTCTCATTCGCGCTAAAAAATTACCGATGACCAAAACGGATGAACAAGGCAACCAACAACAAATTGATTTGGGATTTGTGGGTGATGTGGTCAGCATCAATCGCGATGTGATTGATTTGATGATTGCCTCTAACTTTATTCCTGTCATCGCACCGCTTGGCGTGGATGATGAAGGCAATACTTACAATATCAATGCCGATGTGGTGGCGGGGAAAGTCGCTGAGTTCATGCTCGCGGAAAAACTGATTTTACTCACCAACATCAAAGGGGTGCTTGATAAAGAAGGCAATGTTGCCACTGGACTTACCCCAAGCAAGGTGGATGAGATGATTGCCGATGGCACTATCTCTGGCGGCATGATTCCAAAAATCAGCTATGCACTAGAAGCGGTAAAAAACGGGGTAAAAAGTGCGGTGATTGTCGATGGTCGTGTTCCTCATGCGACTTTGCTAGAGGTCTTTACCGATAAAGGCGTTGGCACCCTCATCAGCCGCCATCCTTGAAGTAACTTTTGCGTTACTTCTGGATTATTTCTGAGTTGTTTTTGGGTTAATAAACCGCTGATTTAAGCGGTTTTTTTTCGCTCACGATATTGGTCAAATATTGTGCTTATTAGCAATATTACCTCTCTCAACAATAATCGCCCAGTTGCGCTAATCTTTATACCAACGATAGGATATATTTTAGTATTACAACACAAATGTAGTTGGTATTTTTTCTAATATTGACTATCATGACTATTTTAATTTGCAAATTTATATAATGTTGCAAGCGGCTGTAGCGGATAGTAGCAATTATTTAAAGTTGATATTCACGTACCACTTACCAAGGACTATTGGGATGTCGCAAAAATACTTTATGGCTTATTGTAGTGAGATAACGCTAACTGCAGCGTTAAATCAACATACGTTTACCCACATTCTGAACCAGTCGATTAAAAATAATACCCGCTCTGGTATCACTGGTTTTTTGCTGTACGATGCCGGTAAGTTTTTTCAGTATTATGAAGGCGATGAGTTAGCATGTGTAAACTTGCTGCATGCTTTAAAACAAGATAATCGCCACACCCATATCAAAATCATTGGTCAAGGCTATATTTCAAACGCCGTATTTGACAACTGGTTTATGGGTTGTTTTGATTTATCCAAGCATTCCTATCTCTTTAAACACCATGCTTTTATCGAATCATTTGATGTCTATAGTTGGTGTATGCAAGAAGTCGTCAAGCTGATTGATATCATGTCAGAGCAAAGAATCACTTACATCACGCCGCAAAAACCTATCAAATCACTGTTTAGTAAACGCTTTATGCGTATTCGAAATTTCACCCTGCCGTTTCAAGGTTAGTGGCTAATGTCAAATCTACTAAATCGAGAAATTAAGCTAGCTATCAGGGTTTGTAATAATCAGGAAGTTAAAACGATATTATTGCCACCCGTAAAAATAAAAAACCTATTGATAACAATAGGCTGATTAAAATAAGCATGGCAAACCGATAAGCCGGGTTCTGTCTAGGACGAACATTCATCTAGGCGTATCGTTACCAATACGCTCAAGCAACCTACCCGTGTCCAACGCGGGCAACGCCATACGGACACCTATTTGGTCTTGCTACGAGTGGAGTTTACCTTGCCATGAACTGTTACCAGTCATGCGGTGGGCTCTTACCCCACCCTTTCACCCTTACCTTATTGCTAAGGCGGTCTACTCTCTGCTGCACTTGTCGTAGGCTTACGCCCCCCAGCCGTTAGCTGGCACTCTGCCCTGTGTAGCCCGGACTTTCCTCCCCTTACCCACTGTAAACAGGGACAAGCAGCGTTCGTCTGGTCTGCCAAGGCAAGCATTATAGCAGGCTTTATCTATTTAGTCACGGTCAGCAGGCAACGCATACGTACCGACTGCATGCGCCACAGGTCTGTCATCACCTTCTGAATAAATCAATACATCGCCTACCGCAAGCGTGCGCCCGACTTTGATAAGCTGGCATTTGGCGATAAGGTTGGCTTGTGCAGAGGGTTTTCGCAGAAAAGACACGTTAAGATTGGTAGTCACTGCCAATGGCACGATACCGATTTCACCCAAAATAGCCACATATAGCGCCACATCGGCCACTTTCATCATCACAGGCCCTGATACCGTGCCACCCGGTCGTAATTCATCATCACCGATAGGATGGGATACAATGGCTTGACCGTTACCAACCGATTCGATATGGCAGTTGGCTTGGGGGAAAGATTGCTTCAGAAAAGCACTCAGTTCTGCTTTATTGGCGGGCATAGACATTCCTTATCTACAATAGCGTTGTTAAAAATCGACGCTGTGAAAATAGCAGTTGTGAAAATTTATTGACTGGTTTTAGTTTGGGTGATGCGCTCAAATTTGAGCAGCAACTGCGCTGGCGTCTCTAGATAGTTGGGATCTTTTGGGATACAATCAGGTACAGGACAAAACAGCGAACACTGCGGCTCATCAAAATGACCGACACACTCGGTGCACAGCGCAGGGTCAATCTCATAAATCAACTCGCCCACATAAATCGCATCGTTGGGGCAAAGGGGCTCGCAGACATCGCAGTTGATACATTCATCAGTGATTATTAATGCCATAGCTTTTAAAACATTTACCAAGAAACGGTTATTTTACCACGACTTACCAACCCTGTTGTTTTTTTCGTTCAAACGCCTCTTCGACACATGGCGGTACAAATTTACTCACATCACCGTCTAATTTGCCAATTTCGCGCACCAGCGTTGAGGAGATAAAAGAATATTGCTGCGATGGGGTCAAAAACACCGCTTCAAAATTTGGGTCTAGTTCACGATTGAGATTGGCGAGCTGAAATTCATACTCAAAATCTGACATTGCCCGTAGTCCACGCAGTACACCGGTGGCTTGTTGATTTTTTGCCAAATCCACCAACAACCCATCAAAGCCAATCACAGATATATTGCTCAAATCTTTATCATGACAGGCTTTTTCTACCAATCCAATCCGTTCCTCTAAAGTAAATAGCGGTTTTTTATGATGCCCAATCGCCACTGCGACAATCACCTCATCAAACAGGCGGCAAGCGCGTTTAATCAAATCAAGGTGCCCTTTGGTAATCGGGTCAAATGTACCCGGATAGATAATTTTAGTATAAGGGGTGGCAAGTGGCTGGCTGGCTGCTGACATGGCTGTCTCTTTATGATAAATAATGCGCTATTTGGCGCTAACAATACGGCTAAAACAAAGATTGCTAGTTTGTTGCTAATCCTAGCAAAATTTGACCCCAATTAACAATCAAATCTCACTATCAATTTGTGTTTAGCGTGTTATCATGACAGCTTTGCAGCATTTTACCCAAAGCTTAATGAAAAATTAGGGTAACGCCTAGCAATCAAAAACTTAGTAATGAAAAACCTAGCAATCAAAAACTTAGTAATCCAAAGCCCCATAATCAAAAACTTAAACTTAGCAATCAAAACCCAAGAATTGATTTATTGGGATTTATCGCCATATTAAACGGCTTGTCATACTGATTTATGCAACACGACTCTTGTAATAAGATTATGGCAAAAAAATTATTAACACACGCTGTGCAGCATTGGGTACGTCCGCGATGTTGCAGCAAGGAAACCTAAATGACTAAAAAACCAAAAATGCCTAGCCTGATTGCCAGCAACAAAAAAGCGCGTCACGAATACTTTATTGAAGAAAGCTTTGAAGCAGGGCTTGAGCTACTCGGCTGGGAAGTCAAATCCATCCGTGCCGGTAAAATGCGTATCACCGAAAGCTATGTGATTTTTAGAGATGGTGAAGCCTTTTTGTTTGGCGCGCACATTCAGCCGCTGTTATCGGCATCGACTCACATTGTCGCTGACCCCCTTCGCACCCGTAAGCTGCTACTACACCGCCGCGAGATTGATAAGCTCTTTGGCATGGTCAACCAAAAAGGTCATACCTGTGTAGCGCTCAAAGTGTACTGGAGTCATGGCCGCGTCAAATGCGAAATTGCCCTTGCTAAGGGTAAAAAACTGCACGATAAACGCGCCACCTTAAAAGAGCGTGACTATCAACGCGAAAAACAGCGCGGACTGAAAAATCTTGTATGATGAACCAAGACCGCAATTTTGATGACATCAGCGCGCATTTTGAAAAAAAAATTTACGGCGGCTTAAAAGGTGAAATTCGCCTTGCCGTGCTGCGCCATGATATTTTTGGCTGGGTAAAGTCATGGCAACAGACACACACCCGACCCCTTCGCATGTTGGATGTTGGTGCAGGCTTGGCGCAAATCAGTATCGAGCTTGCCAAAGACGGTCATGATGTCACCATCAATGACATCTCTGCCAATATTCTTGAGATTGCCAAACAAAATGCAGGCGAGGCAGCACAAAATATCACTTGGCATACCTGCCCCTATCAGCAATTGGATGATAAATTAACGGGCAAATACGATTTGATTCTGTGCCATGCGGTGCTTGAGTGGTTGGCTGAGCCCAAACTGATTATGGATTTTTTTGATAGGTGGCTTGTCGATGATGGCGCTGAAAAAGGGGTGCTATCGCTGTGTTTTTATAACCCTGCCAGCTTTGTGTATCGTAACTTGGTGATGGGCAATTTTAATCTACTACATAATAAAGATTTTAAAGCCGATAATGGCAGTTTGACCCCCAATCACCCGGTGGCAAAAGATGAGGTGATTGCTTGGATTGGCGACCATCATTACCAAATCTTGCATACCTCAGGGTTACGGGTGTTTCATGATTACTCACCGCTCAAGCGTGGTGGACATACCAATCCACAAGCGGTGATTGATATGGAAGTCGCCTATAGCGGACAAGACCCATATAAATGGCTAGGGCGTTATTTGCATTTTTTGGTGAGCAAAGCTAATTAGTAATAACCCGCTTGCTGCATTGAATCGACTGCCAACGCTTGTCTTTCGCCATACAGTCTGACAGGTATCGGGCTGACTTCGATATCCCCCCAAGACTTGAGTAATACTGAGGCTTCGGCATTGGGGTCAATTGGAAAGGTGTTACTTAAACTGGCATACAGTGATTGCTGATCTTTGGCAGCCAGCCATTCAATCAGCCCCAGCGCCAACTCGGTATGCTTGGCGGCATGGGGAATGGCAACCCCTGTGATGTTGGTACTGACGCCGCCGTAGCCCTTATTGATCCATTTGATTTTAATCGGGGTATCGGGATGCGCTTGTAGATAGCGTCCGTAGTGGTTGCTGTTGACCAGACCGATTTGGCATTTGCCGCTTTCTATGGCCTTTAGCACTTCACTGTCATCCAGCAGCACAGGGACACTTATATTGGCAAGCCAGCCTTGCATCACTTCTTGGGTGCGTTTATCGCCCAGATTATTGATGAGATTGACCACCAGTGACTGATTAGGGATATATTTGCCTTGGCTTAGGCACAGTTTTTGTGACCATTTTAGTTTAGACAAATCGGCATAGCTTGAGATGTCATTGGTGTGGAGTACACGACTATCATACACTGCGGTACGCGCGTAGCTCGATAACGCAATCCAATTGCCATCAGGATCGCGGTAACGCTCTGGGACATGTGCCACTGCTTTTTCGGCATTAAAGGGTTGTAACAGCCCCTCTTCGACTGCAGTGCTAAAAATACCTGCATCTTCAGTCAAGATCACATCCGCAGGGCTATTGGCACCTTCTGCTTTCAACCGTGCCAAAATTGACATTGGTTCATCTTGCACGATATGAATCGGCACATTGATTTGCCTAGCATAACTAGTTAATAACGGCTCAAGCGCTGCTTTGTCAATGGAGGTGTAAATCGTGAGTTGATTGGGCACTGCAGCAGCCGCACTCGCAATACTTGCATTTGGTGTCGCATTGGTATTACTGGCATTATTGCCATTAGCAGTCGAAGCCGATTGTGACGTTGTGGATGGCGGCGTCGAGGAAGGACTACAGGCAGTTAACGCACCCGATATACTCACCAAGGCAATTAACAAAGCGCTGATGGCTGATGATTGCGCATTGACATTGGTACGCACCTTATGACCCATCATACAATCCATCCCATCACTTGCTTTCAACACAGCTTAACCTTCTTCAACAGCTTTGCCTGACCATCGCTCAATGGATGATGGCTAAATACATCATCGCTCAATAGAGCGCCTAAAAAACTTTGGATGATTATAGCATTTTGCCCCAACATAATTCTTAAAAAAACTTTGAATGAATAGTTTTTTAACCCTAGTTTGTCTCAACAATTTTTTGTATGCAAAAAATACCCTTGTTGCAAAAAGTGATGGATTTGCATCGCCACTTCATCATTTATCAGGAGTCCCGTATGGGACGCATTGACGATGATATGGTCTTTGGCAGCGGCAAGCTGGGTTTCATGCACAAATACCGTGCCGTCATTGGGCTGCAGATGCGGTTCAAGCTTGGCAAGTTGACGGTTACGGGGCAATACCACTTTACCGAGCCCCACCGAACGCACCCCCGCAATACTACCTAGCTGTACTTCATCGTTGAGTGCCGGCACATTGCCATCTAGCCCCTGCAGATACGAGCGACCGACGAATTTGGGCAGGATTTTGACGATATTATTGGCACTGATGCTACCATTATGCGGCGTTCCAAGTGTCACACAGCGCGTAATCTGCCACTGTGGATAGCGCTGCAAAAAGTCTCGAATGACCAGACCACCAAGACTATGACCGACCAAATAAATAGGCACACCCGCTTTTTCATGTTTGGTGAGCCAGCGGTGCAAACGGCGGCTATGGTTGGCAAGATTATGCGCGACGCTAAAATACCCAAACCTGTGACACTCGTAGCCAAGTTTGCTGAGTTTTTTGGCAAGCGGTCGCATCGCCCAGGCATGCATGTGCAAACCATGAATGAGGATGACAAGCGGTTTGGGTTGGCGTTTTATCATAAAGCCTTTTGTATCTACAATTTTTATCTATGATTTGTATTTATGATTTGTATTTATGATGCTAAAAATTTGGCGAAAATGCCTCCCGTTTAGCTTATCATTTTCTGGATTGAGCAGACGGATTTGCAAAACATTGTTACCATTTCATACTATAATTGCGATTTGTGAATTGATGATAATAATTTTATACAGGCTTTTTTCTTTTAACCTTTTGGCTTAAATTAGTTTACACTTAAATTGGCTTACACTTAAATTGGTTTACATAAGGCGCGCTATGACATTTGAATCTCCAATCCAACAAGCTTTACAACACTACCCTATCACGTTGGCGCTGGTGGTAATGTGTGTTGGGGTATTTGCATTACAGCTATTTTTTGGCGTCAATCCGACCAATCCTACCAACCAAGCGTTAATTGCTTGGGGTGCCAATTTTTTACCCTTTTCGCTGGGTGAAGCCCCGTGGCGATTGGTGACCAGCCTGTTTTTGCATATTGGTTTTATGCATTTGCTGTTTAATATGTTTGCTTTGTATTATTTTGGACAAGTGGCTGAGCGGATGTTTGGCGCTGTCAATTTTTTAGCGTTGTTTTTGTTATCAGGTGTTGGCGGCAATCTATTGAATAACTATTTGGGCTTGCATAGCGTGATGGCAGGTGAGCCGCCGATTATTAGTGCCGGTGCGTCAGGTGGTATCATGGGCATTGGGATGGCGCTATTGGTGACAGCGCTAACCAAAACATCATTCAATAATTTTGCATTAAATTTTCGCTCGTTACTGATAGTCATGGTGATTAATTTAGGCTATGGTTTTTTGGTGGGTGGTATCGATAATGCCAGTCATGTAGGCGGTGCAATTATAGGTGGCTTGCTGGGTATAGTGTACGTCATGCAGTATCGCGTTATCCGCCAGCAGCAGATATTCGCCCATCAAGCTAGTAGCACACCTTGGCCACCCCATCATCTTGGCAATGGACCAATCTCTGGCAGTACTGCCCCATTCATACCGCCTTCTTTAGTGGTGTTAAAGGGTAAAATTATCACCGCAAGCTATGTAGTGTTGATAGTGGGATTTGTGGCGATGTATGGCTGGCTACATATCAGTTTTATGCAATTATTGAATCTTGCATTGCCAAGTATTATCCACTAACTGTTAATAATTTTTTAACGGGATAAAAATTTTAGGAGTTAACCGTCTAAAACGCTTATTCCTGCGCCCTTTTGCCAATCTTGTTTGCCAATCTAGCAAGTGACAATGCTATAATAGCGCCACTATTTAGCCAGTGAAAAGGACTAGCCAATGACCGTCATCAAGAAAGACGACTTTATCAATTCTATCGCCAACGCCTTTCAATACATCAGTTATTATCACCCAAAAGACTTCGTTGATGCTGTATATGGAGCATGGCAAAAAGAAACCAACCAATCTGCCAAAAACGCCATGGGGCAAATCCTCACCAATAGTCGTATGTCAGCGATGGGTCATCGTCCGATTTGCCAAGATACCGGTAGTGCGGTGGTGTTCCTTGATATCGGTATGAACGTGCAATGGGACTTGCAAGGCTCAGCGATGAGCGTTGAAGACATGGTTAATGAAGGGGTACGCCGTGCTTACAACAATCCCGACAACCCACTAAGGGCATCTATCCTAGTAGACCCAATTGGCAAACGTCAAAACACCAAAGACAACACACCAGCGGTGGTGCACATGAGCGTGGTACCGGGTGACAAAGTTGATGTGATTTGTGCCGCAAAAGGTGGCGGTTCAGAAAACAAAGCAAAATTTGCGATGCTAAACCCCTCAGACTCGATTGAAGAATGGGTGTTAAAAACCGTTCCTCAAATGGGGGCCGGTTGGTGCCCACCTGGTATTTTAGGTATCGGTGTCGGCGGCACGCCAGAAAAAGCCATGATGCTTGCCAAGCGCTCGCTCATGGAACACATCGATATCCATGATTTACAAGCCAAAGCCCAAAGCGGTGCCGAGCTTGATAGCGTTGAGCGCTTACGTCTTAATATGTACGACAAAGTGAACGAGCTTGGCGTTGGCGCTCAAGGTCTTGGCGGCTTGACTACGGTACTCGATGTGAAAGTACTAGATTTTCCTACCCATGCCGCAAGTAAAGCGGTTGCCATGATTCCAAACTGTGCGGCGACTCGTCATATTCACTTTACCCTAGACGGTCAAGGTGAAGCGGCCTTGCCTGTCCCTTCACTATCAGATTGGCCAGAAGTGTCCTTTGGCTCCGATGATGTGATTAAAGTCAATGTTAATGACTTAACCAAAGAAACCTTAGGTCAGTTTAACATCGGTGATACCTTACTACTTAGCGGTAAAATCTTAACGGGTCGTGATGCCGCCCATAAACGCATGGTCGATATGCTTGCCAAAGGCGAAGCGTTACCCGTGGATTTACAAAATCGCTTTATTTATTATGTCGGTCCTGTCGATGCAGTGGGCGATGAAGTGGTCGGTCCTGCAGGCCCCACCACCTCAACGCGTATGGATAAATTCACCGATACAATCTTGGATCAAGGCTTGATTGGGATGATTGGTAAATCCGAGCGTAGTCCTGCGACCTGTGAAGTCATCGCCAAACATGGGGCAATTTATCTCATTGCAGTGGGCGGTGCCGCTTATCTAGTATCAAAAGCTATCAAAGGCGCTAAAGTACTTGCCTTCCCAGAGCTAGGCATGGAAGCGATTTATGAGTTTGAGGTAGAAGATATGCCTGTGACGGTTGCTGTTGACAACCAAGGTAACAGCATCCACCGTTTTGATAAAGTCGCAGAACGCGCCCAGCAAGTGATTGCCGAGCCTGTACGTTTTGTGCCTTAGTCAATTTTTTCAAGATTTTTAATATAAACAAAAGCCTTAAGTATTTCCTTAAGGCTTTTTTTAGGTTAAAAAAATACCCAGATAATGTATTATCTGGGCAGGAGGAAAAGTGGAGAAGTTTATAGTTATTGTTATAGCTAGTTGTTATTATTCATAATATTTTTAATTTTTTTGGCTATTCTTTTTGCTACCTAACAGTTATACAAAGAAACCTATACACCCATCAAACCGTACGATAGGAATTTTGGGTAGCATTTGGCATGACAATCCATAGCACGATATATATCAAAATACCTGGCACTGCGACACTCGCGGTTGAGATAATGACAAACAACAAACGCACCAATGTTACATTCCAGCCTAAATACTCTGCAATACCCCCCATCACACCTGCAATCATACGATGATTCTGAGAGCGATGAAGTTTTACCAGTTTATTTGCCATTCAATTTTTTACCTGTTAAAAATAGAGAAAACCACTTACGACTTAGTTAAAACCTAACATCTCTAAAATTTAATGCCTTTAAAACTCAATGCTAAAACTTAATGCCATCAGCTAAAATTATTGATTAAAAATGCTATGTTTTGGTTATGATTTATTATAAGCAAATGCAGGGGGTTGTTGGGTGACAAAACGTAGAATGATGTTTCTTTTAGTAACTTTTTCTACCGCATTATTATCATGAGCGATTATAACAAGCGCAGTTTTGCGGCTATATAGTGTGTTTGGTAGCGTTTGTGCACTGATTCTTACAAATTGTGATACTAGCGTTACAAACGATTGTAACTTCGTAGCGGCTAATCGATTATCATAGCGTTACTTTATATCCTTATTCTTTATATCCTTATTAGGGATATCTATCCAAGTAATCAAAAAATCAAGCCGATAAAGAATAGTTTAAAAAACCATGATAAAGTATTGAGGAAAGCATGATGCAAGATGTGGGTATCATTATTGGACATTTTGAGCCGCTGCATTTGGGGCATGTAAGAACGATTTTGCATGCGTCTGGGCAAGTCAAAGATTTATATATTTTTATTACCGCTCACCCTGCGCCAAATCCAAATTTTTCCATTGATTTGAAAGATAAAGCGCGCTGGATGACGATGGCATTTGCTGATTTGCCATTTGTGCATATAGAGATTTTACCTGATTTGGTGACCCCCTCGTATGAAGACAATTATCAAGATTTGAGCGTTGATCAGGTCAATGCGGTATTAGCGGATTTGCAACAACGTTATCCTAAGTTGAGCGCGTCTAGCCATGACACAGAGACAGTAGCCCCGGTGGTGTTTATGGATGAAACCCATCCGTTTGTCGATTATGATTTACATTTACCTGTGGTCACCACGCCACGCCAGCACGGCTTTGATAGCCGCAAGATTCACAATAACCCCGCGCTGTATTGGTCAGCCATTCACCCGCAAGCGCGAGGTGACTACACCAAAACTGTGGCATTGGTGGGTGGTGAAAGCTCAGGTAAAACCACACTACTGCATAAATTAGCCAACTATTATGGTGCAAGCTATGGCTTAGAAATGGGGCGCTTGTTTGTGCAAACCGATTTGGGGGGTACTGAGCTTGGTATGCAATACGATGACTATCCGCTCATGGCAACTGACCATGAACAAGCGATACGCACCGCCAAACGCTTTGCCCCTGCCCCAATCACCTTGGTGGATACGGATTTTGTGACCACGCAAGCATTCTGTGAAGAATATGAAGGGCGTACCCACCCGTTTTTGACCGCCTGTATCGATGAGTTTCGCTTAGATTATACCCTGATGCTTGCCAATAATACCCCTTGGGTCGCCGATGGGATGCGCTCGCTAGGCAGCGAGTCCCAGCGTGAGCGTTTTGAAAATCGTTTAAAACAAATCTTTGCCCGTCATCATATTGCGCCGCTGTTTATTGATAGCCCAGACTATCATCAGCGATTCTTGGATGCGATTGCGCTCATTGATGCACACGTTTTTCACCACTACCAAGATATCGAGGCATAAAATAATTTTCTAGACATACTTAGTAGACATGCTTGATAAATATATTAAAAATTTTTGATTTTATTTTTTAAAGCTTAATTAAAAAAATGTTGTTATGGTTGTAATGACTGTTGGAGGCGAAATGCGAATTGCAATTTTGGATAAAATTACCGGTGAATGGGCACAAGAATGGACGGTGGTATGGTTCTTTTTTGGGGTGGTGGCATTGGCTACGGTCTTTTGGTTGACCACAGAACATCGAGCGTTAGACTGGTTTTATTTGGGGGTGTCTTTTATCGGGCTATTGTGTGTGGTATCGCTGAGTTTTCGCCGCAATATCGCAGGTAATGGCTTTGGTATGTTGGCAACGGCGGGGGAAACTATTGTACAGGGAACCGCGGGTGCGGTGGGTTTGATGCTCGCGCCATTGTTTAACTTTTTTACCCATTTATATGGCATTTTTTATTGGTCAAAAAATACCGATGGCGATGGCAATATGATTCCCAAATCAGCCAATAAAATTGTGTGGTTGGTAACCATTGCCTTTATCGCGATTGGCTTGGCATTATTTCCAACTGTCAATAATTGGCTAGCGTCGATGGGTTATGGCGTGGTCGCCAACGATGGCAGTAAATTTTTGGGCGTGATTGATTTTTTTTGGATTAACGTGTTGGCATTTGTGCTATCTATCACCGCGCAAGCCACGATGATTTTACGCTATTCATTCAACTGGTGGTTATGGATTGCGGTGAATTTTGTTTGGCTGATTGTCAACTTGATGTCGCAAAATTATATTTTTGCCATTCAAACCATGGTGTACCAAATCAATGCGTTTGTGGGGCTGTATGAATGGTATCGCAGTGAGCAAAAAGCCAAAGGCTTGGCGTAATAGTCACTGATATCAAAAGCCAGTAGTATCAAAAGCCACTGATATCAAAACCTATTAGGGTAAAGTCGCTGATTTGACAAACGACTAGGGTGTGATACGATTCAGGGGTAACTGATGGGCTTCACACCCATTTTTTATCAGCAATTTTTTTCATTGTTTTTATTATCTTTAAGGAAGAAGATTATGGCAACCGTGACCCTGCTTCATTCAAAAAAATCCCTACAAAGCTGGCTGGCTGACTACGCTGTGAGCCACCAACATCCTATCAATAAAAAAATTCATTGGCTGTGCGTACCCACGATTTTTGCCAGTATCTTGGGCATGGGAATGTCATGGCAGGCGGCGTTTACGTTGGTATTGATTGCTTTGGTAATGCTGTTTTATCTACGCTTGTCTACGCAATTATTTATTGCTATGGGCATGTTTGTGCTGTTTTGCTTGGCAGCGATTGCTATCTTGCCATTTGGGTTTAAGTTTTGGTTTGGCGTATTTGTGGTCGCGTGGATTGGGCAATTTGTCGGTCACAAAATTGAAGGTAAAAAACCGTCATTTTTTGAAGACTTACAATTTTTGTTGATTGGGCCTGCCTGGGTCGCGAATTCGTTGAGTGAAAAATTGGCAAAACCTAAAACGTCATAAAAAACTTCATATTCACTAAGAAAACCCAACATATTACAGCGGCTATTTCCTAGATAATTGCAATGGCTTTGACTATCGCTAGGTTTTTTGGCGATGTATGGTCGACCTACTCATTTTGAGTACCATATCACTTGTTAGCTTGCTGTTATTATGATTAAAAAAGTATCCAACCGTTGGCAACGTATTGACGTGCCGCAAACATTACCGACTATTCACGCGGCTTTGGCTTATTGTAAAAGCCAATTAAATAACTTGGGTGATAAAGGCTTTATCCAAATCAAAATTGCCGATGGCGAGTATTATTTAAGCCAAGTTGAAATTGATTTTTTTAGTGATCGGGTAGAGATTATTGGCAATTTGGACAATCCTGATAAGGTGCAGTTACATTTTGATGATGCCCATAACCGCTGTGGCTTTTTGATGCAGCGGGGCAACGGTATTTTTAAAATCGATGGCATGACTATCAATGGTACTAAGGCATTTTTGGGCTATGGACAGTGGCAAGATGAAGGCTATGGTGCCGGTATCATGTGCAATTACAATAGCCAAGTGCTGGTCGGGTCAAAGGTCCGTATCAATAAGTTTTATTATGGGGTTGCCGCCCGCTTTGGCTCAAGTATCCGCTGTGAACCTGGGGTGATTGTACAGTTTGCGGGGGATGTCGGTTTTTTTGCGTATGGGGGCTCGATAGATGCCCAGCAATGCGAGGCTTATCACTGTGCGCATTTGGATGAAGACTTGGGTTTTGGATTCTGCGCGGAATCCAGCGGCTTTGTCAATGCCGATAACAGCGTGTCTGCACACAACCATATCGGAGGGTTTTATGCACTCACCAATGGCTCGATGTGGTGTCATGATACCAGTGCCAGCGAAAACAAACATGGCTTTTTGGCGCTGCACAGTGGCATGCTAAGCTGCAATAGCATCAACCGACGTACCAATGCCTTTCGCAATTATGGCTATGGCTATTTTGCTGACAATGGCGGGCGTATTTTGGCTAATCGCAGTCTTGGCAATGAAAACGTGGTCGGTGGCTATTTTGCCCGTCATCACGCCAGTATCGATATCACCCACGCCAATGCCAACCACAATCAGGGTCACGGCTATACCGCAATCAATGCTACCTTGCTCGGTAACGGTGCTGAAGCGCGATTTAATCAAGGTAACGGCTTTGTCATAGGGCAGTCAGGCTTTTTGGATGGCAGTTTTTTGATGGCGTATGGCAATGCAGGCTATGGCTATCACTTAGATCATTGCCAAGCCTTTATGCCCTATGCCCGTGGCTGGAAAAACGCGCTGGGTCGTATGTACAAAGTCCATAGTTACGTCGCTATCAAATAAATTTTCCACGCCTTGCTGTGTGTTTTTGCTTACTGTTCTTTTAGCTTTTTCGCCTTTTAATCTTTTAGCCTATCAATCCATCATTAGTAAAAGCCAATTTTTCATCAAATCACAACCTATTTCATTTAGATTCGTCAGGCTCTCACCCGTTTTTCTGCTCTGGCTTATTCTCAAAAATTGTCAACATCGATTGATTGATTGGTTAAAAACGGTTTAACCAATATTAAGCATTATGATTAAGCACTACAATCGATTTTTTTCTTGTATTCTTACCTAAAATTACAATAAGTAATGAATAAGTAATATCATTTGGTAGGGATTCGTTTTAAGGTATTGAAGTTAAAATAACAATCAAACACTTGATTTTATTAATAATACAAAAAATTTTAGTTTAAGTCTATCACTGCAATCTTAGGAACATAATAACAATGAAGCGGCTAATCTTTGACCTAGATGACACCCTATGCACCACCCAAAATGGCGACTATGCCAATGCCCAACCTATCACCGAAGTTGTCGAAAAACTTAAAGAATACCATCGACAAGGGTTTACCATTGTCATCAATACCAGTCGCAATATGCGCACCTATCAAGGCAATATTGGCGCTATTAATAAAAACACGTTGCCAATTATCACTGAGTGGTTGGTACGTCATGATATCCCGTATGATGAATTATACGTGGGTAAACCTTGGTGCGGCTTTGAAGGGTTTTATGTGGATGACAGAGCTATTCGACCCGACGAATTGGTCAAGTTAAGCTATGCAGAGATTTGCCAGCTACTTGATTTAACACCTTAATAAAAAATAAAAACAATAACGACCTTTAAGGTAATTTAACGCCATGATACTCATTAACGCCTCTTCCTATGTCAATGCCGAATTTGAGGCAGAAATTGGGCGCATTCCGCCTTGCATGCTACCCATCGGCAATAAAAAACTGTTACAGCTGCAAGTCGATGTGGTACGCCAACACTTTCCCAATGAAAAAATTCTATTGTCACTACCTGAAGCTTATACTTTGACCATCAATGAAAAAGCGGTGATTGAGTCTCTGCCCATTGAAGTGGTGACAATCCCTGAAAATTTGGCATTGGCTGAGACCATCTTATATGTGCTTAATCTAGCCATTGATAAATCTTACCAGCATATTCGTATCATCCAAGGGGATGTATTTTTACCCCAGTTAGTTGATTGCTCAGATTGTATTGGCGTGTCGGATAAAACGCGCCAATACGATTGGCAACAAACCAAAAAAGTGAAAGAAAGTCCCACCGATTGGATTGGGTATTTTGCCTTTTCCTCACGATTGGAGTTGATTAAAGCCCTAGCGATTAGTAAGAAAAATTTTGTGCGGGCGATTTATTTGTACCAACAGACGATGCCAATGAAATCGGTCAACATTGAGCCGTATTATGATTGCAGTAATTTTGTGCATTATATTCATGCCCGTGCCAATATGACCACCGAACGCGCCTTTAATTCACTGCAGATTCGTGAAGGCATGGTCACCAAAAGCAGTGATGACAACAACAAAATTGAAGCGGAAATTTATTGGTACACCCATATTCCTGCGCCACTTAGACGTTTTACCCCGCAGTTGATTGATTATCAGCAAGTGGACGGACAGTTTAGTTATAGCTTAGAGTTCTTGCCATTATTACCGCTCAATGAGTTGTATGTGCATGGGTTAAATACTACTGAATTTTGGCAACATATTTTTCAGCTATTAAAAGAATTTTTTAGTATGGCCAATCAGTCCGACGTGCATCGTCATATCGAAACAGGGTTTGCCAAATCGTATGCCGAAGATTTGTACCATAAAAAAACCTTAAAGCGCTTGTACGCGTATGCCGATGATGCCGATGTCGATTTGAATAAAGCTGTGATTTATGATGAAACGATGCTTGGCAGTACGCTAGAGATTGCGCAGGATTGTATCGACAAAGCCTTGGCACTGCCAAACACCGTGAGTGTCATGCATGGCGATTTATGTTTTAGCAACATCATGTATGACATGCGCGGTCGCCGGGTAAAAGTTTTTGACCCACGCGGCACGGATTCTAACGGCAATTTTAGTATTTTTGGTAACGCAAGCTATGATTTGGCCAAGCTCACCCATTCTGTGATTGGTATGTATGATTTTATCATCGCAGGGCGTTATGAAATTATCGATAGCCCTAGCGGTAGCGATATAAGATTTGATATTGATAAGCGTTTGGAGCAAATCCAGCAAGAATTTTTTGCCGGCACCTGGGTCAATGACATGACCACAGAATCTATCATGCCAGCGGTGGTGTTATTGTTTTTATCCATGCTACCCTTGCACGCAGATAGACCCGATCGCCAGCGCGCCATGCTGCTCAATGCGTATCGTTTATATAAAATGTATGTGATGGAGGCAGTGACATGTTCGTAATTCCGATGGCAGGGCTAAGCAGTCGTTTTTTTAAGGCAGGCTTTGAGGTGCCAAAATACCAATTGTCGATTGCCGATACCATTGTGTTTGATTTGGCAATCAAGTCGTTTGAGCGCTATTTTAGCACCGATTTATTTTTGCTTATCGTGCGCGATGTGTATGATACCCCGCAATTTGTTGCTGAGCGATTAACGCGCTTGGGTGTGCGCAATTTTATGATTCATACCCTTGATGGCGAGACAGCAGGACAAGCTGAAACAGTAGCGCTAGGACTCGGAATGGGACTCGGCAATCCTAGCATTGATGACGATGAGCCGATTTATATTTTTAACATCGATACCTTTCGCTATGGGTTTGAAAAACCTGACTGGGTAGAGTCCGTTGATGGCTATTTAGAAGTATTTGAAGGCGAAGGCGACCATTGGTCATTTATCGCCATCGATGACGATGACGGGGTGATTAAAACCACCGAAAAACAGCGTATCTCCAATCTTTGCAGTGATGGCTTGTATTATTTTAAATCCAAGCAGCAGTATCTATCGTTGTTTCAACAAGCGATTGCCCAACAGTTGACGGTTAACGGCGAATATTATATCGCCCCCATGTATAATTTATTAATCGCACAAGGCGGTCGGGTTGGCTATGTCAAAATCACGAAGGACGACATTGATTTTTGCGGTACGCCGGATGAATACCAAGCGCTTAAAGCCCACGGTTTAAAGATTAATGTTTAAAGGCTCATGGTTAAAGGTTGATGTTTAAAAATTGGCGTTTAATTGTTTAACTGTTGAAAAAAAGCTTACCATCTGTTGGGTAAGCTTTTTTATTTAGCGGATTTAGGGATAAAGACGCGAGAAAATCTGGTGTTGATCCACTGGGCTATTTTGATAAAACTCTGCCGCGGCAATACTTTTCATCACCGCTCGTTCATCCGCATGCGCCAAGCGGGTTTCGTCAACTTGGTTGGGGTACCAATATTGATAAAACAGCTGATACCAGTCATCATGGCTGATGCAGTTCATTGCCATAAAAGCATCGGTCAATGTCCACTCGTATTTGGGTAACCGTAGTCCGTAGTCTGTCATATCAAGCACAATCACTTCACTCGCCAAAAATGCCTTATGCGCGTCTAGAATCTGCTCGTTGAGTTCATTATAGTAGCTTGGCGTGGCAGCGTAGCCGATTTGATTAGCATAATGACTGGCAATATGCTGCTCGACAGCCAACCGCGTGCGAAAGGTATTGTCCGCAAATTTGGCATCGATATCTTGTGCATGCGATTCAAAATAAGTGGCATTGTCACGACTCATCAGAGGTGCCGACCAAAACGCCTGCAGTCGATCGGTCTTGCCAAATTGCGCCCAATCGCTAATATGAAACGCCATATGCTCAAACATGCTGGGGTCGATGGTAAAAAACGAAGGCACTACAATCGGCGAATAGTCAGTTCCTTTACTTTTTGAGGATAAATGGCGCTGGGAATGTAATGTTACTTGCTGGGTATAATAGCGATAAAATTGTAGCAGATTGTCATTGAGCAAGTAGCTATCGGTGCGCAGTTTGAGCGCATATTCGGTGCTGACTTGGTTGAGACCCGCTTGCGTTGAGATGATTTGTCGATTGACGTTGTTAGGGGCGTCGTAGCCAAATTTGATATTGGGTAGCCCACCAGGATCTGGGTTTAAAATCAGCTGATCGATACCCAATTTGTCGGCGCTGTCAAACTCGGTGGGCAACGCAAGCGTATCCCAAGTCGATAACACAATGGTTGCATGGGGCAAAGCTGCTCGGGTTTTAGCGACGTTAGCGATAAAATCACTGCCGTCATCGCCGCCCTGCCCTAGCTGGTGAACGTTGATGCCGCCTTGAAAAATAACCGTCACTGACTGACTGGGGAGAGTATTTGCTTGCATAGGTTTCCATCATGCTGGTTATCAATTAAATTGTTATCATAAATTATTGTTATCTGCTAACCCGTCATCATACCGCAATTTTGTTCAATTATCGGTCAGTGATTTGTTATCTGACTTTGATATAACAAACTGTTAGACAGTGGCTTTTAGACCTTGGCTGTTAAACCTTGGCTGTTAAACCTTAGCTTTTAGACATTGGCACGGAGCATCACACTGGTCGCCCACGCGCGATGCGTGGCTGGCTCAAGCATACTGTTGTCTTGCTTGAACACCGCCTTGGCATCAGCAGCAAGAATCGCGGTGGCTTGACTGCGCTCTATGTCATTGACATAAAAAGCGTGTTTGACTGCAGCAATTTGCTCAGGGTGAATGATGGTCTTTCCCACCAGTCCCAAGGCGACATCTTGCCGCAATTCTTCAGCAAACAAGGCAGGTTTATCCAAATATTCAAACACCGGCGCGGTCAAATAAAAACCCTGCGGTACAAAACACGCAATTAACTGATAGATGAGTATGCCGACTGGGGTTTGATAGATCGTCACATCGGACGGGCGACGCAAGCGCAGCGAGGCAAATAAATCATTGCCGCCAATACGCAGTGCCAAAATCGACTGGCTAAACCCTTCACTAAAAGCTAGCGCCAGTTCTTGGTTGTGTATCGGGTTAAAGATAAGCCGAGTCTCAAGGGTCGGCATCAATAGCTGTGTCGATGGCAATGCCTGACAAGCCAATCGCCAATCAGCAAGGCTTTGCATATCGATTTTTGGTAATACAAAGCCATCCACTAAGGCAATCGTCTGCCAACTGGCAAGCTCGCTGAGCATCAACGCACTACGGGGTCGGATAAATACCATCGGGCGTGAGACTCGCGGTGAAATTGGACACGATTCATCACCAAAACCATGCCTCTCGGCGTGCTGAGCCCATGTCGCAAGCAGCTGCTTTAAGTTTGCAAGCGCGGCAGGAATTTCACTTTCACTTACCGCATCTTCCAAACAAATCACGATACTATCAATCTCAGCCAATTTTTGCTGGCTAATAATTTGCCAAATATCTTGGCGCGTGGCTGGCATATAAAGCGTCGCACCCAGCTGGTAGGGATTGATAGTCGGCGCAACAGACGCAGATAAAAAATGATTTATAGGGTGCAATAGTGTCATAAAAGTACAATGTGCGTAAAAGAGCGATTAGGATAAAGGGGCGGTTTACAAGGTCGATGAGCGCAAAGACGCGGTTATCATTGGCTTCTGTCCTTAATTTTGGCTTCTGTTCTTAATAATGGTGACAGCTTGGTAAGGTGCAATGCTGGCATCTGCAATTAATTGAATATTTTTTTCCTCACAAAGATGACGCAGTAATGCTGTATCTTGTCCGTCTGCCATCTCATTGACCAACACACACTCAGGGTCGCGCCGTAATATCGCACGGGTCGCCTCGGCAATGGTGGGTTTGATACGGTTGCGATTGCTGATGGCAAAGCGCGCCGCCAAGTCATCTATCACAGACTGGGTGGCAAAAGTCGGCAATAACTTGCCCGTTAGCGGCGTTGGTGAGGGCGTTTGCTGACGCAGCGCATCAATGGTTTGGATAAAGTCGCCACTGCGATCCCAAGGCTGTAACTTGTCATAATACACTGCTTGGTGCAGTCCATCACTGGGCTCACGATACAGGGTACGCGATATCAGCCCAGAGACAGTGCTGTTGAGCAAACTTGCCGGCATCAGCCAATCATCATCACTCGCCGATAGCCAAGCCACCCCAGCAGGATCTGCCAACGTCACCAGTGGAATCACCCCCTCACCTTGGTGAAACAGTTGCGCTTGTTGCCGCTTATCAGTGATTTGGGCTAAACTTCGTTGCAACTCACCATAGATAGCCCCTTTACCCGTCCAACCATCGACAAACACAATCGGGCTATGGGGATGCTGCTGCAAAATATATTGCAAGGCAACAGGGTCAAGTCCGCGGTCACGGATGATACTCACCCCGTAATGCTGACTGGCTAACGCATAGCTGGCAGATGCATCACTAAGCGCTTTTTGTAGCAAGACCCCAATCGGCAATCCTGCCCGCACGAGACTGACCAATATCAGCGGCTGCGAGGCACTCACAAAAGCATGAAATAGCTGATGTAAGCTAAAGGCAAGGCTTGTGACATCATTTGCCATGCGCTGTTTGCCTGCCATCAATGCTTGATTGTACAAGGCTTCATGGGTGGCGCTGGGCGGTTTTTCAAGCGTCAGCATATCTGAATAATGGCGCTGACCTGATTGGATTAACGCTTCTTTTTGCGTTGGGCTGATATCATTGACGCTATCAGCACTGACGATATCGAGCAGCAAGGTAACCTCAGAAGGTAAATAACTACCCGAAAAATTCACCTGAATTGTCATGATTATACACACCCTTGACTGATAGCATCATGCAGTTGCCCTCGATTGGGCGTGCCATACCAGTCCAATAATTGTAAAAACGGCAAATCCGCCAAGCTATCACCAAAACCAAAACAAGGGCGGTTTTTATCCAAATGATAATCGAGCAAAAAACGCATCGCGTGATGCTTATTGACGACGTGCGGCAAGATTGCCAAGTTATTGGCATTGACATGGATATAAAACTCATCGCCCAAATCAGGCGCCTCATTTAGCACACTCGGCAGCTGTGCCGCAAACTGTAGCAAAGCATCGTGGTCTTTATGCCGATGTTTTATGGCGACATACACCATCAAATCCGTCGCGTTATTGTCTACTATAAAGTGTTCATAATGTGGGGTTATGCGCATTGCTTCAAACCCTGCCAATCGCGCCATAAGCTGGGTTAGTTTGGGTTGTAGCGCTACCAATTGCCCTGCCATTAGCCGCTGCCAACGCGCACAAAGCTGCCCCGACGGTGCTACAATCACCGCACCATGGGTCAAAACTTGCCAACTATCAAACGGCAGTTTGACGCGCATAATCTCAGTGGAATCTCTTGCGGTGACGGGGATGAGCTCCGTTGATTGGGATAACCAATTAAAAAAATGGCGCTGCTTTGGCGTCAAAAAGCTCAATGGCGCATTCTGCTTATCGACGGTCGCCGCCACCAACCCATCCATTGGCAAATGCCAAGCTGCAATTTTTCGCTGGGTTTGAAACAAGGTATCATCCAAATCCATCAAAGCATAAGGCTTGACTAGCGCGACTTTTGATTCAAAAAAACGGGCTTCGGGTTTAAAAAAATCGGTCATTCACACTCACTTTTATCAAACTTAACTTTTATCGTTCTTGTGCTTAATTAGCTTTCGGACTTCAGGTATCGGACTCCGGTTGTCGGGTTTAGAATGTCAGATTTTGGGTCTTGGTGAAATTACCATGACATTATCAAAACGCTGCCAAATCTCATCCACGCTATCTTGGGGGGTTTCCACGCACAACAGAACCCAATCCCACGCCTCAGGCGTCACGTTGTAAACAAAATTGGTCATGCCCAAGCCATAATGGTCAAAGAACTTGATGACGCTAGTCACGGCACTATCATCATGGATGGCGATGGGTGAGCGCGTCAAGGCGGAAAATTTGACATCCGCCTGATGCTGCGCCAAGCGTTCGGCAAGCAACAACGGCAACCAAACAAACTCATTACTGCCCAGTACCAAGATTTTTTGATGGGCGAATGACGCTAGGGTCAATTGTCTTTGGCTCAGCGTATGCTGCAAACCTCGCAGCAAAAAATCCAATCCCGATGTACTATCGCGTGTCGGTTGTCTCCCCCAATTGCCGGTAGGCAGCAGAGGCTGACTGCCTGCCTCTGTGGTTGACACATTTGGCATGGTAACCGCGGGCGCATTCACCCTATCTGTCCACGTCCAATCTCCTGCCAGCAAATGATGGCGAAAAAAGGCGATGTCATTAAAAATATTACCATCCTTTTTGCCCAGTTTTTTGTCCAGTGACCAATCAACTAACGTCGCCAAATGCACTTGCTCAAGCTTACTCATTCCTGCTTGACGCAGGGCGTTGACCACATTTTGGCAGGTATTACCTGTGGAGGCTTCATCATCGACCATAATCAAGGTTTTGGCGTTTTCAACGTTCGCTTGTAGCGAGCTGTCATCACTTTGGTAAATCAAATGCACACTGGCATGACTATGATCTTCGCTAAACGTGGCAAACAGCTCTGCTGCCTGTGCATGCCGCGTCGAGTTGAGCAAAATAGCTTGTGGATAACGCGCCTGCAGCACTTGATGCACCCCTGCCGACAGTCCGACTGCGGTCTCCGCCATACCAATTACCACAATCGGCTCAGGCAAGTCATCGGGTATGAGAGTTGCCAACTGGGTGAAGGCTTGTCGCATCTTATCGGGAGATACCGGAATATGTCGCCCCAATACTTTGGATACAAACAAAAACGCGCGCTTGGGATTGATACGCTCAGCAAACCCCAATAACTCATCGAGTTGATAATCAGCGCTGGTTTGATAGCGTAAAGTAAGCTCGCCACGCGATAACGAAATGGTTTTTTGCTCGGTCATGGCGTCTGTTGTCCTGTTATTTTTATCCGTTAGCCGATTTTGACACTGGTCATCAGCGGACGCACGATGCAAGGGGTGATGGTATCACGTACCGCTGGCAGATGCGGTTTGGTAATACAGCCTGACCAATAGGCAAAAGCTAATTGGGTTAAATTCAGCGTGCCGTTGTCAAAGGCATGATCGGTGTAACCAATCCCACCCGACGCGCGGCTATTGATTTCCAGTACCTTGTGCATCCCATTTTCATCAGCCTTGGTTTGGATGCTCACAATACCATCGGCTTTTAGGGCTACCGCCAGACGCTTGACAAGTTCCATCACTGCCTCGTCATAGCCCACATGCTGTTCACTGCCGTCTTTATAGCGCGTCACTGCGGCCAACACTTCCCCTGTCTCACATACCACATCAATCGAATATTCTTTGCCTGCTAAATATGGCATCAGCAGCATGGCAATGGGTTTGTCAGTTACCATTTGGCTATGGTTATAGGCGTGTAAAAATTGTGCAAGATGAATTTTTTTAGCATCGGTGAAATATAAATGCTCAAAACTATCCCACGCATCGACCGCTGCCGTATCGAGTCGCCAAAACCCTTGCGCAAATATGCCTTTGACGGGTTTTACACATAACGGCTGCCCACCATGCAAGGCTAGCAGTGCCATTAACTCATCTGCATTAGCAAACTGCCAGCCACTTGCCACAGGGATGTCATGTTGCTGGCAAAAAGCTGTAAAAGCGGCTTTATCGTCCATTAATTCAAGCGTGGCTGTGTCAGTTGCGCCTGTCAATAACCGAATACCGGCTGCTTTGAAGTCTTGACGTCTGGCTTCGTAATCTTGGCTATTGCGCCCTGTGAGCACCACTTTACTATTGTGCTTTTTGGCCTGTGCAAGTACAAACCCAACCCGCTCACTTGGCTCGGATGGCTCTTGGTACGCTATATCGGCACAGTTTAAGATTTCTGGTCGTGGTTGTCGATGGGACGCCACGATGGTCATGGGTAAGTTATATTGGCATTTCATGGCTTGCATGGCAAGTAGCATCTCACGCTGGCTTGACTGCCCTTCTGCCAACCAAATTGAAAACGGGGTATTACTGGGGTTTAAAATCATTCAATTTCCATTAGCAAATCTTCATACAACTGTAATCGATTGTCATTGAGATATAACATGCTGAGTGTGTAGCAAGAATTATATAGCAGGTGGTGCAAAATTTTAATCTATCTTGCTAAATAAATCGTGGCTTCCACTGCAGGATATGCTTGACTACTTATCTTTGCTTAACTTTTCTTTGTTTAGTAGGTAAGACTTATTATTTTACCAATCACCTAGGTATCTTATATCTATATGCATGAGGTGCAACTATTATTGGCGTGCTTTGCCAAACAATATTTGCCAAACAACGTTTGCTACACAATGATAGCCATATTGAGACCGGTAGTGTTTCAATGTTTCGAGGGTGAGGGTGCTAGATAAAAGTTATTGTTTTAGCCATAAAACGCAGTATAATCCATAAGATTTTTTTTACTCACCAACAACTTTTGCTTTTACATGGAGATTTGCCCATGCAAGTTCAGCCTATCGGTGATATGTATGCCAATCACAAAGAATTGACGCTAAGGGGCATTATTCTTGGGGCATTAATCACTGTCATCTTTACCGCGTCCAATGTATATCTTGGACTTAAAGTCGGTTTAACGTTTGCCTCGTCCATTCCGGCGGCGGTGATATCAATGGCAGTTTTAAAATTTGCCAAAGATAGCAATATTCTTGAAAATAATATTGTACAAACCCAAGCTTCTGCAGCAGGTACTTTATCGTCCATTATCTTTGTGTTGCCAGCGTTATTAATGCTCGGTTATTGGACAGGGTTTCCGTTTTGGCAAACCACTATTTTATGTATCGCTGGCGGCATCTTGGGGGTGATTTTTACTATTCCGCTTCGCTATGCGATGGTCGTTAACAGTGATTTGCCCTACCCTGAAGGCGTTGCCGCTGCTGAAATTTTGCGGGCAGGCGAACAGGACACCGCAGATGATACCCCCGCTCAGTCAGATGCCTCAACAGGCGCCAAGGATATTGTGATTGGTGGCGCGTTGTCAGGCATTGTAGCGTTTTTGACGGGTGGACTCAGGGTATTGGCAGATTCGGCAGGCTACTGGTTTAAAGCAGGCTCGGCGATTACCCAATTACCCATGGGGTTTTCCTTGGCGCTACTTGGGGCAGGTTACCTAGTTGGCGTAGCAGGCGGTATTGCTATTTTGCTGGGTATCCTTATTGCTTGGGGTGCAGCGGTACCGATGTTGACGAGCATGACGCCTCAGCCCAGTGACATGGAAATGTCGGCATTTGCCATGAAAATTTGGAAGGAAAATGTTCGATTTATCGGTGCAGGTACCATTGGTGTTGCCGCGATTTGGACGCTACTCACGCTAATGAAGCCAATGATTGAGGGATTAAAAATTTCCATGCAGGCGCTCAAAGGTGGCAATTCATCAAACCTCAGTCGTATGGATCAGGATTTATCGCCCAAAGTCATGATCGGCTGGACGGTAGTAATGACGTTGTTATTGGCAGTTAGTTTCTATCAGTTTGTGGCGGATGCAAGCTTGCCAGCGGGTTTGGCATGGCTCCTAGTATTGGTTTGTACTGCGGTCACCTTTATCATTGGTTTCTTGGTAGCGGCAGCGTGTGGTTATATGGCGGGTTTGGTTGGATCGTCGTCTAGCCCAATTTCAGGTATTGGTATTATCTCGATTGTGGTGATTTCGCTCATTTTATTGCTGGTTGGCAATGCTTATCCGCAATTGTTAACCACGGGCGATGGCAAATTTGTCACCGCGTTGGCGCTATTCTGTGGTTCGGCGGTATTATGTGTGGCGACGATTTCAAATGATAATTTGCAAGACTTAAAAACGGGTTACTTGGTAAAAGCCACACCTTGGCGTCAGCAAGTTGCGTTAATGATTGGTGTCGTGGTAGGTGCATTGGTAATCTCCCCTATCTTAGAACTACTGTACAAAGCTTATGGCTTTACTGGGGCATTGCCTCGCCCTGATATGGATGCCTCACAAGCCTTGGGCGCACCGCAAGCAACCTTGATGACCACGATTGCCAAAGGGATTTTTGCGCATAATTTGAACTGGGACTTTATCCTTATCGGTGTGCTGATTGGTGCGGTACTGATTGTCGCTGATACCTTATTACGCAAAACTTCAGCGGGTAAATACAGCTTGCCAGTATTGGCAGTGGGTATGGGTATTTATTTGCCACCTACCATTAATATGCCGATTTTTATAGGCTCGGTGTTGGCATGGTGGATTAAAAACCGTATCACCAAAAACAGTGCGGCGGCGCAACGAGAGCGCAACTTAAAGCTTGCAGAGCGTAAAGGTACGTTATTTGCTGCAGGGTTAATTGTGGGCGAAAGCTTGATTGGCGTTATTATGGCGTTTATTATTGCCGCGTCAGTCACGACGGGCGGCTCAGATGCACCGCTGGCGCTTAAACTTGCCAATTGGGACAATATTGCCCAATGGCTAGGATTATTGGCATTTGTATTGGCTATCGTGATACTAGCAAGACGCGTGCTGAGCAGTGCCAAAACATCGGGATAATAGGCATTAAACTCCAACATCCCTATAAATCCTTGAAAATCATTAAACCCTTGAGAATCAATATTTTCAAGGGTTTTTTATGTATCGCGGTGTAAGAAAATAGGCGCAACACCATAGATTTAAAAACTTAGCGACGACATTTTTTCGCGACTGGGATAGCAGCATGAGCAATCATTAGAAATTATAAAACTTTTAATAAGTCTAATAACACCTGCCAAGTTTTTGCCACGCTGGCGATTTCTACGCGCTCTTTGGGTGAGTGTGCCGCACGGATATTTGGACCAAAAGAAATCATGTCCATGTTTGGTGCTTTACCTTTAAATATGCCGCATTCAAGACCGGCATGAATCACCTGCAGCTTTGGCTCGCCTGCAAAATGACTCGCCATCACAGATTTTGCCACTGCCAATAGCTTAGAATCTGGGTCAGGTTGCCAGCCTGGATAATCATCGCTTAACTCTAGCGCCGCCCCTGCCAAATCTGCTAAAGCTTGTAGCCGCTGGGCGATGTCATCTTTTGGGGTTTCACCCAAAGATCGCATCAGACAACGTATCTCAAGGGTGGCGATTTGATTATTGTCGTGAGTTTGGCCAAGCTTAACCACACCCGTGCTAATTGATGTATCTACCACGCCGGCAAAACTATCGCTCATGCGTATCACGCCATTGGGTAGGCTACGCAGCAAGTTAAGCATACGCTGACTGTCGGCTATACTAAGGGCGGAAAGGTTGCTAGATGTCGGTGACAGCGCGTCCGTGGCTACTAGTTTTTCAACAGTGACGGTGAGGTTGGGTTCCGTGATTTTATATTCAGCTTGTAGCGTTTGCAAGATAGTAGGAAGCAACTGGCTAATACGCTCAAAATCACCCAACACCGCCGCAGAGGCTTCACGTGTAATCACATTTCGCAGTACCCCACCTGTCCAGTGTTGTAGATGAAAAGGCGATGAGCGAAACAGGCTTGCTAGCACGCGCGCCAGTAATAAGTTAGCATTGGCTAAGCCTTTATGAATATCAATGCCAGAGTGCCCACCTTGTAAACCGCTCACCTTAATCACCATCGGCGTGACATCTTCGGTTACGGTAGTGAGCGAGGAAGTTAACTGGAATGTGGCATCACGCCCGCCAGCACAGCCAATAAACAGTTCACCTTCATCTTCTGAGTCAAGGTTAATCATCGCAGGTGCGGTCAGCCACTCAGGATGAATGGCTTGGACGCCGCCCATACCGATTTCTTCTTCACAAGTCAAAATCAACTCAAGTGGTGGATGGACAATATCATCACTAAACGCCACCGCCAATGCCATAGCAAGCCCAATACCATTATCTGCCCCAAGCGTCGTATCGCTTGCCCAGACCCAATTGTCTTTAATGACAGGTTTGATAGGGTCAGTGATGAAATCATGGTTGGTGGTTTCCCCTTTTTGTGCCACCATGTCAAAATGCGCTTGGATAGCCACCGCAGGATGGTTTGCCATATTGCTATCAAGCTGTACGCTTGCTGGTTTATAGATAAAAATATTGCCTTTTTCATCTTTTTTGACCGTTAACCCGTATGGTTGTCCGCGGGTTTGGACTGCTTGAACAATAAAGTCACCCAAAGCGTGTTCATGAAAAGTAGGATGTGGAATAGCACAAATTTGATCAAACCATTGCCAAACAGCAGTGGGTGGCAGTTGAGAAAGAGTGGTTGTCATGGTATTGCCCGATTTTTAGTGTATTAACTATCAAAGGCAATATTGTAGCGAATTTTAGATAGGAATGGTCAGCTTATTTCTGGTTAGCATAGTTATAGCGCGATTACTGGCAAATCTACAATGCCATTCCGTTTTAGAAAATATAATATTGTTAATATTATTTTACAGAATATAAAGGTTTTTACATAATAATTCACCTACAGAATATCTATGATGAATTAAAATGTAAAAATGACTAAGAAAAACAAATTATTCGCCGAAGGATTGACGGCAACGCACAATATTATTCAATCCTTTGCGCAACAGCGATTTGGCAATATCACCGAGGGCTTTGCCCAGTGGCAACAAGCCCAAATTGACAACCCGCCTGTGAATACCGTGTTTATTTATAACCCGCTTTTTTCATTAGCATAATCGCATGGCGTTGGTTTTTACCAGCCACGGATACATTGATAATGTCCTGCTTAAAGCTGCCCCATCTGGCGACTTTTGGATCTGGTGCGATGCGTGGGTTGGCTGGGTATTCACTGTTCAAGTCAGCAAATAAATTCTGTGCCTCTGCGCCACTGAGCCATTCCATAAATTTTTGTGCTTGTGCCGCGTTTTTGCTGTGTTTAACTACGCCAATACCCGATACATTGACATGGGTGCCTTGCCATTTTTGGTTGGCAAAATAGGGTTTGACCTTAATGTTTGGCTTGGTATCAAGCAGCCGACCATAGTAGTAAGTATTGGCGATACCGACATCACAGCGACCTGCGTCAATTGCTTCAAGCAGCGCTGTATCATTAGCAAATGGCGCGGTGGCTAGATTACTGACCCAACCTTTTAAAATACGCTCCATTTGTGGTAAGCCGTTGTGCTGAATCATGGTGGCAACCAAAGATTGGTTATAGACATTGTCCGACGTTCTTAAACACAGCTTGCCTTTCCACTTGGGGGTAGATAAATCTGCGTAAGTTGATAGCTGGCTTGGATTGATTTTGGTTGGGTTGTAAAAAATGGTACGGGCGCGCACTGACATACCAAACCAACGATTTTGTGGGTCTTGGAATTGCGGCGGGATATTGGTTTCGAGTACTTTTGAATTGACAGGTCTTAAGATGTTTTCTTGCGCCGCTTGCCATAAGTTACCGCCATCGACGGTGATGAGTAAGTCAGCTGGGGTATTAGCACCTTCTGCTTTAATTTTTTCGATCAGTACGCCTGCTTTATCGTTGACCAGCTTGATTTTTACGCCTGTTTGCTGCTCGTATTTTGCCACAATCGGCTTCAACAAATTATCAGCACGCGCCGAATAAATCACCAAATCACTTGCTAGCGCAGGTGTTACCGCGCCCATCAACATGCCAAAAGCCATTAAGCGTTTCATAATTTACCCTTTTATTCGTCCTAAAAAATTATACCGAATACCCTACTAAAAAGCAGACCCTGACGATGCGACGGTGCAAGTTAAAATCGCCGCCAAACGTATTGGTTTCGTAGTATAATATAGAATATTTATTTAAACGATAATAATTATTATTTACATTAAGGTTAACGATTTGGGTGCACATGAATAAGGGTATTGGTTTGGCTCGGTTTTGGCTGGTGCTATGTTCGACTCTAGTATTGCTGCCGCTTTTGGTGGTACTTACTAGCTTTGGTGAGATTGACCAAGAGATTTGGCAGTTTTTGCTTGATTATCAGTTGGGGTTACTACTTAAAAACACCCTGATATTGCTAATCACGACGTCCGTCGGGATTTTGCTACTTGGCGTGACCACCGCATGGCTAACGGCGATGTACCAGTTTCCAGGACGTAAGCTATTTTTTTGGGCGATGATGCTGCCACTTACTGTACCTGCCTACGTATTGGCGTTTGTGCAATTGGGTATGTTTGACTATACAGGTGCGATGAGTACCTATTTGCGAGAGCAGCAGGGGTTTGCACAAGGACTGCCCGATATCCGCAATATTTGGGGATTATCGATTGTGCTGATACTAGCGTTTTATCCCTATGTGTATCTTCTCGCTCGCAACGCCTTTACCAGTATGGGGCAACAGGCGCTGGAGATGGGCGCATCGCTTGGCTTGACGCCACGCGAATCGTTAGTCAAAATTGCCCTACCGATGGCGCGTCCATGGCTCATGGGTGGCTTGCTGCTGGCGATGATGGAAGTCCTCGCAGATTTTGGTGCGGTATCTGTCTTTGGGGTAGAAACCTTTACTACTGCCATTTATCAAGCTTGGTTTGGCTTTTTTTCCATTGATACTGCCAAACAACTGGCTTCTTTACTGGTGCTATTTGTATTTGTCATGATTGTGCTGGAGCAGCTGAGTCGCGGCCGCCGTCAATTTGCCACCAAAAAATCCACGGCAATCCAGCCAAAGCCGCTACCTAGGGGTTTGGGTTGGCTGACAACGATGTATTGCGGTGTGATTTTGCTGGTCAGCTTTGTGCTACCTGTCATCCAGTTGATTGTTTGGGTGGTCGCGCATTGGCAGCAGGGCGATGTGAGCGCGTTGCTCCAGCCGATGGGCAATTCATTAGTGATTGGGCTTGTTGGTGCGGTATTGGTCATGGTTGTGGCATTGCTACTTGTGATTGCCAAGCGCAGTGATAAGTCATTGTTTGCCACGATTTTGATGCGTATTACCACGCTCGGCTATGCCATCCCCGGTTCGGTATTGGCGATTGGTATTTTTATCCCAATTGCAGCGATGGACAATCTGTTATTACAATTTTTGCCCGTCAGTGATGGTACGACCGCTGTTATCAAAGGCACGTTAATTGTGATGCTTTTAGCCTATATTATTCGCTTTTTGGCGCTGGCAGTGTCGAGCATTGAGGCAGGTTTTGAGCGTGTCCGCCCAAGTCTTGTGGAGTCGGCAGTCATCCTCAATGTGCGCGGTGTTGCGTTGATTCGCCGTTTGTATATCCCTTTGGTCAAAAGTTCACTAGGCGTTGCCATACTCATGGTGTTTGTCGATTTGATGAAAGAAATGCCCATCACGCTGATGACCCGACCTAGTGACTGGGACACACTCGCGGTGCGAATTTATGCCTTTACCATGGAAGGGCAGTTTCAGCAAGCCGCATTGCCTGCACTGGTCATTATACTAGCGGGACTGCTGCCCGTGATTTTGTTTTCCAAGGAAAGTAACGTAACATGAACTTCAATGATTTATCGCAGAACGCAGTATCGGATGCGCATTTGACTGTGAATGAGTTATCGCTCAGTTATCACCCGTCTAGCAAAACCGTCCTCGATCAGATTAGTTTTGAGTTGCCGCAAGGGCAAATTGCGTGTTTGGTCGGTCAATCTGGCTGTGGTAAAACCAGCCTGCTACGCTGCATTGCAGGTTTTGAAACCCCGACAGCAGGCTCAATTCAATTTGGCAAGCGGACGCTATTTGATAGCCGCACCCACATCAATATCCCTGCTTATCAGCGCCAGATTGGCATTGTGTTTCAGGATTATGCGCTGTTTCCGCATTTGACGGTGGCAGACAACATTGGTTTTGGGCTTCAACACTTGTCAAAAACTGACAGACAGGGCAACATTGATGCTTTACTTACCTTGATAGGACTGGAACATTTAGCATGTCGCTACCCGCATGAATTATCTGGCGGGCAGCAGCAGCGGGTGGCATTGGCACGGGCGATTGCCCCCAATCCGCAGCTGATTTTGTTTGATGAGCCATTCTCAAGTCTCGATGCCGATATGCGAGAAGCGTTGGCGATGAGCATTCAGCAGCTACTTAAAGCCAAACAAATCAGCGCCATTGTGGTGACCCATGACCAGCAAGAAGCCTTTATGATAGCCGATAAAATCGGTATGTTGGCAGATGGTCGATTGCAGCAATGGGACACGCCAATTCAATTGTATCAAGCCCCCAGCACCGCCACGGTGGCAAAATTTGTCGGCAAAGGCAGCTTTCTACAGGCGCGGCAACATGGCAATGAGTTGCTGACCGCAATCGGTGCGTTGCCAATGAGCAATTATCCTTATTTTGCAGACAGTCACCAAGTGCTGATTCGACCAGAATGGCTATCGGTGGTACCCCAAACAAACAGCGCGGTTAATGGATTGATTACCGCCAAGCAGTTTAAAGGCAGTCATGTGGTTTATGAAGTGCAGCTTGCTAGTCAAGAGCGTGTGTTGGTCTACTCACCCACAGATGTTGCCATATTGGGCGAAACTGTGGGGCTGCTGATCGCTCACCTGCCTGAAAGCCGTCAATAAAGGCTAAGAGCCTTGTCAAATAATTTTACAGGGCTAGCGAGTAAAATTAAGTGTTTTATAGTCTATTTTGATATTCTGAACTGCCCCGGAATTGTCGGAGACCTAAAACTCTGAAACAATACCCTTATGAAAACTAAAAAACACTCAACAGAAGTTAAAAATAGAGCCGTCGAGTTGCTGATCGAATTGCAAAAGACTATCCTTCTCTATGGGCAGTCATAAAAGCAATTGCATTCTACCAATGGATATATATCGCCTATTATATACCCATAAAAACATGAATAAATCAGAATCCTCATGAAATCAATAATTTATGCATTAAGAATGGTGCGCTCGGCGGGACTCGAACCCACGCCACAGGCTTCGGAGACCTGTACTCTATCCAGTTGAGCTACGAACGCTTTGATTGGTATTAAAAAAAAGCAGTGGGCTATTTTAGCAAACTTTTCGTGCAATAAGCAAATCATCAAAATTACTGCCAGAAACTGCTCGGCAAAGTTGATAGCACATATCAAATAAGCATAGCTTTTTCAGATAATTTTCCCTTATAATAGTATGGAAAATAAATCTGTGTAACATTTATCGCATCAATATTGCATCAACGGATACAATCGAGCAATCTAATGGCTCATATTATCCGTTTTAAAAGTATTACGATAATTTAATTCACCTGTTTGAGAGAACGTGACGAATGAAAAAAGTAGTGATGTTATCAGCGGTTACTATGCTAAGTCTTGCGGGTATCGCTGTCAGCCAAGCTGAGGATAAAGCCAGTGCCCCTGCAGCGGCATCAGCTACCGCTAGCGCTTCAAGTACCGCGACAGCCTCAAGTACTGCAACTGCTTCAGCCCCTGCATCCTCTGCCGCTCCCGCAAAAAAGGAAGCAGAAAAAGCACCTGAAGACCCACCTCAAGTTGCAAAATTGGTTGCATTATACCCAAATCTAATCGCACGTATTGCCCCACAAGGTAAAGTTTGTTTTGAAGGTAAAGAGTGTGATATCACTATTGCCGCTGCATTGGGTGCCGCTGATCCAGATAAACCACGTGAAGGCAAAGTAATTTATGAAGGTGTTTGCCATACTTGTCATACTGCAGGTCTGTTAGGTGCACCAAAATTTGGTGATAAAGGCGCTTGGGGTCCCCGTATCGCTAAAGGTACCGCTACCCTTCACCAACACGCGCTACAAGGCTTTAATGCCATGCCAGCTAAAGGCGGTAACGCTGATTTGCTAGATGTGGAAGTGACCAATGCGGTTGATTATATGGTGTCTCAAGCCAAATAATCATTTTTAGCCCAGATGAAGCCTATCAACTGATAGGCTTTTTTAATTGTATCATTGGTATAATTTAACTTAACTTAGTTCAGTCAAATCTTTAAACTATCCAACCCATCCCCATTAAGGTCTCACCTTTAACCAGAACCTGCATTGCTATGGCAAACTTTGACACTACCATCCCTGCTCTAAAAATCACCCAGCTTACCAAAACCTACCCAAATGGTTTTGCCGCACTCAAAGGCATTGATTTGACCGTACCCCAAGGTGGATTTTTTGCCCTACTTGGTCCCAATGGTGCGGGTAAATCCACCACCATTGGTATTATCAGCTCGCTATTTAAACCCAGCTCAGGCTCGGTAGAAATTTTTGGGGTAGATTTGCTTAAACAGCCTGCCAAAGCCAAGCAGTTCTTAGGCGTGGTGCCGCAAGAATTTAACTTTATGCAGTTTGAGAAAATCGAAGATATTTTGATAGCCCAAGCGGGCTATTTTGGCATACCTACCAAGGAATCTCGCCCGCGTGCCGAAAAACTGCTTAAAGCATTGGGGCTTTGGGAAAAACGCGACGACAAAGCGCGTATGCTGTCTGGCGGTATGAAACGCCGTTTGATGATTGCGCGTGCTTTAATGCACCATCCCAAACTGCTGATTTTGGATGAGCCGACTGCAGGGGTCGATATTGAACTGCGCCGCTCGATGTGGGATTTTATGCAGCAAATTAACACGGAAGAAGGTACGACCATTATTTTAACCACCCATTACCTAGAAGAAGCTGAGCAGCTGTGTAAAAACATTGCTATCCTTGACCAGGGTGAAATTCGTATCAATACCGATATGAAAAGTTTGCTTACCAGCCTTGATGTGGAAAGCTTTGTGTTTGATTTGGCGCAACCTTATCTGTCATCAATTGCTTTAACCAATGTGGTAAAAACCAAGCAGCCAGACCCGTTGACCCTTGAAGTCACGCTCAAAAAAGGCGACAGTTTAAATGATGTCTTTGCCCAGTTAAATGCTCAAAATATTCAGGTAGCGAGTATGCGTAACAAAGCCAATCGCCTTGAAGAGCTGTTTTTAGGGATTGTTGAAAATAATTTGACTGAAAAATTGGAGAATTAACATGGATTTTCAGCACCAGTTGGTCGCATTTAACACCTTGTTAGTCAAGGAAATCCGCCGAATTCTTCGCATTTGGCCGCAAACGCTGTTGCCCCCTGCCATCACCATGAGTTTGTATTTTATCATCTTTGGTAAAATGATTGGCTCTCGGGTTGGCGATATGGGCGGTGTCTCCTACATGCAGTTTATCGTGCCTGGCTTGATTATGATGTCGGTGATTACCAATAGCTACTCCAATGTGGTATCGAGTTTTTTTGCCACCAAGTTTCATGGTAATATCGAAGAGATGCTGGTCAGTCCGATTTCTAAACATACCATTTTACTGGGCTTTATCGCGGGCGGTTTGTTTCGGGGGTTGACCATTGGCGCGATTGTGACGGTGCTCGCGTTGTTTTTTACTCAGTTATCACTGGTGCATGCGTTTGTCACGATTTTTACCGTGGTGATGACCTCGGCATTATTTTCACTGGGCGGTATGATTAATGCGGTATTTGCGCGCTCGTTTGATGATATTTCCATCGTACCCAGTTTTGTGTTGACACCCTTGACGTATCTAGGCGGCGTGTTTTATTCACTTAAAGATTTATCAGGATTTTGGCAAAACATATCGCTACTAAACCCCATTGTTTATATGGTCAATGCTTTTCGCTATGGTATTTTGGGTCATTCAGATGTCAATGTATGGTCATCTTTGGTGGCGATTGGGATTTTTACCGCGATATTTTATGGCATTGCGTATTATCTTTTAGCAGATGGCTCACGCGTTCGTTTATAACTTAGATAACTTAGTTAAATTAAAAAAATATGAAACCACTTGAAACTCACGGTATTTTGGGTCAATCCACTAGCTACCCAAAAACCTATGCCCCCGATATGCTCTACCCCATTCCGCGCGCATTAGGACGGGCGAAGCTAGCGCTGCCTGCTGACGCCTTAAGTATCGGCATGGACTGGTGGCAGGTTTTTGAAATGTCTTGGCTGAATTCGCACGGTATTTCACAGGTGGCAATGGTGCGCCTTGCCATCCCTGCCACATCAGACTATATTGTCGAATCAAAATCACTCAAACTTTATTTTAATAGCCTAAATTTCACTGAATTTGACAATCAACAAGCTGTTAAAGCAGCGGTGGAAAAAGACTTATCCGCTTGTCTAAAAACTGATGTGACGCTTGAGATTTTTGAGGTAAACATCGCAAATAGCTTACCCATCAGCGCGCCACAGGGTGACTGTATTGATAACGCGTTAGATAATAGCGGTAAAAAAATCGCCATTGTCAGTGATGTCGATTCCTCAAGCTTGACCGTTGCCGATCAAGGCGCCTCGGATAGCCAGTTACAAATTTTGCATTCGCATTTACTGCGCTCAAACTGCCCTGTCACCAATCAACCAGATTGGGGAACACTGGAAATTCAGATAGATAGCCAACCAATTGACCGAGCAGGACTGCTTGAGTATATTTTGAGCTTTCGTCAGCATAATGGCTTTCATGAACAATGCGTTGAGCAGATTTTTAGTGATTTAACCCAAGCCTTTGCGCCAAAAACGCTCATGGTACGCGCATGGTACACACGCCGTGGCGGGATTGATATCAATCCTTGTCGGGTGAGTGATATCAGTTTGTTGCCGCCACCATCACGGCTTAACCGTCAGTAATATTCGCTAATTATAATCGCCAGTAAGCTAGTCGCATTTTTATTAAAAAAAGCGTATGCTATGTTTTTTCAAAATTTTTCTGCCGCCAACTATATCTAACAGTTGGCGGCAGGCAATACCCAGAAGGATTACCGCATGCAAGCAGTCGGTCAACTTATGCTCGATATTGAAGGCAAAGCGCTTAGCCTAGCAGATGAAGCACTGCTACGCCAACCGGAAGTTGGCGGCGTGATTTTGTTTGGGCGCAATGTAGAAAGCCCTGAGCAAGTGCGCGAATTGACTGATAGTATGCGTGCCATCAAACCCAATATTTTAATTGCGGTTGACCAAGAAGGTGGACGTGTCGCTCGCTTGCGCGCGGGTTTTTCGCCGCTACCTGCGATGGGTAAACTCGGTGAAAGGTTTGAGCATGACCCTATCACTGCGCTTGATCTTGCTTATTGCGCAGGCTATTTGATGGCAAGCGAAGTACTAGCAGTTGGGATTGATTTTAGTTTTGCGCCTGTACTTGATATCAATGGGGTTAGCCGCGTGATTGGTGATCGCGCGTTTCACGTACATCCGATTGCAATCACCGCCTTATCTGCTGAATTCATGCGTGGGATGAAGCTTGCCGGAATGGCAACCACGGGCAAGCATTTTCCCGGTCACGGCTCAGTTGCCCCTGATTCTCATGTGGATGATGCCACCGATGAGCGCAGTTATGATGAGATTCGCCAATACGATATGCAGCCATTTATTCGCAACAAGCCGCTACTGGATGCACTCATGCCCGCTCATGTGGTATTTAGCACAGTTGATAACAAACCTGCAGGGTTTTCATCGATTTGGCTGCAGCAAATTATTCGTGGCAAATTAGGGTTTAATGGGGTATTGTTCTCCGATGACCTGTCGATGAAAGCGGCACATGTTGCAGGTGATGCAGGTGACCGTATTGCCGCTGCTTTAACGGCAGGTTGCGATATGGGACTATTGTGTAATGACCGCCCTGCTGCCTTGGTCGCGCTTGAGCGTTTGCAAAAACAGCCGACACTGCTCAATACCACCAGCCAACATCGGTTATCTAGCATGAAAGGCAATATCAAAGGCTGGCGGGGCTCGCTGGCCGACTCAGCCAAAGACTGGTCACACTGGCAAAGTAGTCAGCGTAAAGTGCTAGAAAATTTCTTTGCATGACTTTTCTTAAAACAAGCAAATTTAAAACAAGCAAATTTAAAACGAGCAAATTAAAAAAAACAAATTCGAAAAAAGCAAATTTCAAAAAAGGCAACGCGGCAACGTTGCTTTTTTTATGGCTACTTTCTTGTAGCTAATTTTTATAGCTACTTTTTGATTCATTAATTGACATAGCGTAAGTGAGCTATCATTTTTTGCAAATGCTCACTACTTAACTGACTCCAGATGTTATAAAAACAGCCATTGTTCAGCACGAGGTAAGCCAGCATTTTACCCTGTGGGTTATTGCCCTCTCGCCCAAGCGTCACATAACTGCCATCAGCATAGTTTTTACGATAGGCCCAGCCCTGATACAAGTCACGCTTAGACGTCGTACCGGCATTGGCTACGCCATAAGCACTGCGTAAAGGCCTGCCTTTATATTGCGCCAAATCATACGCGACCGCAAAGCCACCTGAAAAATTGGCAGCGCGTGGTTGTGCAGTTTTGATATTGATTGATGAATGATTAGCAATGGCTAAAATTGGGCAATATTTATAATCAGATTGTCGCCATTGCTGGTGGTAAATTGGGCTAACTTGATTACTTTTGAGTGATGCATGCGATTGCCAAGGGGATTTTGGCAGCCTAGTAGCCGCTTGGGCAGTATTGACAACTATGCAGCCACTTATCGCAACACTGGTCATAGCAAGTTGATAAAACATCGTTGTACTTCGTATCATATTCAGGGTCTCACGCCATTTTATTTGAGGTTTTCCATCAGGTAAAGTTACGCTATTGGCAATTTACCTTTACGAGCTTATCTTCTAGTACACTATATGACCCTAGTATATAAAATAGATAATAATTCATCCTAAAAAAGTGTAGCACAACCATTGTTTTTTATAACAAATTTGCAAACGTGATAAATAGATAAGGGAAAAGACAAGGCATAAAAAAAGCCCCTAATTCAATGAATTAGGGGCTTTTTTAAAATATGGGGCGAATGATGGGACTCGAACCCACGACAACCGAGATCACAACCCGGGGCTCTACCAACTGAGCTACATCCGCCATAAGGTAGGTTTTACAGACTAGCAAAATGCGCGCCTGACAGGATTCGAACCTGTGACCACCCACTTAGAAGGCGGGTGCTCTATCCAACTGAGCTACAGGCGCATAAAAAAAGCCTGCTCGGCTCTTGATTCATCTTTTCAACTTGGGTAAGTTTAAAGAATGAATGGTCGGAGTGAAAGGATTCGAACCTTCGACCCCCTGGTCCCAAACCAGGTGCACTACCAAGCTGTGCTACACTCCGATTGCCTAACTAGGCTTTAATTGTTACTTCAATACCTTAGCAATAGTGAGCTTAAAGGCTATCATCGCTAAGTGGTGCGTATATTAAAGCAAGTTAGTTAGGCTGTCAACGACTTTTTTCAATATTTTAAAAACAGACAATGGTTTTTAATGTCTATTTTTTGAGCGTGGCGCCAAACGCCAACATTCGATCTAGGGGTTTTTTAGCTTGTTCGATTAGCTGCGCATCAACAAAAATCTCGTGCGGTACAGCGTCAGGCGTGCCTACTTTCTCCAGTGCATGGATTATTTGGTCTAAATCATTCATCGCCATCCACGGGCAATGCGCACATGAACGACAGGTTGCACCTTCCCCACGCGTCGGCGCTTCGATAAACACCTTATCTGGCGCTGCTTGCTGCATTTTATAAAAAATACCGCGATCCGTCGCGACGATGAACATCTTGTGCGGTAGGGTTTGCGCCGCTTTAATCAGCTGACTGGTGCTACCCACAGCATCTGCCATTTGGGTCATCTCAATCGGCGATTCGGGGTGCACTAGCACCGCCGCATCGGGGTACATCTCTTTCATGGTTTTTAGGCTGCGGCTACGGAATTCTTCATGCACGATACAAGCGCCATCCCACAGTAGCATATCTGCACCCACTTTTTGCTGGATATAACGCCCCAAATGCTGGTCAGGTGCCCAAATGATTTTTTCACCTTGGCTGTCTAGATGGTCAATGAGCTCAACCGCGATACTCGATGTCACCACCCAATCTGCCCGCGCTTTAACAGCCGCTGAGGTGTTGGCATACACCACCACAGTACGGTCAGGATGCTGGTCACAAAACGCGCTAAAATCTTCAATCGGACAACCCAAATCTAGTGAGCAAGTGGCTTCTAGCGTTGGCATTAATACCGTTTTTGCAGGACTTAGGATTTTAGCGGTCTCACCCATGAATTTGACACCTGCAACAATCAGCACATCGGCATCACTATCACGCCCAAACCGCGCCATCTCTAAACTATCCGATACGATACCGCCTGTGGCTTCGGCAATTGCTTGGATTTTTGGGTCGGTGTAATAGTGAGCAATTAACGTGGCATTATGCTGTTCTAACAAATCGGCAATGCGCTGTTTTTTTTCTGCAAATTCGGCATCATCAATCTCAATATCTTGGGGTATACCGAGCTTATCGAGATGTTGTTTAACAATATCTTTGGCAGACACTGCTATCAGTTGCTCATTATTCGCTAATAGAGGATTGGATGGCTGGGTAGTTGCTTGCGGTGTACTTGATTGTTGCATGAAAAACTCCTTCTCATGAGATGACTTACCCATGTCTATCACAGGTAAGTAGCAATTCATTGATTCTCCTGCTGTTACTATAGCAAACTTTTTTGCGCAAGGTGAATCAATTGCGACTAGTAACTGATATAAGGGTAATTTGGCTAAATTAAATACTGGGACCCATTAAAATATTATTGAGCCTCAATCATGACGCTTTTGCCTTTACCAAACCTTTTAACAGCGCGCGCTCGCTATAGCCGATTAAGCCAATATAGACCAGTAATAAGGTATTGGATAACCAAAAATTCATTTGAAAAGCACTGACGATTATCACACTAAACAGCATTAGCGTACCCAAAAAGAAAACGATTTTTTTGGTTTGGTAAGGTATTGGATAAAAATGCTGTCCAAGCGCGTACGATACTATCATCATGAGGAAATAAACAAAAAGCGTCACCCACGCCGACACCATAAAGCCGTATTGTTTTAAAAACAGCATATGGAGCAAAATAGTCAATCCTGCCCCAAGCCACGAGATGGCTGAGCCAATCCCAGTACGGTCAGTTACCTTATACCAAGTTGATAGGTTGTAATAAATCCCAAAACATAGGTTTGCAATGACGATAATCGGTACGATATTAATCGCTGTCCAATAACTGGGGTCGGTGATAAATAACCGTTTAAGCCATGAAATATTGGCAATAATCCCAAGCGCCACCACCGATGCAAATAAAGCAAAGTACTCTGTCATCATGGCATAAGTATGTTTGGCATTGGCATGGTGCATTTGTTTGAATAAAAACGGCTCAATCCCCATCCGATACGCGGTCACAAACAAAGTCATTAACACCGCCAATTTATAGCAGCCACCGTATGCCCCCGCATCGCCTTTATCAATCATATAATATTGAATGATTTTATCGAAGTTTTCATTCACCATAAACGCCAACCCTGCCAGCATGACAGGATAAGAATAGCGAATCATACGTTTGAACAAGGCTTTATCAAAATGCCAGCGTACTTTTTTGATAATTGGAAACAGCATCATAAAAGTGGCGAGACTGGCAACTAAATTGGCAAAGAACGGATACGCCACTTGCTCGGTCAAACCGAAACTTTTGGCAGCCTCAATAGGCACAAAGCGAAATAGGGCAATAACCACCACAGTCTGTATCAAAATCGACACCACACGCACCACCGAATATTTCACAGGCTGGTTGTGATAACGTAGCCAAGCAAACGGAATGGTACAAATCGCATCAAAAAACGCAATCCAAGCAAACCAGCGCAAAAATTCAGGATGATTGCCATAATCCATCAGGATTGATAGCGGATTGCTAAAGAGCAACACCATGACCAAAAAACTGCCTGCCAACATGGCAATAAACCAAAACGCCGTGCTAAACACATTTTTTTCGGCGGCGCCTGTTTTATCTTCTCCTGAAAAGCGAAAATAAGATGTTTCAAAACCAAAAGTGAGCACAATATTGATAAAAGCAATCCAAGCATATAGGCTGGTAAAGATAGCAAAGGCTTCTTTATCAATGTAATTGATATACAACGGATTGAGTAAAAAGGTAATGACACGGGGTAAAATCGCACCGATACCATAGATAATGGTTTCACCTAACAGTCGTTTGATATTCACAGGCTATCCAAAGTTAATGTCGCTTGATGGGTTTTAAGGTTGGCTAATAATAAGGCTTTTGGCGTTGTAGCGCTAACAAAGCGTGTTGCACTTCTTGCACTTTTTTCTCGGTCAATAAATTGCTGATATTAATCCAAATCCAGTGAAAGCCATACCCGCCGTCCTGCATTTCAATTTTGGCATGCTCAATCGTCCAGTTTTGTACCAAAATGCGATACATAGCAACGGTAATACCCGTGCGATCTGAGCCGTGATAACAATGCACGAGCACCTTGTCGCCACGCGCTTGGTGCCACAAAATATCATACAAAATTTCAGCAAGTTGCTGCGGCTTAATCGCCCAAGTCATCAATGGGTGATTGATAAAGGTCAGCGGTAAGTTGGCTAAATTTTCTTCGTTATCATCGCGATCAAAAAATCGTAAATTGATAAGGGTATTGATGCCGTATTGCTGGATAATACCGATATCATCGGGCGTTAGCTGCTCACTACGAAACAGCTGCTCATCGATTTGATAAAGATTGGCATGTTGACACCGTAATTTTGCCCAAGTAGCGGGACGAAAATGCTGCGTAAATGGCATGTCATTGACCTAGTGGTATGATGAATTTATGCGACATAATAGCTTAAAGTGGACAAAAACGCACCGAAATTTACCTGTAAAAAAACCCAATCGATATTGGGTTTTTTGACGTAATTAACAGCAATTGTTAGCTAAAGAAGTTTCACGCTTAAACATCCAAGTAATCTAGGATACCTTTAGCGGCCTCACGACCTTCCCAAATCGCGGTTACCACCAAGTCTGAACCCCGCACCATATCGCCACCTGCGAAGATTTTTGGATTCTTAGTTTGGTACTTATAAGTTTGTAACTCAGGTGCAATCACCCGTCCGCTATTATCCATCTCAATGCCTTGGGTGGTAAACCAATCAGCAGGGCTAGTACGGAAACCAAATGCCATAATCACCGCATCGGCTGGCAAGATTTCTTCTGAATTGGGAATAGGCTCTGGGCTACGACGACCACGGTTATCAGGTTCGCCAAGTTTAGTGGTTACTACTTTAACACCGGTTACTTTACCGTTTAAACCGATAATTTCAATCGGCTGACGGTTAAATAAAAACTGTACGCCTTCTTCACGCGCGTTACGCACTTCACGGCGTGAGCCTGGCATATTCTCTTCATCACGGCGGTAGGCACAAGTCACAGAAGTTGCACCTTGGCGGATACTGGTACGGTTACAGTCCATCGCAGTATCACCACCGCCAAGGACGACCACTTTTTTACCTTGTAAGTCGATGTACTCTTGTGGGTTCGTTTCCCAACCTTGGCAGCGGTTGACGTTTGCGATTAAAAAATCTAACGCATCATACACGCCAGATAACTCTTCACCGGCATAACCGCCACGCATATAGGTATAGGTACCCATACCCATAAACACCGCGTCATACTCATTGAGTAATTCATCAATGGTAACATCTTTACCAATCTCGGTATTTAAACGAAATTCAATGCCCATGCTTTCGAACACTTCGCGGCGACGACGCATGACATTTTTTTCCATTTTAAATTCTGGAATACCAAAGGTCAGTAGTCCGCCAATTTCAGGGCGTTTGTCAAATACCACAGGTTTGACGCCATTACGAACCAATATGTCAGCACAGCCAAGACCCGCAGGACCTGCGCCAATCACCGCAACTTTTTTATCCGTCCAAGTCACACCGCTCATATCTGGACGCCAGCCTAGCGCAAACGCAGTATCGGTGATGTATTTTTCCACGTTCCCAATGGTGACCGCCCCAAAGCCGTCATTGAGGGTACAAGCCCCTTCACACAGACGGTCTTGAGGACATACTCGCCCACAGACTTCCGGCAACGTGTTAGTTTGGTGACATAAATCTGCCGCTTGGAAAATATGACCTTCGGTAGCCAGTTTTAGCCAGTTTGGAATGTAGTTGTGAACGGGACATTTCCATTCACAGTAAGGGTTACCACATTCAAGACAACGGTGCGCTTGGTCAGTTACGTTGTCTTGCTCAAATGGATAGTAAATCTCAACAAACTCGTGAGTACGGGTATTAATGTCTTTTTTTGAAGGGTCGACACGTGCGACGTCTAAAAACTGAAAATCGTTGTGTAATCGTTTTGCCATGCCCCAATGCTCCTAAAGCAATGCTCCTAAGTGAGTGGTATCCAGCGATTCACTGTATACCGACCTGCTTGACAGCGAACTTTTAAAATTTAAGTTAAAGGTAGAGCGCTGGTCACGCGCTACCTTTAGCAATCCAATATCATCAAATTATGCTACACAATCGCTTATTGTGGGTCTGCCATGGTCGTTTTTAGTAGCGAAGTAATGTTCGCGGCTTTTGGTTTGACCAAATAGAACTTACGAACATAATGCTCAAAGTCGTCAAGGATGGTTTGACCCCATTGGCTACCTGTTTTTGCTACGTGAGTTTTGATAATCGACATCAAGTTGATACGGTGATTTTCTGTTTGCTCACTTGAAATACGATGCATATCGATAAGCTCATGGTTACAACGGTCAAAGAAATCGCCATCTAAATCAAGTACGTAAGCAAAACCCCCTGTCATACCAGCACCGAAGTTGAGACCGGTTTTACCCAACACCGTCACCACACCGCCCGTCATGTATTCACAGCAGTGGTCACCGGTACCTTCAACCACCGCAAAACAACCTGAATTACGCACCGCAAAACGTTCACCTGCAGTACCTGCTGCATATAGATGACCACTTGTGGCACCATACAAACAGGTGTTACCGATGATAGCGGTTTGCTGGCTAGCAAACGTCGAGCCTTTTGGTGGGTAAATCACGATTTCACCCCCTGCCATGCCTTTACCTACGTAGTCGTTGGCATCCCCCTCAAGCTTAATGTTTAAACCGCCTGCATTCCACACACCTAAACTTTGACCCGCGGTGCCGGTTAAGTGCAAGTTGATTGGCGCGCTTGCCATACCATTGTTGCCATGCAGCGCAGCAATCTCCCCTGAGATACGCGCACCGATGGAACGGTCACAGTTGCCAATACGATAGCTAAAGTCACCACCTTTGGCTGATTTGATGGTCTCCATCATATCGATAACCATTTGCTCAGCAAGCAAGCCTTTGTCAAATGGCTCATTGCGCTCAACTTGGCAAGTTTGTGGTTTGCCATCGCCTTTGCTATGGGTAAATAATAGCGGCGCTAAGTTTAGGTGTTGTTGCTTGTTGGTAGTGCCTGACATGGCTGATAGCAAGTCGGTGCGACCCACAAGCTCTTCCATTGAACGCACGCCCAATGCCGCTAACCACTCGCGGGTTTCTTGTGCCACAAATCTAAAGAAATTAATCAGCATCTCTGCTTCACCGATGAAATGCTCATCGCGCAGTTCTGATTTTTGCGTTGCCACGCCCGTTGGGCAGTTATTTAGGTGACAGATACGCAGGTATTTACAGCCCACGGCAATCATCGGCGTGGTACCAAAACCGAAGCTTTCCGCTCCCAGTATTGCTGCTTTTACTACGTCTAAACCCGTTTTTAAACCACCATCTGTTTGCACGCGTACTTTATGACGTAACCCGTTGACACGAAGCGATTGGTGCGCTTCAGATAAGCCCAATTCCCAAGGCGAGCCTGCATAGTGAATTGACGACAAGGGTGACGCTGCGGTACCACCATCATACCCTGAAATGGTAATCAAATCGGCATACGCTTTTGCCACACCCGTTGCAATGGTACCTACGCCTGGGCGCGACACCAATTTGACTGACACAAGCGCGTTTGGATTGACTTGTTTTAAGTCAAAAATTAGCTGCGCCAAGTCTTCAATCGAATAAATATCATGATGTGGCGGTGGTGAAATCAAGGTCACACCTGGCACTGAGTAACGCAAACGCGCAATTAAGCTATTTACTTTACCACCCGGCAACTGACCGCCTTCACCGGGTTTTGCCCCCTGCGCGATTTTAATCTGCATCACTTCTGCAGAACGCAAGTAAGCCGGTGTGACCCCGAAACGACCTGAGGCGACTTGTTTGATTTTTGAGTTACGAATCGTGCCATAACGTGTGGGATCTTCACCGCCCTCACCCGAGTTTGAACGTCCGCCAATCGTGTTCATCGCGGTTGCAATCGCCTCGTGTGCCTCTGGCGACAAGGCGCCTAATGACATACCTGCTGAGTCAAAGCGTTTTAGGATTTGTTCAATAGGCTCAACGTCATCAACACTGATGGATTGACTGGTATCTAACTGCAGCAAATCACGTAACGTCGCGACAGGGCGGCTGTTGACAATCGACGCATATTCTTTGTAGTTGTCGTAGTCACCCGTGCGTACCGCTTTATGTAGCGCTTGAATCACATCTGGGTTGAAGGCGTGGTATTCTTTGTTAAAGACAAATTTTAACAAACCGCCTTGGTCAAGCGGTACACGTTTGGTAAAGGCATTGTTTGCCAAGATTTGTTGGTCAATCGCCAAATCGTCAAACGTGGCACCTGAGATACGGCTTTCAACCCCAGTAAAGCAAAGCTCAACCACTTCTTCTGACAAACCCACGGCTTCAAACAATTGCGCGCCGCGGTAAGAAGAGACGGTGGAAATACCCATTTTTGATAGGATTTTTAATAAGCCTTTATCCAAGCTTTTGCGGAAGTTATTTTTGGCGTAAAGCGGATCACCAAGCAAGTCGCCTTTATCGACCAAGTCTGCAATCACATTGTAAGCCAAGTATGGATAAACCGCGGTAGCACCAAACCCTAACAAGACCGCTAATTGGTGAGAATCACGTACCAAACCTGTTTCGATGATTAAGTTGGCATCTGCGCGTAAACCTACATTAATCAGGTGATGATGCACCGCACCTGTCACCATAATAGCATTGGCAGGTACTTTACTTTTTTCAATATTGCGGTCAGATAATACAATCAATACTTTACCTGCGCGTACCGCTTGAGCAGCTTGCTCACAGATGTGTTTGATGGCATCTTCTAATGGCATTGATTCATCATAATTTAAATCAATGGTTTCAATTTCAAAACCTGGTTTTGTGACGCTGCGCAGTTGCATCATTTTGCTCGATGACAACACAGGCGATGACAACACGATACGGTTGGCATGGTCTGGCGTGGGTTCAAAAATATTCTTTTCGCTACCCAAACAAGTTTCCAATGACATCACAATCGCTTCGCGCAGAGGATCGATTGGTGGGTTGGTAACCTGAGCGAATTGTTGACGGAAGAAATCAGCCACGTGACGAACTTGTTTTGACAGTACCGCCATCGGGGTATCATCCCCCATTGAGCCAACGGCTTCTTGACCGTTTTCGGCTGAAGGACGGATGATTTCTGTGCGTTCTTCATTGGTGATATGAAACATTTTTTGCAGTGCTAACAGGTTCTCGCCTGTTTCACGTTGCTCGTAAGCTTTTTCTTCTAGCTGTTCATCATCCCGTAGACGTACCGCATTTTCCCGTAACCATAGGCGATATGGGTGGGCTTTTTTCAGCTGACGACCCACTGCTTTGGTGTCCATGATGTTACCAGTTTCAGTGTCAATTACTAGCATTTGCCCCGGTCCGACGCGACCTTTAGCAATCACGTCTTCAGGTTGATAATCCCAAGTGCCGATTTCTGAAGCCACGGTGATATAGCCATTTTTGGTAGTCACCCAACGTGAGGGACGCAAACCATTGCGGTCAAGCATACAAACCGCATAGCGACCATCTTGGATCACTAGACCGGCTGGACCATCCCACGCTTCCATGTGCTGTGAGTAAAACTCATAAAACGCGCGTAAATCCATGTCCATCGTGTCAACATTTTGCCATGCTGGCGGCACAAGGATAGAAAGCGCACGGAATAAATCCATGCCCCCTGACACCAGTACTTCAAGCATATTGTCTAAGCTTGATGAGTCAGAGCCGACACGGTTGACTAGTGGCTGTAATTCTTGCAGCTCTGGAATCAAATCGGTGACAAATTTTGGCGTACGAGCGACCGCCCAGTCACGGTTACCATCAATCGTGTTTAATTCACCATTGTGGGCAAGATAGCGAAAAGGCTGTGCCAGTGGCCATCTTGGTAGGGTATTGGTTGAGAAACGTTGGTGGAATACCACAATGTGTGACGCCAAACGTTCGTCTTGCAAATCCAAGAAGAACGCGGGTAAATCGGCAGGCATAACCAAGCCTTTATAGATAACCACTTGTGAGGTCAATGAAGTCACATAAAATAACGGATCATCTTTCAGTTCGATTTCTGCTTTGCGGCGTGCAACGAATAATTTACGGTTAAAGGTTGCCTCGTCCATATTGATTGGGCAATTGACTAAAATTTGTTTAAAGCCCGGGAGTGATTCACGGGCAATGTCACCGACGATACTTAAATCAACCGGCACATCACGCCAGCCAGCGACTAGCAAACCTTGTGCTTCAATCGCTTGGCTTAGTGTATCTTGGCTATGCTGTGCTAATGCTTTGTCGAGGTTAACAAATACCGTGCCGACGGCAAAAATTTCGTTTAGGGTAAAGCCATTGTCTGATGCGATTTTTTTAAAGAATACCTTGGGCGTCGCAATCAATAGACCACAACCATCGCCTGTCTTACCATCGGCTGCCACGCCACCGCGGTGGGTCATACAGCTTAAACTATGAATCGCTGTTTGCACTAAGTCATGACTAGCTTCACCATGGGTATGCGCAATCAAACCAAACCCACAGTTGTCTTTGAACACATCGGGTTGGTAAAGATTATGCTGATCTGAATACTGATTTGAAGACATAAGCGTGTTCCCTTAACAAGCTGGTAGCAAAGAAATGGGCATACTATAAATATGTGCAATGTTTGCTATTGAATCATAAAAGATTGGAATAGATAACTGTCATGTTTGTTATCTATATGTACCATAAGAAATCAAAATGATACCCTTCGTTATATTAACGAAAAAGGGTAAAAAAATCCACTGTTATTTGAATTCCAAAACTAACCAACCCGTCTAAAGTCACTAGTTAGCTTGGGACTTCTGCTTGATTAACTCGCCCATGCTATCCTTTGAGGCATCTTTGGATTTTGGCTTTTCTTCAGACGGCTTGTTGTGGGTTTGTTTGGATTTAACGTCAGCATTATCGTTCTTGCTATTGATAACTTTTGGTTCTGAACGAGTAGTATTTGAGTCGTTACTGTTGCTTTCAGCAATCACTTTACCTTCCTGAATAGAAAGGGTCTCTTGCGGATTGGCTGACTTTTCAATGCTAGTTTTTGGTGCTACGCGTTTTGGTTCTGCTGCTGTGGAAGTCGCAGCTTGTGGTTGTCGTTCAACTTTAGCTTTTGGTGCGGGCAATAATTTTGGTGTGGCGTTTAGCTTGACTTCCCGCGCGGCTGTCTTACCGACATCACGAAGTGGCGGCGCGACTTCATACTCATCCATTTGTGGGGCATACATTTTAAATTCTTCAGGAAATGCCTTAACTTCTTTTGGTAAATTAAAATTCACTACTTTAGCTGCGCCAACCGCTTCTTGTACTGAGCCAAATACGCCATAAGTGACCACAAAGCGTTTTTGGTTATGGGCATCGACGATACGAAAATAATTAAATTTATCACGATCGTCACGGCTATTTAGGTAATCGGTGACCACTTCGTGCTCCACCACGTTCATGACTTGAACTGTCCATTTCCCGTTATTGGCCTTGATAAAGCGACTGTCCTTAAATTCTTTGGGATAGTTGCGCATATCACGAATCACGGCATCAAATTTGATGGGCCTAACCTCGGTATTAAGCTCTTCAGGTGTTTTGGCCAATAGGAGCGCGGTGGGATCTTGATTTTGATTGGCATTACTCGCCGCTTTCACCGCACTTTTGGCAGGCTTTACCGCAGAGGCAATCCACACCACGACCGTCAAGCCCCCTGCAATCGCCGCTAAAATCAGCCAAGTGGTCACTTTAAATGCCCATGAACGATACAGCGTAGATAAAGAATGCACCATAAAACAACCTTCTGTCTGAGGTAAGGTTAACGCCCGATATGACGCTTTAACCCATCTATAAAATTTATATCAATTAGGTTTGTCAGTCAAAGCCAGCACGTCTGTTAGTAACGCTGGATCATACGCTGACGTTAATACCGCTTGTCCCAATTGTTCTAGTAATACTAGACGAATTTTGCCGGATTTGACTTTTTTATCATGACCCATCAAATCCAGCGCCGTATTGACCTCGATGGCTGGCGGATGGGTGGGTAAATCAGCACGGGCGATTAAAGAGCTAGCTCTGTCAACATCATCCGCGCTAAGCCACCCTTGTTTTTGTGACAACTGCATCGCCTGAATCATGCCTACCGCGACTGCTTCACCATGCAGCCAATTGCCATAACCTTCATGCGTTTCAATCACATGCCCAAAGGTATGACCAAAATTAAGCAGCGCACGCGTATTGGCTTCAAACTCATCTTGCGCCACAATATCCGCTTTATGCTGGCAAGAAATCAGTACGGCTTGGGCTAACAAATTCAAATCGAGCGTGCGTAACGACGTTATATGGGTTTCAAGCCAAGCCAAAAACGCCACATCGCCGATTAACGCGTATTTAATGACTTCTGCTAACCCTGCTGATAGTTCACGCGGTGGCAAGGTTTTTAAGGTGGTCATATCTGCCAAAACAAGACGCGGCTGCCAAAACGCGCCAATCATATTTTTGCCCAAGCGATGATTGATGCCTGTTTTACCGCCGACGCTAGAATCCACTTGCGATAACAACGTTGTGGGAATTTGGATAAAATTCACACCGCGCATAAAACTTGCTGCCGCAAAACCCACCATATCACCAATGACGCCACCACCAAGGGCAATCAGCGTACAGTCACGGTTAAAGTGATTTTCCATCAACTGATCATAAATTCTATCAATGCTTTGCTGGGTTTTATACTGCTCACCATCAGGTAAAATACAAGTCTTAATGAGTTTATCGGCAGGCAGACGTGCAACGAGTTTATCAAGATATAAAGGTGCAACTGTCTCATTGGTGACAACCAATATTTGTTTGCCACCAATATAGTCAGCAAAATCAAAGGTTTCGATGAGATTTTCCCCGATAAAAATGGGATAGTCGTGTGAACGTGTATGGACAATTAACTCACGGCGCATGGCAGTACTCATATCAATGTTATCTTTTTGGCATCTAGTAGGTTGTCATCAATTAGCTTGTCATACCTATAGTGCTACATTTAGACGGTTATATTGGTGTCTTGCAATTGCAGCAAAATGTCATGCACCATTTTTTTTGGGGAACTGTGACCCGTAACAACGGTGATATCGGCAAGCTGCTGATAAATTGGGTCACGTTTACAAAACAGTTCGGTTAACTTTTGCTTAGGATTGTCTATTTGTAATAACGGACGGTTGCGGTCACGACAAGTGCGTTCATACTGAATGTCAACTTCTGCCCGCAAATAAATGATTATACCACGTTTTAAAAAATGGTGATTTTCAGCGATCGTTACTGCCCCACCGCCTGTGGCTAGTACGACATGATCCAGCTGGGTTAGTTTATCAAGTACACGTGTTTCGCGTTGGCGAAACCCTACTTCACCCTCTTTTTCAAAAATCCAGCTAATACTCGCGCCCGAGACGCGTTCTATTTCCTGATCACTGTCATAAAACGTAAATCCAAGTTGCTGCGCCAACAGTTTACCAATTGTGGTCTTACCCGCACCCATCGGACCAATCAAAATAATTAACGGCTTAGGTTGATTACACTCCATAAAAAAACCACAAATCACTCTATAATATATTGAAAACATTATACTGTGATTTGTGGCAATGTGCTATAAGACTATTTTGTTATACAAAACGTCTGTTGGGTTGTCAATTAATTGATACTACCTGTGTCATTCACCAATTTTGGGGTCACAAAAATCAATAATTCTTGCTTGTTGTTGGTTTTTGAGGTGCGTTTAAAGAAGCGATCAACATAAGGTAAATCGCCTAAGAAAGGTATTTTAGTCACATCGTTACCTAAGGTATTTTTAAACACGCCACCGAGCACAACCGTTTGACCATCATCGACGACCACGTTGGTTTTAATCGAATCTTTAGAAACCGCTGTGGCCCCATTGACGATAGTTGGTGAACCATTTTCAATACTCAAATCCATGCCAATACGACCTTCAGGGGTGATATTAGGGGTCACTTCAAGACTCAATGCCGCTTCGACAAAGCTCGTTGAGGTCGCCCCACTGGCAGAGGCTTCTTGATAAGGGATTTGTGTGCCTGACATGATTCTGGCGGTTTGTTTGTCGGCGGTTAGCACTTTTGGACTGGAGATGACTTCACCCTTGTTATCCGCTTGCATGGCTGACAATTCTAAATCTAATAGTAAATCTGAAATGCTCAACAAGCCAAAGGCAATCGAGCCTGCGGCGTTGGTTGCCCCCAAATTGACACTGAGGTTATTAGCGGCAGTGATACCGCTATAGACTGGATAAGTGGTACCATCGGCATTTGTAGCCGTGGTATAAGTCTTAAGGCTATCAATGGTACTTAAATTACCACCCACCAACAGGTTACGATTACTTGCCGCGCCTTGTGATAAAATGCCCCATTTTACCCCAAGTTCTTTACTAAAGGTGTCTGTCGCACTCACAATGCGGGCTTCAATCATCACTTGTTTGACGGCGATATCGATTTTACTAATCAAATCACGGATGTTGCTGATGGTTTCAGCCGTATCTTTAACAATCAAGGTATTGGTTCTGGCATCGATTGTAACTGTACCTCTGTCTGTTAACAGTGAGGTATTGCTGCTCGAACGATCGGATGTTGCTCTGCCTGCTTCAATCAATGTTCGTACATTTTCTGCTTTGGCATAGTTGAGTCGGATATATTCGGTACGCAGGGGGTCTAATACTTTTTTCTCTTGTTGCGCTTTTAACTCATCGGCTTCTTGTTTTGCAAGTTCTGCCGCGGGTGCCACCCAAATTACATTACCATTAACCCGTTTATCCAAATTTTTACTTTTTAGGATAATATCTAAGGCTTGATCCCAAGGCACGTTAATCAGACGCAAGGTAATATTACCACTGACACTGTCACTGGCAACAATATTGGTATTGGTATGTTGTGCCAAAACTTCTAAAATCGTCCGCACGCTGACATCTTGAAACTCTAGTGATAAAGGCGCCCCACTATAGGTACGTTCTTCAAGGGTCGGCTCGCGCAGACGTTTGGGGGGATCGATATTGATATTTAGCTGATTACCTGTTTGAAAGGCTTTATAGTCATAATCGCCTGTCATGGCAACACGAATCACGCCATTGCGTCCTTGGTTGGTTGCGATAACATCACGCACCAAGCCATTACCTACGGTCATTTGTTTTTGTAGGCGACTTGGAATGGTAGCGCCTGTCAGACGAATGACCAACTCATCACCCATGCGCTGCACATCCACAGGGATACTGTCATTTACCAAATTGATGCTAATATTACCGCCGCCGTTCGAGGTGCCATTAAAATTAATCGCCGCTAGACCATCATAGTTATATTGTTGAACAACCGCGGCAGCAGGATTTAATAAAGGATTGACTTTGACTACCATGGTATTGGCGGGTGGCGCGACTTTTGGTGTTTGGGTCACGACGGCAACAGGTGGCGGCGTTTGCACGACCACAGGTGGCGGCGTGACAATCACAGGGGCAGGAACAGGTTCAGTCACGACGACAGCAGGCGCTACTACTGCGGGCTGACTCACAACGACGGGGGTAGTCACCACAGGTGTAACGATTGCGGGATTGGTAGCTACAGTGGTTACTGCAGGGGTGCTTCCCTTCGGCTGCATGGAGACAACAAGGCGATTATTGACCACACGCGTACTATAAGTCGCTTGATTTGACAGTTCAATAATCATACGTGTCATACTGTCATTGGTCAGCGTTGTGACATTGTTGACATAGCCTTTGTTATAAGTTTGCATCCGTGATGAAATTTGATTATTCACATTGGGAAAATCCAACACCAGTCGTGTGGGTGAAGCAAGCTCATAAGCTGTCGGCGTCACAGCACTGTTAGCGAAGTCGACATTGAGTTCTGTTAGCACAGCGCTCGGCGTGGTAACCGAGATATTTCTAATCGTATCAGCTGCAAACACACTGCTAGATACTAACATCGCACTCATCGCTACCGCAAGCTTAGACGTTGAAGTTCGAAATGGATAGGCATTAAAATTCATTGAATTATCCCTTTGTTTTATTGACTAACTGCGGCAACAATTGAGTTTGCTTTTTCGACATAGCCGACACGACTGTCTGGTATGATTTCAATTAAGTTAATTTGGGTTGGGGTAATCTCTGCAATACGCCCCTCATTTTTACCCATATAATTACCCACTTTGACACTGGCAATCCCCCCATCTGGGCGTTGCACAAGACCATACACCTCGCCAGATGATGACACCATCGTACCTTTATAGGTAAGCTCATTCAACTCAAATTGTTCAAGTGGCTCTTTGAGTCGGGACACATCCGGTCTCACCCCTTTCATTTGCTGTACTTGATTGGCTTGCAGCATTAAACTGGGCGGCATAAATGGACTACGCAGCGGTGAAGCGCTATAATTAAACTCCTGTACCACTTCGGGTGTCGGTGGTGGCTTTACCGGTTGCGCAGGCTGGTTACGGATGTCCTGCATTTGTTGCTCTGCCAAACCCACACGGTCGGTACAGCCAGATAACAGGGCTAATAGGGCTAATAGGGCTAAGCAAATAGAGAGCGGTTTTTTATTAATTGCCATTATTCGCTTCCTTATTGTCAGGTCCCGCTGAATTTTTTTGATTATCTTTTTGTGCCTTCTTTAATTCTTCTTCATTTAGCTCTTTTGAACGATAAGTTTTAACGTTCAAAACAAGATTGGTTTCTGGTAGCTTGTCTAGGCTAGGACTAGGGTTGGTGACCTCAAAGTCATGCAGGGTAATAATCCGAGGTAGTTTAGCTAGACCACTAATGAATGAGCCAAATTGGTGATAATCTCCTAAAGCGGCAATACGAATTGGCTGCTCAATAAAGAACTCTTGGGAGACTTCGGGTTCAACTTTGATATCCTGAAATTTAATGTTACTGCCCACACCAACCATATTAATGCCATCCACCAAGTCAGAAATACGGGTGTCTTTGGGTAATTGATTGAGCAGTTCTTTAAAATCAGACTGCATTTTTGATACTTGCGCTTGATATTCTTTTAGATGACGTGCTTTGGATTCTTTTTGGCGATATTCATCTAACAAGGTTTGCTGCTCGGCTTCGGCAGCGGCAATCTCATCACGTTTGGTACTAATAGGTAGAAACCAAGTTAAAAAGGCGATAACAGCAACCATAAATAGCAATACGGTAACCTTAACAGGCACAGGCCAGCTACCATAATTATTTTGGTCTAGGGATTTAAAGCTTTCGGTAAAGGCTTTAACATCAAACGATTTTTTTGCGGTAATGTGAACGGGTTTTTTGACGAGTTTCGGTCTTTTTAGCGGATTGGTTAATTTCACCGTTATTTCTCCTTACTCGCACTTGCCGCAACGCCACTTGCAGCGGTGGCACTGGCGATGTCGGTTTGCTTAACCATGGTTGTTACCACAAAAGTCACGTAATTGGCTTCTGGTAATGTTGCGCTGGTACTGCTAGCACTGATGTTACCAGCAGCAGGTGCGGGTGTGGGTGCTTGATAAGCCACCGCATTGGGCTGCTGTATACTGACCACAGCCGATTTTTCTAACCACTGCGTCCCATCAAGACTGCGCATAAATGTTGAAATCACATTCGGGTTGTCGGCTTGACCGGTAAAGGTGATGGTATCAGCTTCACGCTTCATACTGGTTAAATACATTTGTGCGGGGATAATTCTGGCAATATCTTCCCAAATACGGACAGGGACAGGGCGACGGCCTTGCAAGTCTTGAATCACTTTCATACGCGCGATGATATCATCACGCTGCTGCTCGAGGGTTTGGATTTCTTTTAACGCCTTGTCTAAATTAGCGTTTTCTTGTTTGATGCGCTCATTAGCAAGCTGCTGGTTTTCTAGGGTGTTTTTATAGTAACTCCATGCCGCAAAGGCACCAAGTAGTGATAATAATAATACCGCAACCACTAAAGTCATAAACTCACGGTTTCTTTGTTCACGAAGTTCTTGACGCCAAGGAAGTAAGTTAATCTTTGCCATTAATCAAAACTCCGTAACGCCAAGCCACAAGCTGCTATTAAGCTTGGCGCGTCCATAATCAGTAATTCAGTGTTGATATGGTTATTAATCGTCATATTTGAAAATGCATTGGCAATACCTGTGCGGGTACCAAGTTTTTGTTCAACCATGTTCGCTAGACCCGCAATGCTGGCACTACCACCACCCAACAAAATATAGTCTACTTGGCTATTTTGGCTGGATGAAAAATAAAACTGCAGCGAGCGGGTAATTTGCTGCACAATGGCATCTAAAAATGGCAGTAACACATCCGTATAGTAATCATCTGGCAATGACAGGGTGCGCTTATTAATCATCGCCTCCTCGAACGTCAAACCATAACGATTTTGAATACTTTCAGTTAACTGGGCACCGCCAAAAAGCTGTTCACGGCTGTATACAAACTCCCCGTCCTTTGCAATATAAAGCGTGGTTTGGCTGTGCCCGATATCAATAAGGGCTATATGCTGAGGTTGACCTGGCAAGCTATCGACCATCAATTGAAAGGCGCGTTCAACTGCGTAAGACTCCACATCCACAATTTTAGTATCCAGCCCCGCCAAAGCACCCGCGTCGACACGTTGGTCAACGTTTTCAGTGCGAGAGGCAACTAACAATACCTTACACATATCAGGCGTAGCTGAAGGGCCAATCACTTCAAAATCTAAATTAACTTCTGATAAAGGATAGGGAATATATTGGTCAGCATCTAGACGTATAAGGGATTCTCGTTCAAGCTCTGTGAGATCCGCTTCCATCTCAATGATTTTGCTAATAACCGAAGAGCCTGCTACGGCTGTCGCAATATTTTTGCTGGAAAAACCTCTGCTACGAGATAATCTTGCGAGGGCGTCACTGACCGCTTCAATATCTACAATATTTTTATCAACAACAGCACCGCGGGGTAACGGTTCAATGCCGTAATTTCTTAAATGAAATAGACCTTGCTGCCGTGTTATTTCAACCATTTTGATCGCAGTGGTGGTGATATCTACCCCAACGACTAGCTTGTTGTTTTTTGTAAATAACCTCACAAGTATGTTCCTTGTATACTAAGTTCAGTAACGTGATTTTTACTACGCTACAATACTTTAGAAATTTATTTGATTCAACCTTTAGTTATGACTAATTTATTAGCTGGTTTAAAAACAAGCGAAAAGCAAAATAGATTTTTCACAGAACTCAAATTTTTTTAGGTATAATAAAGCTTTATTTTGCTTTGAGCTAATGACTTTATGACCCAGTCGACTGCTGCTACCTTTACTTGGATGAAATTTTTACTCAATCTTTTGGTTGCAATTTTAGCGTTTCTTTTTATTTTGGTATTAGCTTTCCCCATCGGTTTTTATGGTATGGCGATGTATATATCACCTAGCCTACCAAGCTTAGATGACCTTAAAAAAGCCAAGCTATCAATGCCACTACAAATCTATACCGAGGATAACCAATTAATTGGTCAATACGGTAATGATATGTCTCTGCCAGTGAGTTATGAGCAAATTCCCAAAAATATGGTGAATGCTTTTTTAGCAGCCGAAGATTCGTCATTTTTTCAGCACAGTGGTATCAGTATTAAGGGTATCGGGCGCGCACTGACCGAAGCGGTGAGCGACGACGATAGCCAGACAGGTGGGTCGACGATTACCCAACAGGTTGCCAAAAATTATTTTTTATCCTCCGAACGTACCCTTAATCGTAAATTAACGGAGTTATTTTTAGCCCGTAAAATTGAAGAAAAGCTGTCTAAACAAGACATCATGACCTTATATGTTAATAAAATCTATTTGGGTCAAGGTGCGTATGGGATTAAAGCTGCCGCTAAGCAATATTATAGTAAATCATTAAATAACCTAACCATTGCAGAAATGGCAATGATTGCCGGTCTGCCAAAAGCGCCATCAAAATACAATCCTGTTGCCAACCCTGAGCGCGCCTTAGAGCGGCGTAACTGGATTTTGGGTCAGATGCTTAAAAATGGCGCGATTAGCCAAGCGCAACACGACGAAGCGGTTGCCGCACCCATTGGACTGCGCCTATACCAAGCAAAGCTTGATAAAAACTTACCGTATTTGGCGGAAATGACCCGTGCCTCATTGGTGGAGCAATATGGCGAAGCTGTCATCAATTCGGGCTGGCGTGTGAAACTTACCATTAATAGTGAAGCACAAGAAATTGCAGAAAACGCCATTAAACGCGGTCTATTTGCCTATGATCGCCGCCACGGTTGGCGTGGCGCCCCTGCTAATACAAAAGATAAAGAAAAACTTGGCAAGCTTGCCAATTTCCCGGTTATCCATTCTTTTTATCCGGTTGAAGTCACCAAAGTCTATCCTGGCAATGGCTTTGATGCGGTTATGAAAGACGGTACCCAGATTAAAGTGCCTTGGTCAAACATGCGCTGGGCGACGCTGCACTATCGCAATCCCAACTCAGCATTTATCTCCAACAACATCGTCAACCTGCATGATATTGTGTATGTCACATCAAATGCTGACAACACCAGCTGGAGCTTGGTGCAAATTCCAGCCGTTGAAGGTAGCCTAGTATCGGTCAATCCAGAAACTGGCGCGTTACTTGCGGTCGTTGGTGGCTTTGATTTTAATAAAAGTAAATTTAACCGCGCGATTCAAGGTTATCGCCAACCAGGCTCAACTATCAAGCCATTAGTCTATACCACTGCCCTAGAAAAAGGCTTTAGCCCAGATACCATGATATCTGATGATCCATTGACCGTCGGCTCATGGAAACCCAAGAACTCAGATGGTCGCAATTTGGGGATGATTCCACTGCGTAAAGGTTTATACCTATCACGTAACTTAGTATCGATTCGGGTACTACGTTCAGCGGGTATCTCTGATACGCGTGAGCTACTCAATGAATTTGGGTTGGAAAAAGAACGCATGCCAAACACCTTATCATTGGCACTCGGTTCTGGTGAAGCGACCCCATTACAGATGGCTACGGGCTATGCGACCTTTGCCAACGGCGGTCACCGTATTCAACCTTATTTTATTCAGCAAATTTTTGACTACAACGGTAAGCTGCAATACCAAGCCAATCCAAAACAAGCCTGTGCAGTATGTTTTAACAATGATTTACAGCAAACCAATGAAGATAACTTAACCGCCTTCCAAGAACAACAAACTGCTTTGTTAAGTGGCCAAAGTAAAGACACGCAAGCAGGCGATAAAGCGACTGAAAAATCTGATTTATTCAACGCAAACCCACTGGCTAAAACCAACGAACAAGACAGTTTAAACAAACAAGATAAGAAAAAACTTAGCAAAGAAGAAGCGGCATTAGAAGCCAGCACTCAGCAAATGCTAGCACGCCAAGCGTCCCTTGAAGCGCAACTATATGATGCCGGTCCCGACACTGATAAGCTAAAACCCATGCCTATTCAGTATATTCCAGCGCAGCAAGCGCCCCGTATTCTTTCTTCTAATGTGGCATTCCAAATGGCCAATATCTTACGTGATGTCATCCAGCGCGGTACTGCGATTAAGGCGCGGGCGCTAGGTCGCTCAGATTTGGGTGGCAAGACAGGTACTACCAATGATGCCAAAGATGCGTGGTTTGCTGGTATCCACCCTAGAATGGTGACGACAGTTTGGGTCGGTTTTGACCAACCGATCGGTATGGGTAAAAAAGAATTTGGTGGCGTGGCGGCGCTACCTATTTGGATGGATTTCACCTCTAAAATGCTCAAAGGTCAACCTGTGGAATGGGTATCAGTGAATAATCGCGCCAAATCCAAAAAACAAGAGCAGGAAACCATTGAGCTTACTGACAATGGTACTAGACGCGTCGATAGCAAGGGCAATGAAATCACCCGTGATGACAGTAAACCCCCGCAAGCGGTTACCCGAAAACGCCCTGAGGAACAAGCATCCGTGCCGATGCCCACGACGGGTAACAATATCAACTACGCTCAGTTAAATAGCAATAAACCACTAAACGAATGAGTCGTTAATAAAAAAGCTCGATTAATTATCGAGCTTTTTTATGGTCTTTGATAAGTATTAATGGGATAAGTAACAATGTGATAAATACCAAAATTGATTAAACGATTAAAACTCAATCATCCCTTCTCGCAAACTATCGATCGTATCCACCAAATCGCCACGCCATTGGCGAATCATATCGACTGAAATATTGGTACTTGATGGGCTTGCCATAACATCAATCACTGGCAGTTTAGCATTTTTGTTGCTTTCATCACTCTCATTTCCAAGATTCTGTGGCACAGGTTTATAGATAATCTGCTGCCATGCTTTTTCGATATCACCCAAATAATCATTAGCTAATAGTTGGTTTAACCGCATCACTTCAGGTGATACTTGGGTTTTAGCCTCCAACGCCTCACTAATTGATTGCAAACTCGGATTTAGCATAGTTAAATTATAATAGCGCGCTACTTCTTGTAAAAATGCCAAATAGCCGCCGTACAAATGCATGAGCGCACTTTCAATATGTGCTTCCTGTAATTGCCCTTTTGGCGTCTGTTCAGCTTGCTGACAATAAATTCGGCAAAAATACATTTTTTGATTAGTTCTATCTGCTTGATAACGTGCAACACGACCTGCCATATTGTTTCCTTAGACATTTGATACGGATATTTTGATGAAAAAAAAGGCCAGTTGCAAGCACTGACCTTTTTATGACTGGTTAATGATTATTTTGCATCTTGGCTATTAAACTCTTCGGCAAATTGGTCTTCAAATGACATTGAAGCAGGTTCCATGGTTTCAGCAAACAAGCTGTCTAACGCTTCTAGCTGCTGATTTTCAGTAGCTTCTGTAGCGGTGGTTTTACCGCTCTCTAGACGCTGGGCATGGTAAGCTAAACCAGTACCTGATGGTACCAAACGACCGACTACTACGTTTTCTTTTAGACCACGTAAGTCATCAATCTTGCCAGTAACCGCTGCCGCCGTCAATACACGGGTTGTCTCTTGGAATGACGCCGCTGAAATAAAGCTTTCAGTTGCCAATGAGGCTTTGGTGATACCGAGCAATAAACGGTCAAACTTGACTGGGAATTTGTTTTCTTCGTCGAGTTTTTTGTTCATGGCGACGATATCAGCGTATTCAGCTTGGTCACCTTTGAAGTAGCTTGAATCACCGCCATCGGTAACTTCAACTTTACGTAGCATCTGACGAATAATCACTTCAATATGCTTGTCGTTGATTTTTACCCCTTGTAAGCGGTAAACGTCTTGTACTTCATTGACGATGTAATTGGCAAGCTCAGTTTCACCTTTTAAGCGTAAAATATCGTGTGGGTTTTGTGGACCATCGGCAATCACCTCGCCACGCTCAACACGTTCACCCTCAAACACGTTGATTTGACGCCATTTTGGAATCAACTCTTCATGCACTTCGCCATCATCATTGGTAATGATAAAGCGGTTTTTACCTTTGGTGTCTTTACCAAAGCTTACTGTACCACTCATTTCCGCCATAATCGCATGATCTTTTGGACGACGCGCTTCAAATAAGTCAGCAACACGCGGTAGACCACCGGTAATATCTTTGGTACCTGATGATTCTTGTGGTACACGACCTAAAATCGAACCTGTTGTTACTTCATCGCCTTCACGCACACGAATGATGGTTTGCTGTGGTAAGAAGTACACCACTTCTTTACCCTCTTTGGTATCAAGGATAATCGCAGGACGTAAATCTTTACCCGAGCTTGGGCGGTCTTTGGTTGCCAAGATTTCGTATGAGCTCATACCTGTTGCTTCATCGATTTTCATGGTAGCGGTTAAGCCATCGGTGATTTCGCTAAAGCGTGCGGTACCTGATACCTCGGTAATGATTGGATGGGTATGCGGATCCCATTTACCAATAGTTTGACCTGGGGTAACCTCAGTGCCATCCGCCACTAAAATTGACGAACCATACGGTGCTTTATAGCGCTCACGCTCACGGCCCAATTCATCGGTAATACTAATTTCTGCAGAGCGAGAGACCACTACCAAATGACCATCGGCATGGCTTACAGATTTCAAGTTTTGGAAGCGAACAGTACCGCCTTTATTAACCTGAATACTGTTTTCCACGGCTGCGGCGCTCGCGGCACCCCCCACGTGGAAGGTACGCATGGTTAGCTGGGTACCCGGCTCACCGATTGATTGCGCCGCCATAACACCCACAGACTCACCAATATTGACGCGGTGACCACGTGCTAAGTCACGACCATAACATTGTGAACAGACACCATGTGGCACTTCACAAGTAATCACAGAACGTACCCAAACTTCGTCAATACCATGTTCATCAAGTACTTTTACCCAATGCTCATCCAGCAAGGTACCCGATGGGATGGCTAGTTCGCCTGTTTTATTTGACATCACATCTTTGGCGGTGACCCGGCCCAGCACGCGGTCAGCCAATTGTTCAATGATTTCACCACCCTCAATGTGTGGCTTCATCAAGATACCTTTATCGGTACCACAATCAGGCTGGGTGATAACCAAATCTTGCGCAACGTCAACCAAGCGACGGGTTAAGTAACCTGAGTTTGCTGTTTTGAGTGCCGTATCAGCTAGACCTTTACGGGCACCGTGCGTCGAGATAAAGTACTGTAAAACGCTTAAGCCTTCACGGAAGTTAGCTTTAATTGGGGTTTCAATAATCGAGCCGTCTGGTTTTGCCATCAGACCACGCATACCTGCCAACTGACGAATCTGTGCGGCACTACCACGCGCCCCTGAATCCGACATGATATAAATCGAGTTAAACGATTTTTCTTTTTCCGCTTCACCTTGGCTGTTGACAACGGTATCTTGTGACAAGTTATCCATCATCGCTTTGGCGATTTGGTCATTGGTACGTGACCAAATATCAATAACTTTGTTATAGCGTTCACCCGCGGTCACGAAGCCTTGTTCAAACTGGCTTTCAATCTCACGAACTTCCGCATCCGCCGCTTCGATGATTTTGTTTTTGGTAGGTGGAATGAGCATATCTTCCATACCAATGGATACGCCTGACAACGTTGCTTGGGCAAAACCCAAATACATCAATTGGTCAGCAAACATGACGCTGTCTTTCACGCCCATTTTGCGGTAGCAAGAATTGATAAGGCGAGCGATGTTTTTCTTGGTCATCTCTTTGTTGACTTCGTCAAAGCTCATACCTTTTGGGGTGATATTCCAAATCAAACAGCGGCCGGCAACGGTGTCAACCATTTTAGTAACGCTATTGGCATTACCTTCATCGTCATACGTGATTTCTTCAATACGTACTTTAATTTTGGCATTGACGCTTAAATCACCAGTACCTAGCGCGCGATACACTTCTTTCACGTTTGAGAAAGTCATGTTTTCGCCTTTGGCATTGATGTGCGAACGGCTGATGTAATACAAACCCAATACAACGTCTTGTGATGGCGTGATGATTGGCTCACCATTGGCAGGTGACAAGATGTTGTTGGTTGACATCATCAAGGCACGGGCTTCAAGCTGGGCCTCCAAAGTTAACGGTACGTGTACCGCCATTTGGTCACCATCAAAGTCGGCGTTGAACGCGCTACAAACTAGCGGATGTAGCTGAATCGCTTTACCTTCAATCAGTACAGGCTCAAATGCTTGTAAGCCCAAACGATGGAGGGTCGGTGCACGGTTTAGTAGTACTGGATGTTCACGAATCACGCTGGCAAGCATATCCCACACCGCTGGTTCTTCACGCTCAACCATTTTCTTAGCGGCTTTGATAGTAGTCGCGATGCCATTTTGCAAAAGTTTGGCATAAGTAAATGGTTTGAACAGCTCAAGTGCCATTTTTTTAGGCAAGCCACATTGGTGTAGACGCAGGTATGGACCCACGGTAATTACCGAACGACCTGAATAGTCAACACGTTTACCAAGAAGGTTTTGACGGAAACGACCTTGTTTACCTTTAATCATGTCAGCTAAAGATTTTAATGGACGTTTGTTGCTACCTGTAATCGCACGACCGCGGCGACCGTTGTCAAGCAGTGCATCCACTGACTCTTGTAACATACGTTTTTCATTACGCACGATGATGTCAGGCGCATTGAGCTCCAACAAGCGTTTTAAGCGGTTGTTACGGTTAATGACACGGCGGTATAAGTCATTCAAGTCTGAAGTGGCAAAACGCCCCCCTTCAAGCGGTACCAATGGACGCAAATCAGGTGGCAATACAGGTAATACGGTCATTACCATCCATTCAGGCTTATTGTTTGAATCACGGAATGACTCAAGCAATTTTAGGCGTTTTGACATTTTTTTAAGTTTGGTTTCTGAACCCGTGTTAGGAATTTCTTCACGTAACTGGTCGATTTCCAAATCCACGTCAATATCACGCAGCAAGTCTTGCACCGCTTCAGCACCCATTTTTGCGGTGAATTCATCACCAAACTCTTCAAGTGCCTTGAAGTAATCTTCATCATCGAGCAACTGATATTTTTCAAGGGTAGTTAAACCTGCGTCAGTGACGACATAGCTTTCAAAATACAATACGCGCTCGATATCACGCAAAGTCATATCAAGTAATAGACCAATACGGCTTGGTAATGATTTTAAGAACCAAATATGGGCAACTGGGCTTGCCAGCTCAATGTGACCCATACGCTCGCGGCGTACTTTAGCGGCGGTCACTTCAACACCACATTTTTCACAGATCACGCCTTGGAATTTACGGCGTTTGTATTTACCACACAAGCATTCGTAGTCTTTAACAGGTCCAAAAATTTTGGCACAAAAAAGACCATCACGTTCTGGTTTGAAAGTACGATAGTTGATGGTTTCAGGCTTTTTAACTTCCCCATGCGACCAAGATTTGATGGTGTCAGGTGAGGCAAGAGAAATTTGAATGCTGTCGAACTCTTGGTTACCAGAGTCGGCAGGGCTTTTCATGATGTCTAATAAGTCTTTCAAACTGCTTCTCCATCGATTAAATTGAAGGTCGCTACAGATTGACTTTCAATTTAAGGTTAATTTTTATTCGTTTGTCATTAAAAAGGTAAACTATTGAGTTTGAGTATGACGACGTTATTAAAGCCGCCATACTCACAATCATGACTTAGTTTTTACTTTTGCTATGATCTTTTAACTCAATATTGATACCCAATGACTTAATCTCTTTGGTCAATACGTTGAACGATTCTGGCATACCGGCTGACATGTTCTGTTCACCATCAACGATGTTTTTATACATACGGGTACGACCTTCGACGTCATCGGATTTCACCGTCAACATCTCTTGCAATGTATAAGCAGCACCGTAAGCTTCAAGTGCCCAAACTTCCATCTCACCGAAGCGCTGACCACCAAACTGGGCTTTACCACCCAATGGCTGCTGGGTAACCAGTGAGTAAGAACCCGTTGAACGTGCGTGCATTTTGTCATCAACCAAGTGGTTGAGTTTGAGCATGTACATATAACCCACGGTCACAGGACGATCAAACTGTTGACCGGTACGACCATCAAACAATACTTGCTGACCTGAGGTTGGCATACCCGCTAATTCTAGCAAGCCTTTGATTTGCTGTTCTTTAGCGCCATCAAATACTGCGGTACCCATTGGTACGCCCGCACGTAGATTTTTTGACATCGCAATGATTTCTTCATCACTCATGCTGCCTAAATCCACTTGCTCGCCGCCAATTTGGTTATAGATTTTGTCTAAGAAATCACGTAACTCAGCAACTGCCGCTTGTTGTTTGATCATCTCATCAATCTTGATGCCCAAACCACGTGCTGCACCGCCTAAGTGAGTTTCTAGAATCTGACCGACGTTCATACGCGATGGTACACCTAGTGGGTTTAGTACTACATCCACTGGGTTGCCGTTTTCATCATATGGCATGTCTTCAATCGGCATGATACGTGATACCACCCCTTTGTTACCATGACGACCTGCCATTTTGTCACCGGGTTGAATACGACGTTTTACTGCCAAGTACACTTTGACGATTTTTTGCACGCCATGCGTTAAATCATCACCTGCCGTTAATTTGCGTTTTTTCTCAGTGAATTTTTCATCGATTTCTTTTTGTTTATCGGTTAAAAAGTCACCAATTTGTGATAAACGCTCTGCGGTATCTTCTTGGGTTGGCTGAATATCCAGCAATGTTTCAAGTGACATGTCTTGCATTGAGTCTTCACTCAATACCGTACCTGATTTTAAGCCCGCGCCACCACTGACAGTCTGACCGTCAAGCAATGAAATAATGCGACCGCGTGCGGCGTTTTCAAAGATACGCAATTCTTCTTTTAAGTCTTTACGATAGCTATCAAGCTGGGCTTTTTCGATAGCTTGCGCACGGCTGTCTTTTTCTACGCCATCACGGGTAAAGACTTGGACGTCAATCACCGTACCTTTGGTAGAAGAAGGAACGCGTAACGACGTATCTTTAACGTCAGCGGCTTTTTCGCCGAAAATTGCACGAAGTAGTTTTTCTTCAGGAGTGAGCTGCGTTTCACCTTTTGGTGTCACTTTACCCACTAAGATATCGCCACCTTGCACTTCCGCACCAATATAGACAATACCTGCGTCATCTAGATTAGCTAGGGCTGCCTCACCCACGTTTGGAATATCGGCAGTGATTTCTTCTGTACCCAATTTGGTATCACGCGCCACACAGGTTAATTCTTGAATATGAATGGTGGTAAAACGATCTTCTTTAACCACACGCTCAGATAACAAAATCGAGTCTTCGAAGTTGTAACCGTTCCAAGGCATGAACGCCACACGCATGTTTTGACCCAATGCCAACTCACCCAAATCGGTTGATGGGCCATCTGCCAAGATATCCCCACGCGCAATGACATCACCTTGGTTGACGATAATGCGTTGGTTAATACAGGTGTTTTGGTTTGAACGGGTGTATTTGATTAAGTTGTAGATATCAATGCCCGCTTCGCCCGCTTGCATTTCATCTTCATTCACTTTTACAACGACACGGCTCGCATCCACGTCCATAATGACGCCGCCACGTTTGGCAGTCACACACACACCGGAGTCACGGGCAACGTGACGCTCCATACCTGTACCAACCAGTGGTTTGTCAGAACGTAAAGTGGGTACCGCTTGGCGCTGCATGTTTGAACCCATCAAAGCACGGTTGGCATCGTCATGTTCCAAGAATGGAATCAAACTTGCTGCCACAGACACAACCTGACGCGGTGATACGTCCATGTGGGTCACTTTCTCTGGTGCCATACGCACAAATTCACCATAGTTACGCACAGAGACATAATCTTCTGTCAACTGACCGCTTTGGTCAATCGGCGAATCCGCTTGCGCAATCACAGTGCCTACTTCTTCAATCGCTGATAGATACTCGATTTCATCCGTCACTTTACCGTCGACTACTTTACGATACGGTGTTTCTAGGAAACCAAATTCATTGGTTTTAGCGTAGACAGCTAGTGAGTTGATTAGACCGATGTTTGGACCCTCAGGGGTTTCAATCGGACACACACGACCATAATGGGTTTGGTGTACGTCACGGACTTCAAAGCCTGCACGTTCACGTGTTAAACCACCTGGACCTAATGCAGAAACACGACGCTTATGGGTGATTTCTGACAACGGGTTGTTTTGGTCCATGAACTGTGACAATTGTGATGAACCGAAGAACTCTTTAATGGCGGCTGCCACAGGTTTTGAGTTGATTAAATCTTGTGGCGATAAGTTATCTGTTTCAGCTGAGCTTAAACGCTCTTTAACAGCACGCTCAACACGGACTAGACCCACGCGAAATTGATTTTCTGTCATCTCACCGACTGAACGAACACGGCGGTTACCTAAATGGTCAATATCGTCCACTACCCCACGACCATCACGAATTTCAATCAACATTTTTAATACGTCAATAATATCTTCGTTGGTCAACACACTGCGTTCACGTTGCACATCAGGGTCATTGGTTGGCTCATAGGCACGGCCCAAACGACGGTTGAACTTCATGCGACCGACATTTGATAAATCATAACGGTCCGCGTTAAAGAACATCGATTCAAACAGTTTTTCAGCTGTATCGAGTGTTGGTGGCTCACCTGGACGCATCACTTTGTAGATTTCAATCAACGCTTCTTCACGGCTCATCGCGGTATCCGCGCGCAGTGTATCGGCGATGTATGAACCATGATCGATATCGTTAGTGAATAAAATATCAAATTCTTTAATGTCGTTATTGCTGATTTTGACCAAAGTCTCGTGATCGAGCAATTGGTTAGCGCGTGCAATGACTTCATCATCCACAACGATATCTTGAGCCAAAATACGCTCATACAGGTATTCATCAGGCACAGGCAATTTAGTCATACCGGCTTGTTCGATTTTACGAATCGCGCGCGCGTTGATACGTTTGCCCTGTTCGACAATCACTTCGCCATCCGGTGAAACGATTTCAAACTGCGCCATTTCACCGCGTAAACGGTCAGTGACAAGATCGATTTCAAATTGCTCATCACCTTTATAGACGTGGGTTTTTTCATAAAACGCATCTAAAATTTGTTGCGTATTCATCCCAATGGCATGCAAAATCACCGTTGCCAATAATTTACGGCGGCGGTCAATACGAGCAAACACCAAGTCTTTGGCATCAAATTCAAAGTCTAACCATGAACCACGGTAAGGAATAATACGGGCGTTATATAGCACTTTACCACTTGAATGTGATTTGCCTTTGTCATGGTCAAAGAATACGCCTGGTGAACGGTGTAATTGCGATACGATGACACGCTCAGTACCATTAATCACAAAAGTACCATTTTCAGTCATCAATGGGATTTCACCCATATAGACGCTTTGTTCACGGATATCTTTAATTGCCGCTTTAGCATCTTTGTCTTTAACATCTTTGTCTTTGATGACCAAACGGATTTTGACACGTAATGGCGCTGCATAGGTTGAACCACGTAAAATACATTCGCGCACATCAAACTCTGGTGTACCTAGATAGTATTCAACAAATTGTAGCTCCGCATTGCCAGTATGGCTTTCAATAGGGAAAATAGAATTAAAAGCGGCTTGTAAACCAATGTTTTCCCGACCTTTTGGCTTTTTATTTTCTTGCAAAAATTGCTCATATGAGTCAACTTGGATGGCCAATAAGTATGGCACGTCCATGACGGTGGGCAACTTTGCAAAACTTTTACGAATGCGTTTTTTTTCAGTATACGAGTATGCCATTAAAAGTCCTTAAACATTCAAAGCGTTAATGCCTACCCATCTATCAATACTTCAGTGCACTGATACCGCTATGCACTGATAAAGTCACAAATCACCAAATTTCCTGTTAGGAAATTAAACTTTTTGCGCATTTATCAACGATGGAATCTATTTTTAAAAGATTTGATGACCCAATCCCTACAGTCTTAAGTCACCAACTTAAATCCAACTTCCTAACGGAAATCTTAAAACCTTGCTCAATCAGCGGATAAGTTAATCATCACAGGATGCATAACCCAATCGGCGATATAATATAAAATCGATACAAACAAAAACTGTAGAGACGACAAAAAGCCAAACACCTTTGGGGTATTTAGCTAAAGTTTTTTACGCATTACCAGACTTTCTAACTTGCATGGAACAATTCTGTCCTTGGTGCGTGTGCCATCTTATGTTCAATCAGACACGAAAGGTCAAGAGAATGATTATAATAAAAAAAAGCCATTATTGCAAGTGCAATAATGGCTTTTTGAAGGTTAGAGAACTTAAGTGCGAGAATTATTTCAATTCTACTGATGCGCCTGCTTCTTCTAATTTTTTCTTCAATTCTTCAGCTTCAGCTTTCGCTACGCCTTCTTTAACTGTTTGTGGTGCGCCTTCAACTAGGTCTTTAGCTTCTTTTAAGCCCAAGCCAGTGATTTCGCGAACTGCTTTAATAACAGCTACTTTCTTGTCGCCAGCGCCAGTTAATACAACGGTGAAATCGTCTTTTTCTTCTGCTGCAGGCGCGTCACCGGCAGCTGCAGGTGCTGCTGCTAGTGCAGCGGCTGATACGCCAAATTTTTCTTCCATTGCAGAGATAAGATCTACAATTTCCATTACTGATTTTTCAGCGATTGCATCAAGAATTTCTTGGTTAGTTAATGCCATGATGTGTGTTCCTAAATAAGTGAATTTGGTTTAAAAATGCTAAGCGTAGCTAAGTTTGCTTAAATAAATTAAGCGGCTTCGCCTTCGCCTTGCATTTTGTCGCGTAATGCTGCCAAAGTACGAACAAATTTGCCTGCAGCGGCTTCTTTCATCGTACCCATTAAGCGCGCAATCGCTTCGTCGTAAGTTGGTAAGCTTGCTAAACGATCGATATCTTTAGCAGCGATAAACTCGCCTTCAAAAGCTGCGCCTTTAATTTCAAACTTATCGTTTGTTTTAGCAAATTCTTTGAACAAACGTGCCGCAGCACCTGGATGTTCAGTTGAGAATGCGATAAGTGTTGGACCTACAAATACGTCATTTAACACAGTGTAGTTAGTGTCTTCTAACGCACGACGTAATAAAGTATTACGCACGATACGCATATCAACACCCGCTGCACGAGCTTCTTTACGCAGTTGGGTCATTTTACCTACTGTTACGCCACGAGCATCGGCAACAACAGCAGAAAGGGCACCTTTGGCAGATTCACTTACTTCAGCAACAATCGCTTGTTTGTCTTGAAGATTTAATGCCATGGGTTGTCTCCATATTATCAGTTTCCTAGTTATGATTAACTTAGGGCACCAATAAACCTAGTTAATATAATAAGTTAAAGTACAACTTATTATCACTCCGATACGGTGGCAGTCAATGATAAAATTAAACTGCCATCCCGTCTGCGTAGGCTGTGAAAAACTTTCACAATTAAACTATTTACGATTAAACCAATAGAACCTACGGTCTTAGACAGCACAACCCGTTTGTGCTGAACTAAATTTAAAATATATTAAAATCTACCATCAAGCGTGATAGCTTAAGCATTACGATAAGGTACTGGATCTAAGTTGATACCAGGGCCCATCGTGCTTGATAAGGTGATTTTTTTAATATAGATACCTTTTGAGGTCGCAGGTTTTGCTTTTTTCAAATCAGCGATTAATGCAGACGCATTTTGCTCGATTTGTTCAGCACTAAAACCTACTTGACCAATCGTGGTATGGATAATACCCGATTTATCAACACGGTAAGTTGCCTGACCCGCTTTGGTGTTTTTAACCGCTTCAGCAACGTTAGGGGTAACTGTACCTACTTTAGGGTTTGGCATTAAACCACGTGGACCTAAAATTGTACCTAATTGACCAACAACGCGCATTGCATCAGGCGACGCAATCACAACATCAAAGTCCATGTTACCCGCTTTGATGCTTTCTGCTAGGTCTTCAAAACCTACGATATCAGCACCCGCTTCTTTAGCTGCATCCGCTGCTGCACCTTGAGCAAATACGGCAACGCGTTTGGTTTTACCAGTACCTGCAGGTAGGTTGGTAGCACCACGAACTACTTGGTCAGATTTACGTGGGTCAACACCTAGATTGATAGCAATATCGATTGACTCTTTGAATTTTGCAGGTGGTAATTTGTTTAGGATTTCCACCGCTTCAGCCAATGTGTATTGTTTGTTCGCATCATAGCTTTCAGCGATTGCTTTTTGACGTTTAGTTAATTTAGCCATTTACACGCCCTCCACGTCAATACCCATTGAGCGAGCAGTACCCGCCAATGTGCGAACCGCAGATTCTAAGTCAGCAGCAGTTAAGTCAGCGTTTTTGGTGTTAGCAATTTCTTCCAACTGTGCGCGGTTGACTTTACCCACTTTAGTTTTGTTCGGTACGCCTGAACCTTTGGCAGCACCTGCAGCTTTGCGAATTAAGAACGCCGCTGGTGGTGACTTCATGATGAAGGTGAACGATTTGTCGTTGTAAACAGTGATTTCAACAGGAACAGGTAGACCTGGTTCCATGCTAGAAGTAGCTGCGTTGAACTCTTTACAGAATGCCATGATGTTCACACCTTTTTGACCCAATGCTGGACCGATAGGTGGTGATGGATTAGCTTTACCAGCTGGCACTTGTAGTTTGATGTAACCATCAATCTTTTTAGCCATGATAGACTCCTGTTATGGGTAATAGCGCTAGATACCCACTCATCGAATGGTAATCCGGCTCCCCGGGTGATATTGTCAATCTTACAGACAACAGAAAAAAATAAAGTGCCATATTATAAGCGAATTTTTACCGAGGTAAAGCAAAAATTGCTAAATTTGGCACTTAGTTACAATTTTAGGGCCAAAAACCCGTGAAAAAAAGAACCTATCAAAAATTAGTTAATTTTTTCTACTTGTTTAAACTCTAGCTCAACCGGGGTTGGACGGTTAAAGACATTGACGGTCAACTGTAAGCGCGATTTTTCGTAATCAACTTTTTCCACCAAGCCTCTAAACTCGGTAAACGGACCATCGATGACCAACACTTCTTCACCTGGCTCAAACAAGGTTTTTGGACGCGGTTTATTTTCGTTAGTATTTAAACGATTTAAAATGGTATCGGCTTCTTTTGGGGTAATTGGCGCAGGATTTTCTGGCGTACCGCCAATAAAGCCCATCACACGTGGACAGTCTTTAACTAAGTGCCATGTGTTGTCGTTCATATCCATTTCAATCAATACGTAACCTGGGAAGAATTTGCGCTCAGATTTGCGTTTTTTGCCATCCCGCATTTCGATAACTTCTTCGGTTGGGACGAGTACTTGACCAAACGATTCTTTGTATTCGCTGCGATTGATACGTTCAATCAATGAACGCTGCACTTGTTTTTCAAAGCCTGAAAATGCTTGTACGATATACCAACGCATGGATAATCTTCCTCTAATTCATTGCTAAACACATCGCCTACTATACCAAATATGAGCAATGCAGGTAAAATATTGATATTGCTAGATAGATAAAAACCCACAGATGTGGGTCAAATAAAAGGGTTTGGCTAAATTTTTGCTATTGACCAATGACGTATTGAATCAACTGGCTAAATACGGTATCTAATAACCACACGATAAAGGCTAATATCCCAGCCACTACCGCAACTTGCCAAGTGTATTCAAGGGTTTCTTGTTTGGTCGGCCAAGTCACACGGCGTAATTCAACGCGAGAATCTTGCAACAGTGTTTTAAAAGCACTGCCTTGGTTGGTCAATGCCAGTGCCAATAATGCAGCAATGATTAGTCCAGCAATAACAGCCACTCGCGTCCATAAATTGCTAGCGGGTTGCCAATATGCGGGTAAATATTGATTGACTAAAGTTGCACTGATTAATGCAACAAAAGCAAAAATCCACAGGGCAAAATCTTTAGGGGAGTGTCGTTTGGCAATCTCAATAGCGGCAGGTTGGTGGACAACCACTTTTTCACCAGACATCCTTTTGCCATTGAGCTCTGCTAGTTTTTTCTCTAGCATTTGTTTCATAAGGCTGCCCTGTCTATCATTAAAACGTATTTTATTATTAGAATAAAGCGTATACGCTAAACTAACTAAAATGTGGCAGGCGATGAGGGACTCGAACCCCCAACATTCGGTTTTGGAGACCGACGCTCTACCAATTGAACTAATCGCCTATGTTGAGTTTGAGTATTATAGCGAGTTTTTTTTTGAATGCAACACTTTCTATAGTTTTTTGCGATTTTAATCTTAGCGTAGCACCGCTAAGATTTTACGGCGTAAAAGTGCAGCGTCCGGCATAGCTTCCCCATTGATTCGTAGTATCGGAATACCTGCACTCAATAGCGCTTTGTCTTTTTTTTCGTCTTGCTGCTGACGGCGGCGGTTATTGTGCGTCCAGTCGTCTAATTCAATTGCCAATAGTACGGTTTGCTTGTCTTGATCGACCAGCACATAGTCAACACTCATACGGCAAATACGATTGAACCAAAAGCCTTGGTCAGTATCGTCATCGTCATTTGGCATGATAATACGTGATAGCTGTACTTGCCCAAAAATAATCAGCTCAGGCACTGCCTGCTGCAAGCGATTAAAAAATATCACTTCGGTGGGCGTCATGATTGGCATCGGCTCAAATGGCCATACCGCTAATTCATCTCCTCGAACTGGCTTAATAACCTCTTCACGGCTACTGCCACTACTGCGGAATGCAAACACTAACAGGATAAACACCACAAACGCTAACACTAAAAAAATTGTCACACTAACCACACACTCATATCTATAGGATAATTACCACAAGCGAGCATTATTCCTCTATTGGGTGATTTTCACAAGCATATAGACAAACAATGCGACACAAAATGTCGCATTGTTTGGGTTGTTTGGCCTTGTTTGCATAGTTTGGCTTTAAAAGGTTAAATAGGCTTACCAGTAAAGCACCCAGCCACTATTGACATTCACGCGGCTATCGTTATTGAGCTTGTCTTTGAGCGCCAAGGCAGCGATTTTGCCTTTTTCTGGACCTACGACGATACGTACTCCTTTACTCGTTTGGGTGGTTTTGACTTTGTAGCCTGCCGCTTGTAATTTTTGGGTGATTTCACTGGCATTCTTTTGGTCGGTTGCCAATGCGACTTGTACTCCAAACGTACCTTTGGCATCCGTTTGTTTCACTGTCTGACGCGCCTGCCTTAAATTGTCTTGTGCCGCTTGGAATGCTTGTTTTTTTTGGGCTTGTTGCTGAGCTTCTAGTTTTTTCTGGGCGATTTCTTGTTGACGTTTTTGCTCTTTTAACTGCTCTTCTTGCTTTTTGCGGGCCATCTCATTTTGACGTTGTTGCTCTCGCGCTTGAGTTTGTTGGGTGATACGGTTGACTTGTGCCGCAGTCGGGATGGTGATAGTTTGCCCGACACGTAAATTGCTGGTTGTGTTGAGATTATTGACGCTTGCCAATACGTCGACTGGCACATTGTAGCGACGTGATAACCCTATCAACCCCTCGCCTGCCTTAACTTGATAGGTGCCAGGATTGTTAGGGGTGGCTTTTGCCACGGGCTGCGGCTGTGCGACGGCGGGTGCTGTCACTGCAGGCTTTGGCGTAGCTGCTTGTTCTTTAGTTTGCGTAGCGCTTCGAGTTTGCGCAGCGCTTTGGCTCTGTGCAGTATTTTGTACGGTATTGGGTACTGCAGCTTGCGTTTGTGGTGGCGCGGCGACCGTGTCAACGGGCCGGGGCTTTACCACAGGTTGGGTAATCGCGGTCACTGAGCTGGCAACCACCGAATTGGTATTGGTGGCATTTTTGTTGGCATACAGTTGATTTTCAGCACGGCTACGCGCCAAAGCTTCCGCTTCAATCCGCTGTTGCTCGGTCATGTATTGCTGGGCTTGTTGTTCTTGCGCAGCGACCCGTTGCTCGCGTTCTTTTTGTTTTTGCGCCAGTAAATTTTTTTCGGTTGCGATATCGGCGGTGAGTGGCTCGTTGCTGATTGCTGATTGTTTATCTGTCGTGGGTTTAGCGATAACTTGTTGGCTATTGGCTGCAGGTTTGGCAGGCGCGTTCAAGACTTGGTGCATAGTGGCATATAACAACACGCTACCGCCTAACAATACCGTTGTACCCAATAATGCTTGCTTAGAAAATTTCATGCCAAATACCCTAGTTTATGTGTCTTGATAAATGATTTTTTCAACCTATAAAAATCAACGAATTTTGACTAATCATAGCAAAATTCGCTTTAGCAGTTTTCACCATTATTGAGATATTAACTGAAAATTTTGAAAAGTAAAATCATTTGACGCACAAATTCGTTATTCACTGAGTGATTGGCTGGTCAATACACCGCTGATGGTATAAAAAGAACCACACACCAAAATCAGGTCATTATCTTGGCTTTGGTCAATCACCGATTGGGTCGCCAAATTCAAATCCTCAAAAATAGACACAGAATTAAAGTAGCGTGGCAACAACTCAGTTAAGCGTTCTTGACTACTGGCTCTAGGGTGAGATATAACGCCGCTGTGAACACTGTCAATCGGCATTACCGTCTGAGAGAATTGCTGTAGCTGCGCGAGCACCGGCTCGATGTCTTTATCAGCGAGCATGGATATGACCAAATGCAATTTGGCGGTTGGATGCTGGTGTTGGTAAGCATGCACATACGGCGCCAACTGCTTGAGCAAAAACTTCATCCCATGCTCATTGTGGGCAACGTCAAACACCCATTGGCGAGCTGACATGCGTCTGCTGTCAAAACGCCCTGCCAATTTTACCTTTGGTAACGCAGCTTGGATGTGGTCTTGGGTTATGGTTAATGGGCTGGCTAAGAGGGCTGTGATAGCCGTTGCGGTATTGTGCAAAGACAAATTGGGCATAGGCAGCGATAAAGTCACCGCGTTATTGCTATATTGCCATGTCACTGCCGCCTCAGTATGACGGTAGCCATAATCTTTGCCATACTGTAGCAAATGGGCATGGTGCTGTGCAATCAAGGGGGGGATGGTCGATGGCATATCGGTTTCGCCATACACCAATGTCAGGTTATCACGCAAAATACCAGCTTTTTCTACCGCGATTTTTTCACGGGTGTCGCCGAGCCATTCGACATGGTCAATACCCACATTGGTAATCACCGCAAGGTTTGGTTCGATGACATTGACGACATCGAGGCGACCGCCTAACCCCACCTCCAATACCCAGACATCACAATGGTTTTGGGCAAAAATCAAAAAAGCGGCAAGCGTCGTCATTTCAAAAAATGACAGCGTCAACCCACAATCCACTCTCGCCTGCTCGATTTTGGCAAACGCATCAATCAAAGTTTGGTCATCGACCATTTCTCCGTTAATTCTGACACGCTCGTTAAACACCAGTAAATGCGGCGATTGATACAAAGCGGTTTTATAGCCTGCTTGTTGACAAATCTCGGCAATAGTGGCGGTGGTGGAGCCTTTGCCATTGGTGCCTGCCACGGTAAACACAAAGGCATCGGTTTGCTTTATACCCAATGCTTGAAATACGGGTATCACCCGCTCAAGCCCCATATCAATCGCGGACACATGGATGCCCTGCATATAGTTTAGCCACTCGGTTAACGAGCTTGAAACGCTAGGCGGCACTGGGGATGGTGAGGGTGAGGGTGCGGCGGGTAAGCTTGACTGTTGCATGGATAAAACCGTGATAATAATGAATTAGTGAGCCTGACGAAAATAGGTCATTTTTTTGAGTAAGCGATGAATCGTTTCTTTCATTTGTAGACGATGGACGACCTGATCAACCACACCATGCTCTACCAAAAACTCAGCGCGCTGGAAAGGCTCGCCCAGCACCTCGCGAACGGTTTGTTCAATCACCCGTTTGCCCGCAAAACCAATCATGGCTTTGGGCTCCGCCAAATGGATATCGCCTAACATCGCAAGTGATGCCGTCACGCCGCCATACACAGGATTGGTCAGTACCACAATATAAGGAATATTGGCGTGTTTGAGTTTCTCAATCGCTGCAGCAGTACGCGCCATCTGCATGAGTGATAACAAGCCCTCTTGCATACGGGCGCCACCCGATGCGGCAAAACACACCAGTGGGATTTGTTCTTTAAGTGCCGTCTCGGCAGCGAGCACAAATCGATCGCCTACCACAGAACCCATTGAGCCACCCATAAAAGCAAAATCAAACGCACAAGCCACTACGGGTAGCCGCTGAAGTTTGCCTTTCATGACGATAAGCGCTTCGGTTTCGCCCGTCTTGGCTTGCGCTTCGCTCATCCGTGTTGGGTAAGGTTTGCTATCGACAAAGTCTAAGGGATTGCCTGCTTGGTACTGCTGCCCTAGCTCGTCATCGACTTGGTCAAAAAACCAGTTCAGACGCGTGCGGGCGGTCATGCTAAGATGTTCATCACACGATGGGCAGACATAATTATTAAAAATCAGCGCCGTATTGGTGATGATTGAATTACAGTTGGGACATTGAGTCGATGGTTCGGTCTCAACCGCCGTCAGTATTTGCTTGGCACGCGGCTTGATGGTGGGTAATGGGCGTTTTAACCAAGTTTCTTCCAGTGTCTGTCCCATCGGTTGAGGCTTCATATCAGTGCTCATAATAAGTCCCTATTAACAGTGCAATTTAAGAGTGCCAATGAATAGTAGTTTTTTGAGTGTACAAGTACAAACTCATTTTATAATGCGTATGCTAACTGATTTTAGCAATAAATGAAATGATTAACCTCAAGTACCTCAAACCATTCTATCACTCAAGACTATCAATCGCTTCTCTTAGCTCATCCATTTTATCTAAGATGGCTTTTTTGGCATGGGCAATTTTCTGTTCATCATTGCCCACATCCGCAAAGTTTTTCACTAGCTCACTACCGACAATCACACCATCCGCATATTGTCCGACTGCTTTTGCCGATGCACCATCACGAATACCAAAACCAACACACACAGGCAAAGCAGTTTGTGCTTTAATCGCTTGGACGTGCTCGCCCACATCTTGGGCATCCAATGCTTTTGAGCCTGTTACGCCTTTGACCGATACATAATAGATAAAACCTCCGCCATGTTTTAACACTTGCTCGCGGCGTTCTGGCAAGGTGGTTGGCGCAAGTAAAAAGATTTCGTTCATTGCGGAATTGGCGAGTTTTTGGGTAAAATCGCCCGCTTCTTGTGGCGGTAAATCGACCATCAAAACACCGTCAATCCCTGCATCTTGACAAAGGCTGATAAACTTGTCATAACCGATGATTTCAATCGGATTCAGATAGCCCATGACTAGCACTGGCGTGGTGGTGTTGGTTTTACGAAACGCTTTTACCATCTCAATCGCTTGGCGGGTACTGGTGCCACCTGCCATTGCGCGCTCGCCTGCGAGTGCGATAGTTTCACCGTCTGCCATCGGGTCGGAAAATGGCAAGCCAACTTCGATGACGTCTGCGCCGTGGTCAACGAGTTCATGCAGTAAGCTGACGGTAACACTTGGGTTTGGGTCGCCTGCCATCACATAAGGAATTAAAGCTTTTTTGTTTTGCTCTCGTAACGTGTTAAATGTGGTTTCAATTCGGGTCATTTTTAACTCTCTTTTAGAAAAACATGAATTTTTAATTAAATAAATTATCAGCAATATTATTGTATCTTTCAGGAAGCAAGCCTATTTCACCAAATCCTAAATGTTCGACACATAATCCTATTCCATTATCAGTAATGGCTCCGTAAAAGATTACAAATCTCCCTACAGATTCATCTCCTATTCCATGTTTTCTTTGTAGCCCATGTAAAGTTTTGACACAAAAATCTTTATAGTTTGGGTGTGAAAATTCAAGGTAAGTCATTCTTATATTTTCATCAGTTGGATTTTTACCAAAATGAACACTACTTATTATTTTGCCTATAAATAATTTTTTATCAGCATTTGGTTCATTGATTTTTCTAACATCATTTAATAGCTCGCTTAAAGGTAAGATTTGATTCGAGTTTGGAAGATAGTAACCTTTCACCAAATTCCTATCAAAATTTCTACAAATTCCACCTCTAACAGTAGTAATTTTCGATGGCAATTCATAAGATTGGTTTCTATGCCTATTCACAGTCACGTTAGAAGTAACATCAACATCATTTTCATAATCAATGACTTCAGTATTGATGTCATCATCATTCAAGATCGGTTCATCGGTTTTAAAATTATGTACGATTACTAAATTCTCATTATCTATAGCCTGTCTAGCTTCAGATTCATTATCATAATTAAAAGCATCGCCTTTATTAGACCTAAATTCACACTCAATATGACTGTAAGAAGGAATGTGCTTAAAATATGCTGAAGTTCCTTCTTTAGTGAAATTTTCTTCTAATGGACTTCGAGTAAGCTTAGTAAAACATTTTGGACAAAAGATAAAATCTTTCATTTCCTTAAAATCAAATTCATCTGAAGTTATTTTTTGCCCATGCTCAACTAAATCTTGTTCATTTCCTTTCTCAAAAGACCAATTCTTAAGAAATATTGCATAAGGTATTTTTCTTTTCATTTTAATCTGCTACACCTGAATACCATCACGTTTCATGACCGTATGCAAATCTTTATCCCCACGACCCGACAGATTGACAATAATCGACTGGTCTTTGCTCATGGTTTTGGCAAGTTTCAACGCATACGCAATGGCATGCGAGCTTTCTAGTGCAGGAATAATGCCTTCTTTTTGGGTACATTCACGAAATCCCACCATCGCTTCTTCATCGGTACAAGGTACATACTGCACACGGTCGATATCTTTTAAGAAACTATGCTCAGGACCCACGCCAGGGTAATCAAGCCCTGCTGAAATCGAATGGGTGCCCAAAATCTGCCCATCATCATCCGCCATCAAATACGTGCGGTTGCCGTGTAATACGCCCACTCGACCGACGGTAAGCGGTGCAGCATGGTTGCCTGTCTCGACCCCATCGCCGCCGGCTTCGATACCATACATTTTGACGTCTGTATCATTTAAAAAGTCATAAAACAGTCCGATGGCATTACTACCGCCACCGACACAAGCGACCAACGCATCGGGCAGTTTGCCTGTTTTTTGGTAGTGTTGTAGTTTGGCTTCTTTGCCGATAATGGCTTGAAAGTCACGCACCAGCATGGGGTATGGGTGCGGACCTGCGACAGTGCCAATGACATAATAAGTGCTATCGACATTGGTGACCCAGTCACGCATGGCTTCATTCATGGCGTCTTTGAGCGTGCGAGTGCCCGAGGTGACAGGTACCACTGTTGCGCCAAGCAAACGCATACGATACACGTTCATGGCTTGGCGTTCGACATCATCTGCGCCCATATACACCACGCACTCTAAGCCCAGACGCGCCGCGATGGTGGCAGTTGCTACGCCATGTTGCCCTGCACCTGTCTCGGCAATGATGCGTTTTTTGCCAACCATTTTGGCAAGCAACGCTTGACCGATGGTGTTGTTGACTTTGTGAGCGCCTGTATGGTTTAAGTCTTCACGTTTAAGATAAATCTGCGCGCCACCGATATCATCGCTTAGGCGCTTGGCATGATAAAGTGGCGTTGGTCTGCCAACATAATTGACCAAGTCGTCTTGAAAGGCTTTCCAAAATTCGGGGTCAGCTTTGGCAGTGTTATAGATATGCTCAAGTTGTTCTAATGCCGCCATCAGGGTTTCAGAGACAAAGCGTCCCCCATGAATGCCAAAATGTCCGCTGGCATCTGGGTATTGATTGAAGTCTTTTACTTCAGTTGGGTTTTGAATGTTCATTATTTTCTCTCTAATTTTATAAATCTTTAACGACTTTTAAACCTGCAAAGGTTTGTGCGGTTGGCATGACTTCGATACGGTTGATATTGACGTGTTTGGGCTGTTCAATCAGCCATGCCACCATATTGGCGATATCTTGTGGGGTGACATATTGCACGCTGTCATAAACTTGGGCGGCTTTGGCGTCATCGCCATGAAAACGAATATTGCTAAACTCTGTGCCACCACATAGTCCTGGCTCGATATTACTGACACGGATATTTTTACCGACCAAATCGGCACGTAAGTTTAGGCTAAACTGGGTCACAAAGGCTTTGGTCGCGCCATACACATTACCACCAAAATACGGATAATTACCTGCAGTTGAGCTTAAATTAATAATGTAGCCGTCGTTGTTGGCGACCATACTAGGCAGGATTTCATGGGTTAAGTGAATCAAGCCTAGAATATTGGTATTGACCATTTGTTGCCAATCGGCAAAGTCTGTTTTATCCGCGGGTTCAAGTCCGAGTGCCAATCCTGCGTTATTGACCAGTACGTCGATGTTGGTAAGCAAATCATTTGGCAAAGTTTGTAGCGCGGTTTTGGTGGCGGGCAAGTCCGATACGTCAAAGTTTAGCGGTATAAAGTTATCGCCCAGTTGGCTCTGTAGTTCGTCCAGTTTTTCTTGGCGTCTGCCAGTGCCGATGACGGTATGACCTTTTGAGATGAGTAATTCGGCAATCGCTTTGCCAAACCCTGCGGTTACGCCTGTGACCAAGATATTCATAATAATTCGTCCATCATAAAGTCTTACGTTCTATTATACTAGTACGTTAGTATATAGAATTTTATTAATTTTGCAATGTTAAATTAATACTTGATTGAATTGACTCATTATTCACTTTTTCCTAGAATCCATTTATCAAATTCTTCAAAGTTTAGTTTCATCAGTTCTGTGTTGATTTTTTTCTGCCAATTGTCATTATCAATCACAAAACTATAAATTTCATTTATTTCACTTAGAAACATAAATAGATTGTGATTATTTCGCCAATGAATAGTGAATGAAGAAAAGTCTCCAACCAAACTGTTAATTTCATAAATATCTTCTTTGTCCAATTCATCAATCCAATTGCTGAAGCTTTCAATGTAAAGAAAATCATTTGGATTATTGGTAAGATTTTTTATTTTACCATTAACATTCCTTTTATCATAAAGCCATTGATGAAAACTTTCAGTTTTTTCCTTAGGAATATATAAAGTAACGAGTTTCATTCTGTTCCAAATGACTTCTAATTTGATTTAACAACGTTTAAAAACGCTGTCATTTTCTGCAAACTTTTCACCCCTTTCGCCGATTCAATACCGCCACTGACATCCACGCCATACACGCCTGTTTGTGTAATTGCGTCACCCACATTGTCTGCGGTCAATCCCCCCGCCAGAATAATCGGTAACGGCGAGTGGTTGGGGATTTTTTCCCAATCAAAACTATCACCTGTACCGCCAAATTTATCGGGATGATAGGCATCAAGCAGCACGCTACACGCGCCGAAGTCTTTAAGCGCTTGGATTTGGGTGACAATCGTCTCCGTGGTGTCATCATGGCTGATGCGTAATGCCTTTATCCAGCGTTTATTGATTCTATCCGCCATCAGCTTGCACTCTCGCGGCGATTCATCCCCGTGAAACTGCACGATATCAAACGGCACGTGATGCGATAGATAAACCAATTCTTGCTCGGGCATATTGACCACCAATGCCACCACCGTGGTAAACGCAGGCACCGCTTTGGCAAGCTCACAGGCTTGTTCGGGGGTCACTGCGCGCGGACTTGGCTCATAAAATACAAAACCCACCGCATCGACGCCAAGATTGACCGCATTTGTAATATCTTCAAGTTGGGTAAAGCCACAAAATTTGACCGCTGTATTTTTCATTGAGTTGTGTTTGTCTTGAGAATGATAAAAGCTAGTATAACGAAAAAAGACACCCAAACGGATGCCTTTTCTCAGTCTTTTATTAGGCTATAACGAATGTCACATTCGCTTAAATTAAAGCCGCCTAGATTAAGCCTCTTTTTTTTCTGACTTTTCCGCCTTGTCTGCATCGTCAGCTTTCTTGGCTTCTGCAAGTTCTTCTATTTTTTCATGAGCAGTCTCTTTAAGCGTGGCTGCTTTTTCTTGAACTGTCTCTTTTAAGGTTTCAGCTGTTTGCATGACGCTGTCAATCACTGTGCTTTTGTCATCAGCGCTATCTTTCGCATGGTCTTTGGATCGCGCTTTAGAATGCTTTTTGCTATCTGCTGCTGATTTGGCGGTATTGATGCCAAGCTTGCTATAACAAGGACAATGACCTGTCGCCCCTGATATTAAAGGCGCTAGGGCTAATAATTTCATTTTTTTTGATTTTGACGATTTTAAGATTGCAAGACCCGCAATCACGCGCGCGATACGCTCTTTGTTGCCCACATTGGTTTTCATTTATTATTCTTCCTTATTTTATGATAATTGATTTAAGGGAATTTTAAGGTAGCGAACGCCATTGTCTTCTGGTTTTGGCAATTCACCTGCATTGATGTTAACTTGTACTGATGGCAAAATCAAACGTGGCATTGCAAGTGTTTTGTCACGTTGGTTACGCATTCGTACAAACTCTGCTTTAGACGTGCCTTGTTTGACATGAATGTTGCGTAATTTTTGCTCACCTACATAAACCGTTGCGATATGCTCACGCCCACCCTTGGGTGGATAATCATGGCAAAGATACAGCAGGGTATCATCGGGCAAGACTAATAAACGCTGAATCGAATCATACAAATCCTCGGCACTACCATGGGGAAAGTCACAGCGTGCAGAGCCGACATCAGGGGCAAAAATAGTATCACCGACGAATACCGCAATTTTTTCATTGCCTGCGCTTTTATCCGTCACTTTATAAGCCATATCGGCAGGGGTATGACCCGGTACATGCATGGCTGTAATGCTCAAATCACCCAGTTTTAGCTCGCTGCCTTCCTCAGTCAAAATATCAAATTGACTGGCATCGGTGGCTAGTTCGTCAAAGTTAAAAATGGTTTTAAAGGTTTTTTGCACCTTATCGATATATTTACCCATCACTATTTTACCGCCTAATTGCGCCTTGATATAAGGCGCGGACGATAAATGATCGGCATGGGCGTGGGTTTCGATGATATAGTCCAAGGTCAACCCTTGTGATTTGACAAACCCAATGATGTTATTGGCATTGTCATAGCTAATTTTGCCGGCTGCGGCGTCAAAATCCAATACTGGGTCGATGATGGCACAGTGTTTGCTAGCTGTATCGACTAGGACGTGGGTAAAAGTTTCAGTGTCGTTGTCTAAAAAAGAATGAATGTTCATAAGTTTTCCTGTTATCTAAAAACGCTTTTGGCATATCTTTATGGCAATTTCAACTGAAAAAACACTTTATACTTTTGTATAATAGCCGCATTGAAAGGCGTTGCTCAATTCATTATATTATTTTATAATATGTTATTCAATATATTGTATTGGCACAAACGTTTATTTATTTTAAAATTATGTGATAAGTTTGATGGTAGCAGCACTTAGTATCAGGCATTGCGTATTAGCCATCAAAATACCTTGGGGGGAAAGTCATGTTTGAAATTGCCGAACCGCAGTCCGATGCGCCTGTGTCGATGGATGCAACCATGCTCGATCAAATGCACGCTGCTGCAGGAAAAGCCAGCCAGTTGTTAAAGTCGTTATCTCATCCTGACCGCTTGATGCTGCTGTGTCAATTGACGCAAGGTGAGCATTGTGTGAGCCAGCTTGAAGAGAAAGTGGGACTGGGTCAACCAAGTCTGTCGCAGCAATTGGGGATTTTGCGTAAAGATGGTTTGGTCAACACCCGCCGCGAGGGCAAACAAATCTATTATTCAGTCGCCAGTGACGATGCCTTAGCAATCCTCAATGTACTGTATGATCGCTTTTGTCAGACAAAATAATTAAATCTAAAGTTAACCAGTCTGCCAATTTATTGGACGCTAATTTATTGGAATAACCACTGTATCGGGATAACCACCTTGCCATTACATTTAGCCAACTTGCGACGCTTACCCCACTGGGTAACGCACTATAACAAGGCAAATCTCAGTCAAGATTTGTTGGCGGGTGTTATCGTGGGTATTTTGGTGATTCCGCAAAGTTTGGGCTATGCCATGCTGTCGGGTTTGCCCCCTGTATATGGGTTATATTCAGCGATTGTGCCGGTACTGGTGTATGCGTGGATTGGCGCAAGCTCGGTCAACGCCGTCGGTCCTGTGGCGATTACGGCGATTATGACCGCACAAGCGCTGCAGCCCTATAACGAATTACCGCCCATGCATTATGCCATTATGGCGTCGTTTTTGGCGCTGATAACAGGGGCACTATTATGGCTAGCAAGCGTGTTTCGGCTCGGCTGGATTACCCAGTTTATTAGCCGTGGCGTGACGGCAGGGTTTATTAGTGGCGCGGCAATTTTGATTTTGGTCGGACAAATCAAATATGTGACGGGTATCGCGATCAGTGGCAATTCACTGCTAGAGAATGTTGAAACCTTTTTGTTTCATCGCCGTGAGTTGCACGTGCCCACCTTGATGGTCGGTGTTGCGGCATTCACCGTACTGTTTATCAACCGCTATTATCTTAAAACTTGGCTCAAGCCTTTATTGGCTGCCAAAGTCATTGAGGTCATCACGCGTATGTTACCCCTTGCGGTGCTGGCAATCGGTATTATCGCCAGTCAAGTTGGCAACTTTGCCGCTATCGGTATTCGCACGGTGGCGGATGTACCCAGTGGTTTGCCGCATTTTGTGCTGCCGTTTTATCAGATTTCGCCCGTTGAACTCATTAATTTATTACCTGCAGCCGGATTGATGGCGCTGATTGCGTTTGTCTCTAGCAACTCGGTTGCCAGCTCATTTGCCCGACAACGCCATGAAGCTTACGATGCTAATCTGGAACTCAAAGGGTTGGGTTTTGCCAATATCGCAGGTGCGTTTTTTCAGTCGTTTACCATTGTCGGTGGCTTCTCACGCACCGCGGTAAATGTCGATGCGGGCGCGCAAAGCCCCCTTGCCAGTATGTTATCGGTACTGGTGATGGCATTGGTATTGCTGTTTTTTAGCCAGACTTTAGAGCCACTGCCCTATGCCATATTGGGCGCTACGATCATGTCAGTGATTATCAGCCTGATTGATGTGCAAACGCTCAAGCAAGCGCTGCGCTATGACAAACTCGATGCGCTGGCATTTGGTGTGGCGCTCACAGGTGTGTTATTGTTTGGGCTAAATATTGGCTTGGTGCTGGGGCTGTTTGCCTCCTTTGCAGGCTTGATTTGGCAAACCAGCCACCCGCATATCGCGATTGTGGGTCAAATTGGTGATACCGGGCATTTTCGTAATGTTGCACGCCATGCAGTGACCCAGTTTGATGATTTGTTGATCATTCGCATTGATGAAAGCCTGTTTTATGGTAATGCCCAGTCCGTACTACAGTTTATTGAGCAAGCGATTGCCAGTCATTCACAGACTAAAAATCTGGTACTGATGTTATCGGCAGTCAATCATATCGATTTGACGGCACAAGATATGCTCATCAATTTAAACCAAAATTTGGCAGCTCAAGCTATCGCCCTACATTTTTCGGAAGTCAAAGGGCCTGTGATGGATGTGATTGAAAAAACCGATGTGATTCAAAAATTAACAGGCAAGGTATTTTTAAGTACGCAACAAGCGGTTAAACAATTAACCCAATAAATATACTTGTCGCAGTCAGTAAAAACATGAATAATCAACGCTAACTTTATAAGGAAACACAACATGCCAAAAAATACTGTTTTTTATGGTCAAATTGAGCCACAGCAAGTTGACAAAATCGGGGCGCAGGGCTTTAAAACCATTATCAATAACCGCCCAGATGGTGAAGAACCCAACCAACCGCTGCAAACGGATATCGCTACTAAAGCACAGCAAGCAGGGCTCGCCTATCATTATCTACCGGTCGTTGGTGGTCAATTAACCCGTGAGCAAGTTGAACAGTTTGCCGAGATTTTTAATCAAGCAGAAAAACCCGTGTTTATGTTCTGCCGTTCGGGCAACCGCTCAAACGTATTATTCCAATCTGCCAAACAGCTTGATTTGCTAGACGACTAAACCTTTTTAGTGAAAGCCATGACAGCAAAAATTACCCTGTGGATAGACGCTGACGCAATTCCCAATATTGCCAAGCAAATCATCATCAAAGCCGCGGAGCGCACGCAGACGACCACGATTTTTGTCGCCAATCGTGCCATTGCTTTACCGCGGTTGCCAGTTTTGCAGATGACAGTGGTCGAAGGCGGTTTTGATAAAGCGGATGACTATATCGCAGCGCAGTGTGTGGCGGGTGATGTGGTCATCACAAGCGATATCCCACTTGCCAATGACTGCATTGAAAAAGGCGCCAAGGTAGTCACCTCTCGCGGTTTTGTGTATGACAAAGACAACATCAAGCAAAAGCTTAATATGCGCGATTTTATGGATACCATGCGCAGTACGGGCATGTTAGAACCTTCACAGCAAGGCGGACAAGCGCCCTATAGTGACAAAGACAAACAAGCCTTTGCCAATATTTTGAACGCTTGGATTCGCTAGTTGATTATGCTAAACCCTATTAGTGCTATTAAGTTATTGTATCAACTGGAAAATCACTCCGAACCGCTGGGTGTCAGTCAGGCGATGATTGAGCAAAATGAGCAGGCCTTGGGCGTTCAATTATCTGCAGGTTTGTATCATTATTTATTGGCTTTAGGCAATATTGCTAGTCTCAATAGTGGCTTTAATCACCTTTGCTTATTGCCGTTAGAACGCTTGGGCGACCATCTCGTCATTGGCAAAACCTGCGATGATGATGCCGTTTGGGGCATTCATATAGATGCCCTAAGCCCAAAAAAGCAGCATAACCCGATGGTGCAAATGAGCCGCAACTTTGATGCGATTGAACAAAGCGAAATTCATTGGTTTGATGAATTACCGTTAGCGGAGTTCTTACTGGCGCAAGCGATTATTAATGGCGTCAATGGGGGATTAAAACACCATGCCCAAATTTATGATTTTGATGGACGGTCAATTCCAGCCGATTTGAATGAAAAATTACAGCATATCGCCAATGAAATTACCGAACTGCGGCAGCCGCATGAGCGCTATTTTCAAGCTGAGGATTTTGGCGTAGTGATGTTATTGGGTATGGATGAGTCTATTCCCAATGCCTTTATGATTGGTTCGCAAGATGAACACAAATTCAATGACTACATCCAGCAATTAGTGATTGGATTTGAACATTGACCTAAAAATAGCCTTATGACGACTTAACAAACCATTTTTGTCCAAACATAAAAAACGATACGCCCACCAGCATCAATACAATCCCCAAAAATTTACTCCAATGTAGGGTTTTCACAGGCATACCAAATAAACCCAAACTATCCACCACCATGCCCATGACCAGCTGACCTAAAATAAACAAAAACACCGTATTGGTAACACCGATTTTTGGCGCTAAAAAAATCGACGCAAAGACAAAAAACGCGCCCAGCGCACCGCCAAGCCATTTCCACCAGTCACTGATTTGCATGTCTGATAGACCCGATTGCACCGCTTGCCAATCGACAAATAGCAAAGACACCAATAATAATAGTGCGCCAACCGTAAACGATACGAATGCGGCCATTAGCGGTTGACCACCAAACATTGCGCCCAATCTAGTATTAATCGCTGCTTGAATCGGGATGCCCAAGCCTGCCACCAGCCCCAAAAATAAATGCCAAAGTTTCATATCAATTCCTATTTTTTGAGTTCACTGCTGTTAGGCGTGAGGGGTGGGTAAAGCGATGACATCGCGGATATGGGTTTTGCCCGTTTTAATCATCAGCAGTCGATCGATGCCAAGCGCAATGCCACTACAAGCTGGCAGGGCATCACAAGCTGCCAGCAGGTTCTCATCAATTGGCATCACAGGTAGCCCGCGTTTTTTACGCGCCACATTATCTTCATCAAAGCGCAGACGCAGCGCCTGTCCGTCAGCCAGCTCATCATACGCGTTGGCGATTTCAAGACCATTGATATACAGCTCAAAGCGTCTCGCCACCCGATTGCCATCTTTGTCTGTGACTGTCTTGGCGAGGGCGGCAGTGGCGACAGGATAATCGTAGATGAGTGTCGGTAGCGCTTTTCCCAAATTAGGTTCCACCAAATGACTAAATAATAAATCTAACCAGCCTTGGTGATCCTCCCCCAAATCAATGTTAAGATCATTATCTTTGGCGATGGCTTTGAGGGTATCGCAACTGGCATTGAAGGGATGAATTTTGACAAAATCCATAAAGGCATCCACATAGCGATAATGGTCAAAAATCACCGGATAGCCGAGTACCGCGGACACCAAATCATTGGTTTCTTTTGCCAGTTCATCCAAACTAAAATTGGGACGGTACCATTCGAGCATGGTAAATTCAATGTTGTGGCGGCTGCCAATTTCGTTGTCGCGAAACACGGGGCAAATTTGGTACATCGGTACTTGCCAAGCTGCCAATAGACGCTTCATGGCAAATTCGGGTGAGGTGTGCAGATAATAGGTTGTTGGATGGTCGGCCACAGTGACATTGCTAGAGACGGATTGCAAAAATATATCGGTATTGCCCGCCTGTGACATCACTGGGGTTTGCACTTCTAGCACCTGTCGCTCGGCAAAAAACTGGCGAATGGTGGCGTACATCGCAGCACGGGCTTGGGCGGTTTGTAGGGTGCAAGTAGGTTGATAAGTGGTTGACATAGCAGTTTGGATAGATGGATTTGCGACAATATTAGCAGACCCAAAAAAAATAGCTAGTATTTTCCCATACTGGCTATTTTTGCTTTATGTCATGGTGAACATTTTTATCAAATTTTAAACACGTATGATTGCCATTCACGGCGCAGCGGGTAGTTTTTACGCAGGTTATCAAAGTCTTTGCCTTCAATATCACCGTTTGCGTTTGCCACACTACGTAAACGCTTGTCATCGGCTTTGATATCATACATCACAGGAATTTTATTGAGCAGTTGATGGCGCTCGTGGTCTTTGAGTGGGTTATGCACTTTTTGAAACAGCGGCACTTCAGCTGGCATCAAGGTATGAAAATCAACCGTTGGGGCAACCTGTAAATATTTGCATAAGGCATTGTAGACAAACTGTGTGCCCCTAAGTTTGCCTTCTAGGGTATAACCTGCGATATGCGGGGTGACGATACTACAGGCTTTGAGCAGCTCTGCATCGATATTGGGCTCGTGTTCAAACACATCGAGTACACACACATTCGGGCTTGCGACAATATCATCACGACCGAGGACTGCACCGCGCGAGGTATTGATGATGATGGCAGTGTCGGATACGGTTTGCCAACGCGCTTGGGTCATCAGATAGTCGTGATGGGTGGGATATGAGCTGTTGTGCGCATGCGTCAGCGGTACGTGAAAGCTAATCACATTGCTTTCTTGCAGCACAGTTTCAAGTTTGGCGTTGTTCACCACCGACGGTGGTTTGAGTGGGTCATAGCCCAGCACATTCCAGCCATAGGAAATCGCATATTGCGCTAGCGTATTACCGATATTGCCCACCCCAATAATGCCAAGGTTGATGGGTTTGAATAAATAATCAGGGCGCAAATTGGCAATCGCTGCCACCACATATTGTGCAACCGAATGCTTACTACAGCCAGCGGCATGGGCAAAAATGATACCGCGCTTGGCGAGGTACTCCACATCGACATGGTCGATGCCGATGGTGGCACTACCGACAAATTTGACGCTTTTATTGTTGTCTAATAACAGCTTGTTGACAGGCGTGACGGAACGTACCAGCAAAATATCAGGCTGATACTCATCTATCACAGCCGCGTCAATCTCACGCCCTGCCATCGCAATCAATTCGATGGGTCGCCCTAAAGTGTGTTCATTAAAAAAATCGCTTAAATGAGCAATATTGCCATCAGCAATAATTTTCATATTGTATCCCTATCTTTCTTTTTGTTGTCATAATCCAACTTACAGACCGTTAGCATAACAAATTTTTATGACCTTTTGATGTGTATGCTGACTTTTTTCAAATAAAAATTGGGCAAATTTATCGCATTATTTTGACCAGTATCACCAAGATGATCAAAACAAGCATCCCACCGAGAGCAATCACCAGGAGTTTTTTATCTTTTGCTGTATCTTTGGTGGATAATTGGGTTTGTAAGCGCAGCTTGTCATTCATGAGTTGCTGCGTCAATTCATTGGATAGTGAGGCTGGTGGCGGCGCTTTTGGTGTCTGGGCTACCTGTGATGTTGACTCTATCGATGGCTGTAAAGTTGGCTTCACATCAGCAAGTTTTTGCCCAGTCGTTTGTTGAATAGTGGCTTGTTGAATAGTCGCTTGTTGCATACTGCCCTGTTGCTTAGCAGTAGCTGACATGGGGTTTTCTAGCTTGTCTGACAACACGATAGCTGAACTTTGTTGTCGGCTAGGTGCTCGATTGGATGCTCGATTGGGTTTAAATTTTGGCCATAGCCGCTTTTGGGTTGCGGCATCGGTGCTATCCTGTGCGTATTTTTGCTGCCAGTGGATATAGGGAAGTAAATCATAATCTTGCCCAAATTGCTCATAAGCCAAGCTTAGCCAGTAATGATAATAGGCTTTATCCCATAATTGGCTAGGCAATACCATAATTTCGCCCTGCTCGGCTTTATTTTGGTAAGCAGTAGTATGAATGATAATGGGCACTATGCTGTTTGATAACATGCCATTGGGCAAATGACGCCGCCAAATCCAACTGGTAGTTATCCGATAGTTTGTCGCTGCGATACTGGCTGGATAAGCCAAATTAAATACCCTAGATGTGTGGTCTTGGCAATGTAATTGATAAAACGCCACGTCAGGTGGAGTATTTGGCGGCTGATTGACTGTACCAACCGCATCCATTAATTGACTTGCCTTGGCTTGCAAGTCTTCTACCCTTGCTTGCCCGCTTGGATCAAACAAAATGTCGGCACAACTAACCCGATGGTTGGCAAAAGGCGTGTCGCGTTCTTCTTCTGACATAGGCTCGGTTAACGCCGCATCAGATTTTATTACGACACCCCACACCACTTTGCCATAGCGATATAAATCTTCAGTCGCTTCTACTTGCCGATACAGCTCATCTTTAATCAAGTTATCACTGACATATACCTGCAAATAGCTTTGTTCGTGGTGGCTGGCTTGCAAAATATGTTTTGCCAAATCAAACCCGCGCCAATCAATGCTGCTATAGTCAAAAACTGCCATATTCACATTGGCTTGATTATCGAGTATCGGCAATAGCGCAAAATCAAAATGCGTCACCAGCTGCGCGTTTTGTTGCTGGATACGCTGATCTTTGGGCGGCAATACCCAACTATCAAGTTGATTGACATAGGCATCTTGCCACAGCGTTTTGACCGCGGTATTTTGTGTTGAAGGTGTGCTTAGCAGTGCTTGGTAAAAGTGAGTGGTTAATGCAGCTATTTGTTCGGATGTAAGCGCTGTTTGTGCGCCGTTTTGATGACTGACTAACGGATAAATTTTTAGACTGTGCCAATTATTGGCAGACTGATACGGCAACACAAGCTGCAACTGTAAGCGAGGGTTTTCATACACCCATATTTCAATGACCACCCCTTCAGTACGCCCCATCGGCAAATTGGTATAGCTATCAAAACAGCCTACGATTATGGGGGCTAATTGTGGGTTTTGATGCAGCGTTTGGTAGAGGCTATCAATCACCGTGTCTGTGTCTGTATCTGTGGCTGTATCTAAATCCGTATCGCTAGGAGATAACAGCGCAATATTGGATGGATTAAATGCGGTTAATTCATCCCCTGTATTGTCGCTGCTATGGGCTTGATAGACAGAAGGTAAAATCGGCTGACCTTGTGATAACCTTGATAGCACAGATGCCACCAACGCACCCGCCGCCTGCATGGCTGACGTCCAATGCGCTGGCAAGTCAGCGGTAGCGCTCACAGCGTCTTGATAAGGATAAACCGCTAGGTGACCTGCATTTTGCCGTTGTAAAATATCGGCAAACTCAGCAGCGGTAGTCGGAAAACTGCTAGCAAGTCCAAATAACCGATTGGTCACTACCAGCATTGGCGTGCGATAGCAGTCCTCAAACAGCAGCACAAAACTATGCTCAAGGCATTCAGCAAACGTCTCGCCCAAGCTGTCATACATCTGGGCAAAAGATACCCAGCGCACGGGCGCATTGGCCAAGCGACTGCTCGTCACGCCAATATAAAACCCCAGCAAATAGCAAAATGCTTGACGTGAGGCGTCTTGCAAAAAGTCCAGATAATCCGCTTGCGTAAACCCAAACGCCTGCTGGATAGCCGATAATGCCTCATCAATTTGCACCAAACTATCACGGCTATAATCAAAATTCACCGCTGCCAGATAGGTAGAAAATGCGATAGCGTCGTCTTGTAGTTTGCCTGTTTTCACTTTTGCCAAATAGCCCCGACACACCGCCTCAGGCGATTGTAATAAGTTGACTTGCGATTGCTGATACACGGTCTGCGTCATCTGGGCAATAAACTGTGGCAACACATCCTTACCCTGCAGCAAATCTGGTAATAGCTTAAGCGGTTGGCAATAGACTTTGTGCCCGATGTGCGCGGTGAGTGACGCGTAAAAATCGGCAGGTAACTGTGACTGGATGGGGTACTTATTTTGCCGTGCCAGTTGTGCTGACATCCTGTCATAGTCATACCAAGCAATCGGTTGCCCGGTGGTTTTGGCTAAATAGTCTGCAATATAGGCGGCGAGCGCTACCACAAACGCTTCCCCGCTTTGGTTTGCCAATAATTGTGGCAATTGAATGTGGCGTTTTGCCATTGCTGCAAAAAACCGACTGAGCTGTTGTAGGCTGTTGGCTGAATAATCAAAGTCAATCTTTTGCAAGTTTTCCCAAAACAGGATCTCAAACGGCGGTGTCTGCTTGGTCTGCAAATAATATAATAAGGTGTTGACTTGTTGGGCGGTGGTCGGCTTCATCGGGGGTTTTTGGCAACAATTTTTTATCATTTTGGGGTAAATTGTTGGCTTTGGCAAGTGCTAGCCGTGGGTGCTGCCGCAATAAAAAAACAAAGCCCATGTTGGGTCAATGGGCTTTTGTCATCTACTGACTTTTAAATACTGACTTTTAAACTTTTTTGAGGCTTATTTTAAAAAATCAGGGTCTTTATAAGCCGGGTTTGGATAATCATAAAAACCTTTCCCCACTTCAAACCCTGTGCGACCTTTATCGATCAGTTCGGTTTGCAGTTTTTGGATAAATCGCTCGGCAGTTTTTGAGCCTGTTTTGGCTTTTTGCTGGCTGATATTAACAATGGTATTAACCCCTATGATATCCATCATGGCAAACGGTCCCATCGGTGCACCTGTGCCAATCATCCAAGTTTTATCGACTGTGTGGGGATCGGCAATGTCATTGGCATACAAGTGCATGCCGGCATTTAAAAAAGGCACCAATAGGGTATTTAAGATATAGCCAGGCTGTTCTTTATTGAGTGGTAACGCCACCATGCCGATGGCTTTGGCATAAGCAACAATGCTGTCAAATACTGCCGGGTCGGTATGCGCTGAGCCCATGACTTCTGCGGTGTTGTTCACCCAGATACGGTTGGCAAAGTGTAACGCCAAAAATTTATCAGGACGACCTGTAGCCTCGACCATTTGGCTAGGAATCAACGTTGAGCTGTTACTGGCAAAAATCGTGTGGCTTGGGGCTACCTTTGCCAGCGCCTTATAAAATTCATTTTTGATATCAAGGACTTCTGGTAAAGCTTCGATGACCAAATCAGCCTCTGCCACTGCTTCGCCTAAGTCAGTCACATAGCGAATCGCATCGGTGATTACTTGGGCTTGTGCTGGGCTTTTGTCATAGAATTTGGCGTAGATGGGCATGAGTTTTGCGATGCGCTCTTTCACCTTTTCGGGTTCTTTATCAAAGATTGTGACGTTAAAGCCAAAAAAGGCGTTTTGCATGGCGATTTGAGAACCCAATACGCCGCCGCCGGCTACCGTAACCTGCTTAATGGATGAAGTATTTGCTGTTGTCATGATTTATTCCTTTAAATCGCTATTAATAGTTTGCAAGTTATTGTAGCGGATTTTGGGTAGTATGCCTACCTCGCCAATATAGACTGACAAGGCAATACCATATTAGCCGCCAAAAAAAGTTACTCGCCAAAAAAAATTGCCCGCCAAAAAAAAGCCAAACTATGACGTTTGGCTTTTTTTGAAAAATAACTAAAAAATTATTGCAACATGAGGTATTCAAACGCACTGAGCGCCGCTTTACTACCTTCGCCCATCGCAATATTAATTTGCTTAAATGGCACGGTAGTGACATCACCACAGGCAAAAATTCCGGGTTTGTTGGTTTGGCATTTCTCATTGATTTCGATTTCACCAAATTTGGTCACCTGTACCAAATCTTTGACCACTTCCGAGTTTGGCACCAGTCCGATTTGCACAAAGATAGCAGATAGGGGCAATTCTTTGTTTTCACCGGTGGTACGGTCTTGGTAAATTAGCGAACTGACTTTACCAGCAGTTGCTTTGACCTCTTGGCTCGCTACACCTGTCATGATATCAATATTATCGCGCTCTTTGGCTTTATTAATCAATACTTGGTCTGCTTTGAGCGTGTCAGCAAATTCTAACACTGTCACGTGTTTGACAATGCCTGCCAAGTCAATTGCCGCTTCAATCCCTGAGTTACCACCGCCCACAACTGCCACGTCTTTGCCTTTAAAGAACGGACCATCACAGTGCGGACAATACGCGACGCCACTACCGATATTTTCGTCTTCACCTTTGATGTTAAGCTTACGCCATTTTGCCCCCGTCGCTACGATAATCGCACGAGTGCTAAAACTTTCACCGGTATTGAGCGTAATTTGGTAGGTTAGCTTATCCTCGCCTTGCTCATTTATTTGTGCAGAATTTTCGGTGATGGATGTCACGCTTACCATTTCTTTGACCGTGATACTATAAGCGGTAATATGTTTGACAAAATTGGCAGATAATTCATTACCATTGGTCAATGGGATTGAAATCAAGTTTTCGATATCTTGGGTATCTTTCACTTGCCCACCGATACGATCAGCCACCATGGTGACTTTTAAGCCTTTACGTGCTACATAAATGGCTGCCGCCACGCCCGCAGGTCCGCCACCGATGATGGTCACATCTTGCTGCTCAAGCTGTTCGGCTGCTGCTGCAGCACTCATCAAATCTGGATATTGCTGTTGCAGTTTCTCGATGAGTTTGGCAGTGTCAATTTTACCATTGGCAAAAGGTTTGCCATTTAAATATACCGCAGGTACGCCTTGGATATTGCGCTCGTTAATCATGTCTTGGAACACACCACCATCAATCATTTCATTGCTGATGTTGTCATTGAGTAACGCAAATTGGTTCAGCGCTTGCACCACGTCTGGACAGTTGTGGCAAGACAACGAGACGAAAGTTTCAAATTTTAGCGGCTGTTTAATCGCCTTAATGATATTTTGAATACCTGGGTCAAGTTTGAGCTCACTACCACCAGATTGTAAAATCGCCAAAATCAATGAGGTAAACTCGTGACCACCTGGAATACCACTAAAAATGATACCCGTATCTTTGTCTTGGCTACGGATTTTAAAACTCATCGGTGATAGATTGGCATCGAATTGTTGACTCAAACGAATCTTGTCAGTAGTGCCTGCAATTTGGGTCAAAAAATCCACCAGTTCAGCGCGCTGTTCATGTTCACCCTCACCCAACACAAACTCAATCGGGCGAGTCATACGTTCGCTATAACTTTTTACTGCATCTAATAAACCTTGATCTAACATGGTAGTTTCCTTCTAGTTATTGGGTAAGTCATTGTGTTAACCTTATTATTGTGATTTTTGTGGGCTTTGACAATCTAAGAAAGTTGATAGCTATGTTTTAAAAAACAAAACGTTTATTATCTTATACAACAAAATATTAATACATAAATTACTTCAGTCCATTAATGGTGTAACTTTTGCCCCCTCACCAATTGTTACCGATTAGCGTATAGTCAACCATGCGATTTTTAGTTACAATGCTAATAAGACAAATGCAATATATTAACTCAATCAAATTTGTCTTATATGTTGAACCCTTTGCATTATTTTTCACATACAACCAAAAAAAGGAAAGGACTATGTTTCCAGAACATCGCGAACTTATTAGCAAACTAAAAACTTCTGATAAACACTTTGAAAAATTATTTGATAAACACAACGAATTAGATGCTCAAATCATTAACCTAGAAAAAGATCCTGTTACAGCAGGCAGCCGTGACGACGAAATTGAAGCATTAAAAAAACAAAAACTGCAATTAAAGGATGAAATCTACAAAATCTTAGAAGACAATAAAAACAAATAAGTTCTAAGCTAAGTTCGATTTTATTGATTAAAGCCCTGTTCGTTGTGACAGGGCTTTTGCTATTGATAGCGAGCTTAATGGTTCAATCAACCAATCAACCAATCAACCAATCAACCAATCAACCAATCAACCAATCAACCAATCAA